>JBGSKF010000162.1:0-31236 GCA_041741375.1 Gemmatimonadales bacterium | reverse complement strand
GCCCGCGGTTACGGGGGCACCATGCGCTACCTGCACCGCCAGGCAGCCCGCCGCAAGGAGCCGGGGCGGATCGTGCCCGAGGCGCGGTGCGTCGTCGTGGTGCTGGAGAACTATCTCCCCCGCGCGCCCGCCGGGCCCGGGGTGAAGATCGCCCGATACGCCCGGGGCAGGGACTATCACGACGTGACCCTCGCGCGTCTGGAAGAACTGGCCGAGACGCTGCGGAAGGAAGGGGCCGCTGTGGCGAGGCCCTGGATCGACGCCGGGCCCGTCCCCGAGCGGGAGCTGGCTCAGCGGGCCGGACTTGGTTGGATCGGGAAGAACACCATGCTCATTCGTCCCGGGACGGGAAGCTGGTTCTTCATCGGAACCATCTTCACCGATCTGGACCTCGCGGTGGACTCACCGTTTTCCCTCGATCGCTGCGGCAGCTGCACCCGGTGCCTGGAGGCCTGCCCCACCCAGGCGTTCGTGGAGCCCCGGGTGCTCGATGCCACCCGGTGCATCTCCTACCTGACCATCGAGCAGAAGGGACCGATTCCGGGGGAGCTGGTGCCCCGGCTCGAGGGCTGGGCCTTCGGGTGCGACATCTGCAACGAGGTCTGCCCCTGGAATGAGCGGTTCGCCGAGCCGACCGGCGTCGCGGCCTTCGAACCGGACCAGGGGGGGGAGCCCGACACCGGGGACCCGGGGTATTTTGACCGCATGACGGAGGATGAGTTTACCACGCGGTTCGGCCACACTCCCCTGGAACGTCCGGGTCTCGCAGGAATGCGCCGGAACTGGGCCGCGGCCCATGTCGGCCGTTGATTCCGGTAGGGCGAATGCCATTCCCCCCTACACCCTATTCCCTACTCCCTATTCCCTACTCCCTACTGCCTACTCCCTACTCCCTACTCCCTACTCCCTATGACCCCTTCCCTCTACTCTGTTGCGATTTTCGTCACCGACATCGACCGGGCGATCACCTTCTACCACGACACCCTGGGGCTCCCCCTGCGGAGCCGGGGTTCGTTCGGCGCCGAGCTAGGTGAGGGTGATAGTCGGATAGGGGTGCATCCGGCGGCGCACGCCGAGGCGAAGGGAATGGTGGGTCGGCACACCGGGATCACCCTGCGCGTGCCCGACCTGCTCCATCACTGCGGGGTGCTGCACGAGCGGGGGGTCCGCTTCGTGGCGGAACCGACCCAGCAGGCCTGGGGGATCATGGCGATGGTGGCCGATCCGGACGGAAACGTGCTGGCGCTCTGGGAGGACAAGCTTCCGGGAGATGTCGAGAGTCCCGGGGCCGGTGCGCCGTGAACCGGCCCAACTTTTCGAGCGACAACCACGCCGGGGCCCATCCCGCCGTTCTCGAGGCCCTGGTGGAGGCCAACCGGGGGGCCGCCCCCGCCTACGGCGATGATCCATGGACCGCCCGCGCCACCGCCAGGATCCGTGACCTGGTGCAGGCCGACGCGGAGGTGTTCTTCGTCTATGGCGGTACGGGGGCGAACGTGCTCGGGCTCCAGGCCATGACTCGTCCCCATCATGCCATCATCTGTGCCGATTCCGCGCACATCGCGGTGGATGAGTGCGGTGCCCCCGAGCGGTTCACCGGCTGCAAGCTCATCACGGTGCCCACGCCGGAGGGCAAGCTCACCCCCGACATGCTTCGGCGGGTGGCGCGAACGGAACCGAGCCAGCACTGGAGCCTGCCTCGGGTCGTGTCGGTGAGCCAGCAGACCGAGTGTGGCACCCTGTATACAGTCGAGGAGCTCACGGCCCTGGCGGACCAGGTGCATGGGGAGGGCTGGCTGCTCCACCTCGATGGGGCGCGACTGGCCAACGCAGCCGCAGCGCTCGACTGTTCGCTTGCCGCGCTCACCAGCGGCGCGGGGGTGGACGTGTTCTCCTTCGGAGGCACCAAGAACGGGCTCCTCTTCGGGGAGGCGGTGGTGTTTCTCCGGACGGACTTGGCGCGGGAATTCGCCCACGTGCGGAAGCAGGGGATGCAGCTCGCCTCCAAGATGCGGTTCATCTCGGCGCAGTTCGAGGCGCTTTTACGGGATGATCTCTGGAGACGGAATGCGGAGCACGCCAACACGATGGCCGCCCGGCTGGAGCAGGGAATCGCCGGGTGTGAACAGCTCCGGCTCAAGTGGACTCGGCAGGGGAACGCGCTTTTTCCGCTCCTGACGCCCGAGGCGATGGAGGCGCTGCAGAGGGACTTCGTGTTCGAGGCCTGGAACCCGGCGGAATCGCTGGCGCGGTGGATGGCCAGTTGGTCCACAAGCCCCGAGGAGGTGGATCGGTTCGTGGTGGCGATCCGGGCGGTGTGTGCGACCGAGCCTCGGACGGGCGTCTCCGACAGATAACCTCGTACTGACGTGAAAGAGAGGTCGGATGAATGGTGACGCGGGAACCCGTGCGCGGGTTCGTGCCTGGCGATGCCGGATGCTCCCGGGAGTTGGGCTTCTCTTGGTGGTGGCGGTGCCGAGCGGGATTCGGGCTCAGGATTCCACCGCCGTGCCCCTCCTCACCGGGGTGGTGGTCGACACCACCGGGGCCACGATCCCTCTGGCCCAGGTGATCGCCGTGGGCAACAAGAAGAAGATCCGGGGCCCCTTCCAGGTGGAGACCACCCCCCGGGGCCGTTTCGTCTTTCCCGGGATCGAAGAGGGCACCTACACCATCACCGTCCGGCGGATCGGCTATGTCCCGATTCAATATTCGGTGACCTTGGAGGAGGGTGAGCCCAAGTCGGTTCAGTTCGAGATGTTTCCGATGCCACAGCGTCTCGTGGATGTGGTGACCGAGGTGTCACGCCTCCCGGGGGATCGGGAGACCGGTCGGGCGCCGCTGTTTCGGGGGATGGTGGTGGACCCCGATGGCAGGCCGATCGCCAACGCGGAGATCCTCGCCGGGGGATCCACCAACCGCACCCGGGGACCCCGCCAGAGGGAAACGGGGGAGAACGGGATCTTCGCGTTCGAGGACGCGAGGGAAGGGAGCTACTTCATCACGGTTCGGCGCATCGGCTATGTCCCCATCCGTGTCGCACTGAAGCTGGAGAAGGACACGCCCCGGATCGTGCGGTTCGAGATGCAGCCGATGCCGCAGGGCCTCCCCGACATCGTGGTGAATGCCACCCGGTTCGACGTGGCCCGGGTCACCCGGCGGGTGGGCGGTCACCTGGGGACCCTCCTCACCCGGGACGACATCAAGCGGCTGGCCCCGAACGAACTTGGCGAGGCGGCCGGGGAATACCTCTGGAATGTTCATGCCGACACCTTCTTCGAGCCGGCCCTCGGTCTCGATGCCCCCCGGATGCGGGACGTCCGGTATGGGATCGGAGGCATCCAGACCCGGGCGGCGGCGAGCGCCTTCCGGGCCCGGGGGTTCGATTGCCCGCCGGTGATCTCGATCAACGGCGAGCGTCCGCGGGAAGGCTGGGCGCTCAACGACTTCGAGCCCGAGGATGTGGAGGCGATGGAGATCTACCGGAGCCGGGACACGAGCCGGGGACGGCAACCGGTGCCCCTGGAGTTCTCCACCGACCCGCTCTACCTCCGGAGCTGCGGGAGTCTGGTGGTGGTGTGGCTGAAGGCGGGCCGGGTGGTGGTCAACCTGGGGAAGTAGGAGCAGCTCGAAAGGCCTCGACCACTCGCGGAGCGAGCGCGGGCAATGACGCCTGGCCTTTGTACGGGGCCGTTCGCGAACGGCCCGTACAGGGGTTGGCCTTGGTGCAGCGGGCCGAACGATCTGTGCACCAACTGCCCGTACTCGAACACCTACAGGTAATGGCTCGGACCGGGGACAAAGACCTGCCCTCGCCTCTCCCATCGTTCCGGATTCGTGTCGATGTACTCCCGGATTGTCGCCAGCGTGTCTCCATTACGGATGATGTGGTCGAAGTAGCTGCGGTGCCAGAGGGGAGCCCCAGGTGAGCGCCGCAGGCAGTTGATCCGCTTGGTGGACACGGTCTTGAAGGCTCCGATCAGGCGACCGAGAGGTTTTCTCCGCACGGGAGTGGGCGTCCCCGGGATGATGTGGGGCGGGTGGAGAATGATGATCCCATGTACATGGTTGGGTATGACGATGAAGGCATCCAGGGCGACGTGGGGATACTGCGATTCCAACCAGATCCAGGAGGATGCAGCAATCCGTCCGGCTTCGTTCAGGCAGACGATGCCACGGTGGACGGTACCGAAGATGCAGGCGCTGGCGCGCGTGCTGATCGTGACAAAGTAGGCTCCGGCTTGTGAGTAGTCATATCCTTTCAGACGGAGTCTCTTTCGGCGGGGAAGGAGTGGATCGTCGGTCATGGCGGAGTCCAGGCGTGATTGAGGACGGGGTGGTTTCGCCGTGATATAGCGGAGATCCCTGAACGCGCCATGAACCACCTGGGGTTGTTTTTTCGTGCCCCCGCTCGCGGAGCGAGCGCTGGCAAGTACGCCTGGCCTTTGTACGGGCCGTTCGCGAACGGCCCGTACAGGCTCAGGTTCGTGTGCTGCGGGGGGCTTCGGTGTCGACCCGTGGCGAGATGCGACCTGAGGCCACGATCCAAGCCGTGCCTGACGCAGGAATGGGATCCCTCGGATGGTCTGGGGAGCATGGACACTGATGCCCCCGCTCGCGGAGCGAGCGCTGGCAAGTACGCCTGGCCTTTGTACGGGCCGTTCGCGAACGGCCCGTACAGGGGTTGGCCTTGGCGCAGCGGGCCGTTCTCGAACGGCCCGCACAAGGGGCCGTGATCCTCAGGCGTTGTCGGTGAGCCACTGGGCGGGTGTGGCGGCTCCGATCCGTGCAATCAACTCGTCATCCTATGTGATCAACGACGCATCCGCCAATTGTGCCGTGGCCGCATAGAGGGCGTCGGCACCCCGCAGGAGATGCGCGGCCCCGATCTCCTGGGCCGTGGAGAGAAAGAGGTCGTTCATCGGGTGCAGGAGGGGCATCGGGTGGGAGCGCAGTCGGGTGTGGGCGAGGACGCCCACCGTGGAATCTCCCGCCCGTCGGGCCAACGCGCACGCCACTTCCATGGCGACGAATGCCGGCCCATGCAGGCGGAGCTCCTTTTGTGCCACTCGACGGAGAAAGGTCACACTCGATTCGTGAAATCGGTCCTTCGGGTCGAACGCGGCGACCCAGATGTTCGCGTCGAGTGTCAGCACGGATCAGTGCGGTCCAGTCGGTCTCGATCGTCCGCCACGATCTCGGTGGCCGTCGGACCATCGGGTGCCTGGCGGAGCATGGTGTCGCCGAGTTCGGTCCAGTCATCCAGCCACTGCTCTGCGGAGGGGGCGGGCGGGGTCGCGGTGGGTGGCTCCTGGAGCCAGCGCTGATAGAGCTCAATCGTGACTTCGCGCACCGCCAGGCCGAGCAGGGCCGACCTCGCCTTCGGGCCGAAACGGCTTACTTCTTGGGTACCGCCTTCCTTCGGGGCTTGGGGGTCGGCAGCTCCGCCGCAGTGGCACGGATCAACCCGGTCATGAGCTCCCGGTTGTCGAGCTGGTCG
This sequence comes from Gemmatimonadales bacterium, assembly GCA_041741375.1. Taxonomy (GTDB): domain Bacteria; phylum Gemmatimonadota; class Gemmatimonadetes; order Gemmatimonadales; family GWC2-71-9; genus OFTM291. The sequence goes on along the minus strand of JBGSKF010000162.1, from coordinate 25,736 downwards.
GATACCAGAAAGTGGGGTTTGGCTCCCGGGTAGGGCGGCGCCTCGACCGGGGTCCCGAGCAGGGCTCTCCCCGCCAGGGTGGGTTTCACGAAGAACTGGTTGTCGCACACCAGGCCGACGACCTTGCCGCTCAGGTAGACGGCGAACTCGCCGAACATCGCGCGGTGTGAGATCGCGCCCGCGCCCCGGATCTGGTCACAGACGTATTCGACAAAATCGATGTCGGACGCCATCGATCACCTCTCTGAGAAGAGTCCAATCAATCGACGAGACGACCTGTGCCCGCCATTCTGCGCTCGCCGGAATCCATGTAGCCCTGAAGTGGGAGGGGGTCTTGCTCGGGTATGTCGTGGTTCCCGCTTTTCTCCGGGCCACCCACTCCCTCTGTGTTGATGGGCGGGATCTGTCGTGTCCCTCCTCGTAGGACCTTGGCAATCTACGGAATAACGTTTCCATTGCCCACCCAAGCACGGAGATTTGTTCGTGGCTTTCGTGTATTTCGTGGTTCCCTGGGGGTGCTCTCTGTGTCATCTGCGTCATCTGTGGCTTCCGTTCATCCCGCAGAATACAGGAGACCGAGTCAGTGTGCGCATCGGGTGCCATCGATCAGGGTGCCCTCCAGCACCGAATCCCGGCGGGCCGTGAAGAAGGTGCTCACCTGCCGTCGATCGATCCAAGCCTCGATGTGCCCGCGGAGCAGCCCGTCAGAAGCCTCGGTCATCCGAACCGTGCCCGAGTCGGCGTAACCGAGGGGACGCGGCGGATCCTCGACCGAGAGGAGAAAGGGGCCCGGGACCGAGTCGGGTGGGGCCGACCTGCGGAACGCCTCGATGGCGCGGGAGGGAAGAAGGGGATGCTGCCCGCGAAACGGAAACCCCATCGGGTGCAGGGTCAGGCTGGTGCGGGGCAGGGTGGTGGTCAACAGGAAGAGATGGATCTCGTCCTGGCAGCGGGCGTAAACGGCCGTCCCGGTGAAGGGGAGAACCCGACCCTCCATAAGACCGCTGAAGTCACCCGTCGGCACCGGTGCCGAAACCGGCGGTGCACTGCGGCATGAGACGAGAAGCAGCAGGGCGAGGGAGGCCCGCTTCATGGAGCGATGACGACCCTGGGGTCTGATAAGGTCCTCCGCACGCCGGGGAGATCCTCCGAGACAGTGGTCACCGATCCGCAGGCGGCTGCAGGGCATACCTCGCCACACTCTCCACCCCATCGTCATCCTGCTCCTTCATGAGGAGATGGTCGGTGCCGATCTCCAGAAGTTCGGTGGCATCGGGGAGCACCACCCGGCATCGGAACCCCCCATCCGGGACGAGAGCGATCCAACGTTGTCTCGCGGACTCGGTCGGGCGGGGATACTCCCGGATCCAGATTCCTCCGTCCCGGGCCAGGCGGACCGTGGAGAAAGCGGGGAACTCTTCCGCCACCGGTCGCTCGTCGGTCAGGAGGGGATCGAGGAACCGGGCCCGGCGCTCAGGGTCGTCGCTGCCAAATCCCTCGGTGAGTCGCCTGTGCTCGGCGGCCACGTCAGACGCAGTGACCCTGCGGTCGGGGGTGGTCCACCGGATGATCCGCTCCAGGCGAATGCTGTCGCGTACGGAATGAACCTGCAGCTCAGGCGTCGACCCGTGTCCCACCACGAGGCGATCTCCTCGTGCGTCCGCGCGGGCAAACGGCTCGAAGAGGGGATACACAGAGAGTCGGGATCCTTGAGTGGTTCCCCATCGGCCATTCGGAAGGGTGGTGATCGTATCGGTGAGTCCGCCCTCCGCGCCGTGAAGGGCGAGCGTGAGGTGTCGCAGGACGAACCCGGGGGCACCGGGAGTTCCGGTGGCGCGTGCTCCGAAAATCATCCTCCCGTCGTCGAGAACGGTGAAAACATCGGGGGGATTGAAATACAGGGGAGTCGGTCGAACCGTTCGGATCCATTCGCCCATGCCATCGAACACCAAGAACTGCCAGGGGCGGTAGTCCCCCACGAAAAGGGTGTCGCCGGGCAGGATCCGGAGATAGAAGGCATCGCGGAACTCGCCCGGACCCTCTCCGGGGCGCCCCGCTCGACCGACGAACGTCCCCAAAGAATCGTAGAAGCGAAGCTCCTGGGTACCCTGATTGACCAGAACGATCCTCCCGTCGGAGAGGGTGGCGGCGCCGAACACGCGATGCAACTCATACTCCGGTTGCCCCTCGGCCACGCCGATGCGCAGCGTGGGCTCCGGGCCGATCGCGCAGGTAGACAGGAGCCGGGAGAGGTCGTTCGTGACGATTGCGAGCCCGGCACTGTCGGTTACGGTGATGGCGGTGGTGGCCGGTGACCCCGCTGAGCACGCGGCCAGGAGCACGGCCATCAGCCCGATACCGTGAAACGCTCGGGCGGGTGGGAAGGTCCGCGTCCAGGCATGCATGCCTACCTCCCTGGCAAAGAGTCCGGCCTTGGCTGTCATTTTCCTGCAAGGGGAAACAGGGATCGTCTTCCAGGGCGGTCAGCGCGATCGCCTCGCTTGGCCGACTTCCGCTTGGGAGGCTGAACCCCTTCCCGCGCCATGATCCCGGCCGATCCCGTCTCCCGGCCCTCCCGGATGAAATCGAGAATTGAGCGGACCTCCACGAGTGAAATGCCGACGGCCCGGGCTACCGTCGTCGTCAGGGTGCCGGCTCGCGTGGAGTTGGCCTCTGGTTGGGTGCTGATCTTCCCCCGTACCGTCCAGTATAACAGAACGGCAGCCCGTTCGGCATGAGTCGCCTGGCACTCTCCACGAGGTCGGGGCCCTCCACCTCCGCACCGCCATGGCATGCCCTCAATCCATGTCTTATGTCCTATGTCCTATGTCCTATGTCCTATGTCCTATGTCCTACGTCCTACGTCCTATGTCCTACGTCCTACCCTGTACTTCACCAGCCCCGGCATCTCCCGCCCCTCGAGAGCCGCCCGAAACCTGGTCGCTGCCCCGGGGAGTCTCGGTCCAGCCCGCGACGTCCAGGCGTTTCCATCCATCACCCAGGCCGGGGTCCGACGCAGGAGGCTCGCTGCCTCACCGTCTCCAACCCCCTTCAGGAACCCGTCGAGTTCCTGCACCGACCTCTCTACTCCGAATCCGCAGAGCAGGACCACGACCAGGTCCGGCTCGAGTGCGGCGATGTCGCGCCACTCGCTTCGTGCCGACTTCGCTCCCGGTTCCGCGCCCACATCGAGACCTCCAGCGGCGGCAATGAGTTCCGGTACCCAGTGCCCCGCCAGGTAGAAAGGATCGAGCCACTCGATGGCCAACACGCGCGGAGAGGGTGCTGACGCTCCCCTTCCCGCACTCTTCATCTGGCACCTCATCCCCATCACCAGCTCCTCAGCGTCGTCCGCCAGGTCGAGGAGAGCGCCGAGACGGATGATGTCCTCCAGCACACCGGCGATCGTGGTGCCTGTCATGATGAAGGTGACCGGTGGTGGGTCGAGCAGATCGGCGACGCGATGCACCTCACCGGCTCCTACCGCACACACATCGCAGAGGGCCTGGGTGACGAGGAGGTCGGGCCGGAGTTTCTTCAGCCGCTCCGCCTCGACGGCTACCACCGCCTCACCCGTCTCCATCAGACGCCGCACCTCCGCATCGATAAGCGAACCGGTCTGGGTCACATCGATCGGGCTCGTGGTCACCCGCGGAAGTAATTTGACCCACGGAGGATGATCACATTCGTGGGAGACGCCCACCAGCCGCCCTCCCGCGCCGAGGGCTGCGATGATCTCGGTGGCCCCGGGGAGGAGGGAGACGATACGCTGCGGCGATGCGGTCATGATCCCCGATCAGGGAAGGAGGCTCCGCAGCACGAACCAGACGTTGGCGGGCCGCTCGGCGAGCCGCCGCATGTACCAGGGGAACCAGGCCTCGCCGTAGCTGATGAGGGTCTTGACGGGGACGCCCTCTCCCGCCAGTTGCCGCTGGGCCTCGCTCCGGATGCCGTAGAGCATGTGCACCTCGAAGGCGTCCGGCGTGAGACCGAGGTCCCGTCCCTTGGCACGGAGGCGGTCCACGAGATCGAGGTCATGAGTGCCGAACACGGCTCGAGTTCCCTCCCGGGTGGCCTTCAGCATCGACACCCCGACGTCGAAGTACTGCTGGTCGACGTCGCGCCTGCGAGGCAGGGCTACATCGGGCGGTTCCCGGTAGGCGCCCTTCACGAGCCGGATGGTGGGCCGGAGTGGCAGGAGCGACGCCACGTCGGCCGGGGTCCGATGCAGATAGGCCTGGATCGCGATGCTGAGAGTGGGAAACTCGGGCAGGAGACGGCGATAAAGACCGAGGGTGGCGTCGACATAGCTCGAGTCCTCCATGTCGATCCAGAGCACCGAGCCGACTGCGGCGGCCCGCTCCGCGATGTCCCGCACGTGGGCCTCACAGGCCGTTGCGTCAAAATCGAGGCCGAGCTGGGTGAGTTTGATGGAAACTTCCGAGGGGAGGGCCCGGTCCCGAATGGCATCCAGCACGTCGAGGTAGTGATCGCACACCGCGGTGGCCTCGGCGGGTTCGGTCACGTTCTCGCCGAGCCGGGTCAGCAGGGTTCCGAGTCCGGCGGTGGCGAGGTCGCGCGCGGCGTGGAGGGCGTCCTCGAGCCGCTCACCCGGCATGAACCGGCGGACCGCCCGGCGGGAGATCGCGCGACGGGTGGCCTGGTCCGCGAGCCAGGGGCTCCGGGAGGCGTGGAGGAGAAGGGTCCGGGCAAGGCTCATGGAGGCATCAACGTGTGGTGAGGGTCATCTCCCGGTGATCCGGGAGGGGGGCATCGTGGCCATCGGGAGCAGGAAGAGCAGGGCAAAGACGCCCAGCATCCAGGTGTCACCGGTGAGCCAGTAGATCGCGGCCTGAGTCATTCCGCCGAATTCCAGAATGGACCAGGGCACGATGCCGGCCAGCAGGACGGCGCGACGGTGCGTGACCGGGCCGGCATGGCGGGGCACGTCCATTCGGGAGCGCATCGCCGAGGCGGCCGCGGTGGTGATCAGCGCGGCACCGAGGCCGATCCATCGGAGCGTGGTCATCTCCGCAAGCGGCGCCTGTCGCGAGGGTCCGAGGGCCACGGCTGCGGCGAAGAGGCCGACGGGGAGTCCCACCTGGACCGCATAGAGCACCCGGAGAAGGCGTACCTCGGGCGGCGGGGAAGGGTCAGGTGTCGGCATCAGCGGTCGGGTTGAAGGGGTCTTCAGGGAGAGGGGGTTCGGTGACCGACCCAGCCCGGGCCCTTGAGTGCCCGACCGGGAGTGGCTCCCGTGTGGGCTCCGTTCCTCCAGACCGCCACCCCGTTCACGAAGACATCCCGCACCCCCGTGGCGAGTTGGTGGGGCTGGTCGAAGGTGGCCCGGTCGATCACCGTAGCCGGATCGAAGATGACGATGTCGGCGTACATCCCCTCCCGGAGCAATCCGCGGTCCTTCAATCCGAGGATCCGGGCGGTGGCGCTGGTCATCTTGCGAACGGCGTCCTCCAGGCGGAGCACCCCATCCTCCCGGGCATACTTCCCGAGAACCCGGGGGAAGGTTCCGTACGATCGGGGGTGCACCAGCCGGCTCGTCGTGTCGGGATCGAAGCCGCCCGCGTCGCTCCCGATCACCACCCAGGGCTGGGCGATCATCCGGGCCACATTCTCCTCCGACATCCCGAAGGTGATCTGGCTCAGGGTGTTCTGTTCTCCGAGGGTGAGCTCGAGTACCGCATCGGCCCAGTCCACGCCGAGATCGGCGGCGATGGCGTCGAGCCGGAGTCCCTCGAAGCGCTTCCACTCCTCGCGGTACTTGAACCCGGAAATCCGGTAGGCGCCGGGAGGGTTCGCCTGGGGGCTCGCCGTCATCTCGGCATGAATCCGCGCCCGGATGTCCGAGGTGCGGAGGTTTTCCAGGAGCATCCCGTCGGCGTGGGCCCATTCCGGGATCCGCGACGAGAGGTTGTTCCCCGATGCCGGATAGGGATACATCGTGGCGGTCACGTCCTGTCCGGCGATGCGGGCCGAGTCCACCTTGGCAATGGCCGGCCCGGCGAGGGGCCAGTTGGTCTGGCCTGAGGCCTTGAAGTGATAGATCACCACCGGCACTCCCCCCTCTCGGCCGATCCGGAGTGCTTCGTCCATGGCGGTGAGGAGTCCCGCTCCCTCGGAGCGCATGTGGGTGATGTAGGTGCCATGGAAGGGCGCCATCGCCCGGGAAATCTGGACCAGTTCATCGGTGCCGGCGTAACTGCCGGGTGGGTAGATGAGGGCACTGGAGATGCCGAAGGCGCCGTCGAGCATCGCTTCGTGCACCACGGCACGCATGGTGTCGAGCTCGGCCGCACTGGGGACTCCTTCCCGCTGGCCCATGGCGTAGGCCCGTACAGTGGTGGCGCCGAGGTAGCTCCCGGCGTTGACACTGGTGCCGTGGGATTCCATCGCGTCGAGCCAGGTGCGGAATCCGCGCGAGCCCCGATATTTCATCACCTCCGCGAGCATCAGGGTGTCGGACAGCTCCGGCCCCATGAAGAGCGAATCGATGTTCGGGTTCGACGGCGCGGGCGTGGTCGACTCGCCCAGGATCTCCGTCGTGACGCCCTGGGCCACCTTGCCGATCACCCGACCGTCGGCGAAGAGGAGGGCGTTCCAGGAGTGGGACTGGATGTCGATGAATCCGGGGGAGACGACCATGTCGGTGGCGTCCACGCGCTCGCGCGCGGAGGCGCTGTCCAGACCGCCGGCGGGGGTGATGGCGACGATGCGGTCGCCCTGGATGGCGAGGTCGCCCTGGTACCAGGGGTTCCCGGTGCCGTCGACGATCCGGCCGTTGCTGATGATGAGGTCGTATTGCCCGCCGCCCCGGCAGGAGAAGAGGCTGGCGGCGAGCAGGAGGGTGACGGCGGCGCGTGGGGACATGGCAACTCCGGTGGTTTGGATGCCGAGCGGGGACGAGGGGGAACGGGTGGAAGATAGGGCCGGAGACGGGGGAGGGGGAAGTTCGAAGTTGGAAGTGTGAAGTTCGAAGGACGGTCATCGCGAGGACCCCGCCGGATCCGTGGCGATCTCGTGAATGGAGCTCGGCGGGGCGTGGCGCTTCAGCGCCGGTCACCGAAGGTGCATCGCGCGGGATTCATCCCGCGTGATCGGCGCGACCATCCCCAGGGCCCTCGCGGTTCACGTTGGCTGAAGCCAACGCGATGCACGCTTCGCGTGAATGCCCTGAAGGGCAGTCCCCCTTCCCCAGAGCTCCCCCCTGTGGATCTTGGGATCCCGGGGCTGACGCCCTTCTCACTCCTCTTCCCTCTCTCCTCGAAGTACCGCCTTCAACGATCGACACCCCGGTCGGGTCTACACCCTTCACACTTCACACTTCCCACTTCGAACTTCGATGTGCCCGGCTCGGCGTCCAGGTGTCTTCCTCGCTATCTTCGCCCAACCCCCAACCCCCAACCCCCAACCCCTGGCGCACGGCCGCCTCCAGGGGCCACTCCCAGCCCGGCATGTTGTTGTATTCGGCGAGGGACACCCCGAGGGCGCGCACATGGTCCCGCAAGTGTCCCGGTGTGGTCCGGGGTGCGTGGTCCTTGGCCAGGGTCTCCACACTGGGGCAGAGGCGCCTTCGGGTTGCCAGGCTGGAGAGACGCCCCAGGTCGCTGACCCGGCACTTCAGGAGGTCGGGGATCTTTCGGCGGAGGTTTCGCCCGCTCAGACCGGCCGGAGTGGGGCGACCCTCCCCGTCGAGGGCGTAGGTCACCACGGGTTCCAGGTGCGGGTTGTCGAGCCGGGCGGCGAGCCACGCCGCGATCTGATCCGGGGTGGGGGTGGGCCGGTTGTTCACCGCGGTCAGCACCTCCTCGATCAGGGGTGGAGGGTCGGAAGCAAGGCAGACGACCTGTCGTGTGGACGCAAGGACGGGTGGCGCGGTGCCGTCGGGGAGGAGGAGCACCGGAGGGACGTGGAGCGGCAGTGCCTCGACGGCCGCGCCGATGAGGTCGTGGCTCTCATGACCGTCCAGGTGGAGAACCGCGATGGCGCCGAGGGGGAGCACCTCGCAACCCACCGCTTCGAGCGGTGCCTCCTCTGCCGTGTAGGGGGGCTGGAGCACGCCCTTCCTCATTGTGACCTCCCGGCATACCGCCCATAAGGGCATGCTGTGTGCCTGGTCCATCGATTAGACTCGGAATCAGCGCCTCAACCATACGGTAGCATGGTGTCTATCACTACCGCAAGGGCCACGGTGCGCAATGGATGTTCTGCGATCAGAGCAGCCGACGGCAGCAAGGGCCGTGGGCGTGTCTTCTGCGGTACCATGTCCCGGAATGACAAGCTGTTGACATGGCCAAAACTGGTACTGGCGGCGCTTGTGCTCGGCCGTAGTTTGGACCTGGTTGACTGAGCCGCAGTGCGATGAGGAGGGTGGAGGAGGGTGTGTGAGACGAGAGAATACCAAGGAAGACAGCGTGAACGGGATCACAGTGAAAGGCATGGCACGTGGCGTGGCGGTTCTGCTCGCAGCGTTGCTGCTGGGTCAGGTGACATGGCCATGGGCGGTGGGTATGATATCGCCCGGACCGGGTGAGATCCGGGTGCTGGAGCATCGGGTCGTCAGGATCGGCGACACTCTACCCGACCTGTTCGTGATGCCGGTGGTGGAGCCGAGTCTTTCCGAGGGAGATCGATCGATAACCCTGTCGGCTGCGCTGGCGAGGTCGTCCGCGGGCCCCTGCACCTTCCTGATTGTGTACAGCACCACCTGTGGCGCCTGCCGCCGGGCTGCGGCAGCCTGGGCCAAGGTGGCGCCGGACGTCAGGAAGCGATTCGACGGCGCTGTGCTCTGGCTCTCTCTTCCCGACAGCCCGGACAGGATCCAGGCGTTCCACCAGGAGTTCGGTCTTTCCGCGCCCGCGTACCTGCTGGCATCCGCGGATCAGGCCGGGGCGATGGGTGTCATCGGAACCCCGACGGTGTACGCAGTGGACCGGAGCCTGCGGGTGGTGCGGATGCCGGGGGCCGCGCCCGAGGAACTGGTGCGTGGGTCTGGGCCGGGGGCGCTGGCGGCGTCGTGCCGGGAGCAGGGGGCATGATACCCCGCGACCGGAAGGCTTGGACGATCCCCTGCATGATCCTCGGAATCGTGCTCATCGGTGGTTGCCGATACGCCTCCGGTTCTGTGGATGAACCCCTCTCGGAGATCGTCGCGGAATCGGGGGACACGACGGTGGTCCGGATTGCGGTGGCGCCCCTGGACATCGGGACGACGGGGAATCACCGGGTGACCGAGCTCCGGTCCGACCTCGACATCGTGCCTGCGGAGGTGTCGAACGTGATCGATGTGGCCACCTTCGCCGATGGGCGGGTGGCGGTGCTCACGCCGGAAAACGTGCAGGTTTTCTCGCCCGAGGGCGAACTTCTGACGACGCTCAGCCGACCGGGTCCCGGACCGGGCGAGTTCCGCTACCCCGTGGCGCTCGCGGTCACGGAAGATTCGGTGCTCGTGCTGCAAATGCTTGTTGATCGGGGGGAACTGTCCGTGTTCCTCGGTACCACGGGCCGACTTATGGGAACACGGGAGGTTGGGAGTGGGGGAGACTGGATGGGATACATGGCGCGGGGCCCGGCGCTCTTCCAGGACTTCCCGGCGTGGAGTGGAGTGGAGGACTGGTCACGGCGATTGGGGGTGGTGGGTGGAACTCCGGTGGTGTTCGTCCAGAGCGGCGAACAGACCCCGGGGGCGGAGGACTCGGTGCCGAAGGAGCCGGGGGTCCTCCTCAAACTGGGAGGTCGGGCTGCAGCTGAGACCTTGGCCATCCTCCAAGGCCCCCCGTCCCTGATCCGCTCGGTTACCACCGAACAGCGGCGGGCAGTGTATTGGGAACGACTGTACGAATCCCGCCCTCTGTGGGCGAGCGGTCCGGGGTGGTGGGGGATTATCGAGCGGGGCGACACCGTGCTGGAGTTACGGACCGACGCCGGTCAGGTGCTCCGGTTTGCCTGGCCGGCCCGGCAGGTGGAGGTGAGCGAAGCGGACCGGGAGACCACGAGCCGCTATGGGGTGACCTACGTGGCCCGGACCTCGGTACGGAGCCGGGCCCGGTTCCAACAGATGCCCCGGCGGGAGATGCGGGAGCAGTACCGCAAGTTCCTGACATTCTTCCCCTTTTCCCGTTCGCGACCCCAGGCCACCGCCCTGCTCCACGCCGGGGCATGTGCCCTGGTGGCCGGTTTCGATCCGGAGGCCTTCACGGACGGCACAGCCACGGCCTGGCTCCGGGTCAGTGTGCAGGAGCGGGCGGGTACTGGACGTCATCAGGGTACGGGCGCGGGATGCCCGGACCCTCCACGCAGATGGGCAGGGGGTTTACCTGCGGGTGTTTGGGGAAGACGATCTTCCCCTGGTGCGCCGGTGGCGGTTTCCCGACACGGCCTGTGAACCAGGCCTCGCCGGGTGACTGCTGCCGGAGCGATGGTTCCACACTCTTCCATGGAGGGCAGGATGCAGAAGCAGAAACAGAATCGGTTCGGGCTCGTGCAGGTGCTGTTCCTGATCGCGGCGCTGGTGGCGGCGAACGTCTACGTCGCGCGATCGGCGGAGAACCTCGAGGCGCAGGGAGAGACCATCCCCCCGACCCACACGAAGTGTACCTTTCCTATGCCGCTCCCGGGCAACTACTGCGACTACTACCCCACGTCGGATTGTGACGTGGCAACTTGCGCGGAAACCGCACTAGAGCCGTAGGAGGGACTCGACCGCATAGTACTACTCGGCGTCGTACTGCCGGCGCTCCCCGAGGGCAGCAATCCCCTACCACCAGTGGAGGGGATTCGAACCTTGGGGGGCCATGGTGGTACTTGAGTGGTGGTATCATCGTATTTGAGCGGTAGTCTCATGAAGGTGAACAGAACCTCGTGACTGGAACTGGAATAGGGAGTCAGGCAAAGGTGATTGCGACTATTGGGGTTCGCGTGAAGGATATGCGAGGAGGGTGCTTGGTGGCGTTCCTCGGAGTGCTGTGCTTCCAGTCGATCGATCTGGCCTACGCCCAGCATGTTCTGCAGGGTCATGTCGTGGACAGTTCCGGGCTGGGCCTCCCCGGTGTAGAAGTGGTGTTGACCGAGGCAGGGCGGCGGAGCATGACCGACAGCGCGGGACGGTATGCGATCTGGAATGTCCCGAGCGGACGGTTTGAAGTGGTGTTTCGGCGGCTTGGGTATGCTCCGGTGGCGGTGTTTCGGAGTTTCATGGGGGACACCGGCACGACACAGGTGGATGTCGAGCTTCGGCTGGAAGCGGTGGTACTACCGGAGGTGGAGTCGACAGCGAAGGGACCGGACGCGGTGCCAGTGAAGCTCCGGGAGTGGGCCCGGCGGCGGCAGTTCAATGTTGGAGGCAAGTTCTGGGATGATTCACTGCTGAGGGTAAAGGAATATCAGCGGCTACCCGAGGTCCTTCAAAGCGTCTCCGGGGTTCGTATCGTGCGCGCGATGGGGAAGCGATTCCTGGCCACCGGCGGTGGCCGAGCGGGAAACTCTCCGCGTTCGAATACCGGTGGGCGGCCAATCGATCCCCGATTACCACGTGCGTGCTATGCAGAGGTGTATGTGGACGGGATCAAGCTCGGGTTCGCCTACGAGCCCCCCAATCTGGACGATTATCCAGTTAACCAGATTGCCGCTATGGAGTTCTACCGCTCTACGTCAGAGATCCCTGTGGAGTTCAACTCGCCGGGGTCGGATTGCGGGGTCTTGGCCATCTGGACGCGGGTGGGAGGGAACCGGTAGAGAAGTTGGAAGTTTGAAGGTGCGGGTTCAGGGGATCGCCGCAATCATGGGTCCTCTTCCCTCTCTCCCCGAAGTACCGTGAATGCCCTGAAGGGCAGTCTCCCCCCCAGGGCTCTCGATTGTGGATTGTGGAATCCCGGGGCTGACGCCCCTTGCTCGGCCAGTCGCGGTGGCTCACGCCACCCGGAAGCGCGGAGTGCACCCGGACGTGTGTACGGCCGCATGGCCGAGCCCGGGGCGAGAACCCCGGGGATTCCGGCATGAAGGCCATCCATTACCCTACATCGCCGACACCTGCTCACGAGATCGCCACGGACCCCTCCGGGGTCTTCGCGATGACGAATCTCGAGCAGCAGCTGTGTCTCTCGCACTGGCTGGTGCGTCCCCCGCAAGAGCGGTACTCTGATAGATGGAGCTGCACCTGCCCGCCTTTTGACGGAGGATGGATGACGATGAGGACAACGAACCGACCGTCCATGTCAGGCAAGGGACACTCATGGTCATCCGCCTGGTTGGCGGGTATTGCCGCCCTGGTTGCCGCCACCCCCGCTTCCGCCCAGCACGTTCTCCAGGGCCGGGTGACCGACACCACCAACGCCGGCCTGTCCGGGGTGGAGGTCGTGCTCGCCGAAGCGAGACGCGGTGGTGTCACCGACAGCAACGGTCAGTATGTGGTCCGGGGGATCCCCACCGGCCGGTACGAAGTGGTGTTCCGCCGCCTTGGGTACGCGCCGTTCGTGATCTTTCGGAGCTTCATGGGGGATACGGGGACGACGACGGTGGATGTCCAGCTCGCCGCCGAGGCGGTGGTCCTTCCGGAGGTGGAGACCAAGGTCCGGGGTCCGGCGGAGGTGCCGGTGAAGATCCGGGACTGGGCCCGGCGCCGAGAATACAATGTGGGAGGCAAGTTCTGGGACGACTCGCTGCTCAGAACCCAGGACTATCGGCGCCTCCCTGAGGTGCTCCAGGGGATTCCATTTGTGCGGATCATTCGAGGTCAGGGAGGACGATATCTTGCCACCTCAAAGGGGGGAGGTCGGAGGAGGGGGGTGCCGAGGGCACCGGGAGTTCCGGCCGCATGTTATGTCGAGGTGTACGTCGATGGTGCCCGTCTGTCCTCAGTGTATACCCCGGTGAATCTCGATGACATCCCCGTGCATCACATCCTGTCCATGGAACTCTATCGTTCGGTTGCGGAGACGCCCATCGAGTTCCAGGGTCCCGACGCTGGTTGCGGAGTTCTCGAGATCTGGACCCAGGTAGGAGGGAACCGATAGACAAGTGTGAAGTGGGAAGTTCGGAGTGTGAAGGCCGTTCCCTTGGCCCGAGCGGCGTCGGCGCAGTCAGGCTTCCCGGGGACCCCCGACGGAGGGCTGGCCAACCGGGGTTGTGTGATGTCCGGTGAGGCTGAACGTCTCCCTCACAGGGAATCACAGGGTAGTCTGGTCTACGATCCGGGACCCGGGAGGGATTTGTATGTCCCCTGACAGAAGTGGATCTGCACGATCTCCAAGCCACATGATCAGCCACCTGGGCACCATCCCCGTCCTCGCCCTGACCATGCTCGGCGCCGTGACGGCACCCCGTCTCACCGCCCAGGTGGTCCAGGTACAGACGGTGGACACGGTGACCCGCTCCGTGGCGCCGAGCACCGTGGTGTCCCTTCTCCGGGCGGGGAGCGACCAGATCCTGGTCCGGATCCTGACCGATGCCCAGGGCCGAGGCACGGTGACCCTGAGCGCACCGGGTACCTACCAGCTTCGGGTGGACCGGATCGGCTACGCCACCACGCTGACGGCCCCCTTCACCGTGGGGGCTCTCACGGACACCCTGATCCAGCGGATCGCGCTGAACCCGGAGCGGTTCCTGCTCCCCGAGGTGAGTGTGGTGGCGGGAGAGGTGGCCTGCGGCACCGGTGGGGTGGCGGGTCCCGAACTGGCTGCCGTGTGGGAAGAGGCCCGGAAGACCCTCACGGTGACGGCCCTCACTGCGATCTCGGTCCGCCCCCTCCTCGAGCGCTGGCGCTGGGAACGCACGCTAACGGTCCGGGGTCGCCTGCAGGGGGAGAGCCCCGATGTGGTGCAGTACACCCGGGACGCGCCCTTTGTGACGGTGTCTCCCGAGCGCCTCCGGCAATCGGGTTTCGCCGACGTGGGGCGGGACCAGACGCTCTTCTACCTTCCCGATGCCAGTGTGCTGCTGGACGAGGCCTTTCTGGAAACCCACTGTTTCCGGCTCGACACCGAGGAACGCCGCAGTGAAGGGCTCATCGGACTGCGGTTCGTGCCGTTGCCCGACCGCACCGTGCCGGACATCGAGGGTGTCCTCTGGATCCGCCGAAACGAGGCAGCCCTGCAGGAGATCACCTTTCGCTACACGAACCTCCCGAGTGAACTCCAGGCACACCGCCCGGGGGGAGTGGTGTCGTTGGCCCCGATCGCGGACGGAGGGTGGATCGTGGACGAATGGTATGTGCAGACCCCGGTGCTCGGTGCGGTTCGGGACGGGAGCTTCACGGGACGGCGCTCGCCGGACCGGCGGGGAGGTGCCCTGGTGGCGTGGCACGTGAGTGGCGGAAAGGCGCGGGCCATGCCCACTGTCGTGCGGGAGGAGGCGGAGACGTCAGCGCCGGGCCATCCGGGGGTGTGTGGACCCACACCGACATCAGGTGGTGGACTGGGGGTAGTGGTGGTGCAGGTGGTGGAGGAGGGCCGTCCGCTGGCGGTGGCCGAGGCTCGGGTGGAAGTCACGGTGGGGGAGCCGGCGACCCAGACGGTTCGGGTGGGGGATGGACGGGGGCTCCGGGTGGAGCGACCGGCGGTGAGGGTCGAGGGGACGAGCGATGCCGACGGCCTGGTGGCGTTCTGCGGTATTCCGCTCGGCACCCGTCTCGCGGTTCAGGCGGGGAAAGCGGAGACACCAGCGACGGTGGCGGAGGCGGAGGGGTCGTTGACCGAGATTCAGGTGCGGGTTCCGGTGACGGCGGTTGTGGCGGCGACTCCCCTCTCCCCTCTCCTGCGGGGGAAGGTAGTGGACACGACCGGGGCGGGGCTCGCGGCAGTGGAGGTGGCGCTGGCGGAGGCCGGCCGCCGGACGGTGACCGATGAGGCGGGGCGCTACCAGGTGAGGGATGTGCCACCGGGGCGGTACCAGGTGGTGTTCCGGCGGATCGGGTACCAGCCGCTCACGGTCTTTCGCTCCTTCTTGCGCGACACGGTGGTGCTGGACGCGCAACTCGCTGCGGAGGCGTTCGTCCTGCCGGAACTGGAGACGAAGGCGCGGGGGCCGGAGGAGGTGCCGGTGAAGCTTCGGGAATGGGCCCGGCGGCGGGAGTTCAACGGAGGGGGCAAGTTCTGGGATGACTCGTTGCTGCGGACGCAGGAGTACCGGCGGCTGCCGGAGGTCTTGCAGTCGGTGTCGGGGGTACGAATCATCCGTGCTCAAGGGGGGCGGTTTCTCGC
This sequence comes from Gemmatimonadales bacterium, assembly GCA_041741375.1. GTDB lineage: Bacteria > Gemmatimonadota > Gemmatimonadetes > Gemmatimonadales > GWC2-71-9 > OFTM291. Next base: position 10,527 of record JBGSKF010000162.1, on the reverse strand, counting down.
CACCGCTGGAGGACGGGCTGGTGTCAGCCTTGGTCGTAATTCAGGGGATCCCCGAGGTGACCTGAGCAAGGCACCGAAGGCGTGCTATGCCACGATTTTTCTGGATGGTGTTCGCCTCGCTTTCACGGGCACCCCACCGAATCTGGATGACATACCGATCGATCAGATCGCAGCGATGGAGTTCTATCGCTCGGCCTCCGAAATGCCCGTTGAGCTCAATTCTCCCGGGTCAATCTGTGGGGTACTGGCCATCTGGACCCGAGTGGGAGGGAACCGGTAGAGAAGTTGGAAGTTTGAAGGTGCGGTTCAGGGGATCGCCGCAATCATGGGTCCTCTTCCCTCTCTCCCCGAAGTACCGTGAATGCCCTGAAGGGCAGTCTCCCGGGGCTCACGCTACCCGGAACCACGGAGGACCCCCGGCCGTGTGAACGGCCGCAGGGCCGAGCCCGGGGCGAAAGCCCCGGGGATTCCGGCATGGGCCGGCCGTCTTGCGGGAGCAAGTCTGGCGGTGTATCGTAAGATTCCAGCCACCAATACAGGAGGAGTGATGGGGAATACTCGCCTGCTGCTGCTCGCTCTCGGCCTCGCCGCCTGCGGGGGACCGTCGTCGGATTACGACGTCCGCACCGCCGATTCCGCGGGTGTCACGATCGTCACCAGTCCCGGCACCGACCGGCTCTACCCGTTCACCACGACGCTCCAGCGCCGGCTCGGCCTCGACGACGATGGGGTTGCGGCCCTCACCCGGGCCGACCGCCGCTTCACGGGGGTGGACCGCGAGCAGCGGATCTACATCCTCAATGCCCCCCTCAACCGCGTCGAGGTGTACGACACCGCGGGCCAACGTCTCGCGCTGATGGGAGGAGAGGGGGGCGGACCGGGTGAGTTCGGCTACCCGGCGGGTCTGCAGGTGAGCCCTGACGGCCAGGTCAGTGTGGTCGACTACGGAAAGGGAGCTCTGGTCCGATTTGACCCGGACCGGAGGCCTATCGCAGAACTTCCCTATCAACAGTTCGGCTTCCCCTACAGTGGCATTCAGGTCCAGGGAGACACGGTGTACCTGGACACGAATCGTCCCCGAGAGAACTCGGCGGTGTGGGCCCTTCGGCGATTCTCGCCACGGGATTCGGTCACGATTGCCGAACTGGTCCTTCCCTCCAGCGGCGAACTCGACTTCGGGTGTGTGAGGCTCCGGTGGCAGGCCCCGGTGCTGAGCCCCTTGCTGGTATGGAGCGCGCGGGACAGCACCTTGGCGGTGGCCGCCGAAGCCGGATATCGGGTTGATCTACGAGTGAATGACCGGTTGGTGAAGAGTATCCGCCGGAGTGTGACGCCCGTGCCCGGCGGTGCTGTCGCCGTGCGCCGGCAGTATCCGGAGGGGCTGCGGATAGGATTCGGCCGAGGCCGGGCCGACGGGTGCCTGATTTCGGTGGAAGATCTCATCGAGAAACAGGGTGCGGCACCGTTCGTACCGGAGGTTCAAGGTCTCGCCCTGGCCCCTGATGGCACGCTCTGGGTCCAGCGCTATACCTTCCCCGACGAGCCGGAACGGGTGGATGTGTTCGATCCGTCGGGGGCCTATCGTGGTACGATCACCGGTCACGGCGTCCCCGCGGGGTTCCTTCCCGGGAACCGGGTGCTCTTCCCGATCAAGGACAGGGACACCGATGGCTATTCCCTCGGCCTCTACGTACTCGAACCGGAAGAAGGGGCTTCCTGAAGTGGCGCACGAGGCCCTCACCCCCGGAGTTCCCGGGCTGAAGCCCGGGCTCGGCGCCAGCGGCGACGGGTCCTGAAGGACAAGGGGCCCCTGTCATGAATCGTACTATCCCGAGGATCCCGCAGGGTCCGTGGTGATAGCATGAGGAGGAGGCCAGGCGCTTCAGCGCCGGTCACCGAAGGTGCATCGCGCGGGATTCATCCCGCGTGATCGTGGCCGCCAAGCACAGATGGTCTTGCGCGTCCTCGCCCGGTTGGTCCGCCCGTGTGTCCCTCGCGTCCGCTGGTACGTCTCCCACAAAAGAGGTACTCTGATAGAGGATGGCGCTACGCCTGCCCCGGACCTCTGATGGAGGATGAATGATGACGATGACAGTCAGCCGACAAATCAGGTCCAACAGTGCCCATGTTCGGTTGCCCCTGTGGTGGATGGGGGTCGCGGCCCTGGTCACAGCCACCCCCCTGTCCGCCCAGCACGTGCTTCAGGGCCGGGTGACCGACACCACGAACGCCGGCCTGTCCGGCGTGGAGGTCGTACTGCCGGCCCTCAAACAAACCGCGACGACCGACGCCGAAGGCTACTACCGGATCGTGGGCATCCCCGGAGGGCCGCGGCGCATCGTGATGCGGAAGATCGGATTCCAACCGCTCAACTCACTGCACACCCTGATTGCCGACACCGTGGTGCTCGACGTGCGGATGGCCCCGCAGGAGGTGGTCCTTCCCACCATCGAGGTCACCGCCCGGGGGCTGGAAGCGGTGCCGGCGAAGCTTCGGGGGTGGGCGGAACGGCGGGAACGGGGCGAGGGAACCTTCTTCGACACCTCCTTCCTCCGGGAAAACGAGCACCGGGGCCTCAAGGATATCCTGCGGCGGGTCACCGGATTCCGGCTGGTGCGATTCTTCGATGGCGCCGGCTATGGCGCCGCCACCGGGACTCGGAACATCAGCTTGTCTCGGCGACCCGCCCCGATCGGGGCCCCCGACGCCTGTTACATGTCGGTTTATCTCGACGGTGCCCTGATGTGGAGATCCGGATCCACGTCCACTCCCCCCGATCTCGACAGCTTCCCGCTCCATCAGCTGGCGGCGATCGAGGTATACCGTTCCGCGTCGGAGATGCCCGCCCAGTTCAACACCGATGCCGCGTGCGGAGTCCTGTCGATGTGGACGCGGTAGGCTGTAGGGGCCGTTCGCGAACGGCCCGTACCGCGTAGAAGTTTGAAGTGTGAAGTTGTGTGGAGTTCGAAGTTTGAAGGCGCCAGGGACAGGATGCCTGAAAGCTGAACACTGAACTGAAAACTGATAACTGAACTGAACTCCGGAGCCCGTATGCGTGTTCCAGGTCTTGCCCTGCTCGCACTGGCGACCAGCATCGTCCCCCTCCAGGGGCAGGGGATCCAGGTGACGCTGGTGGAGGAGCGGTCCCGCGTGGCCGTGCCCGGCCTCGTGTCGGTTCTGTCCCTCGACGGCGCCACCGTCGCGAGAGCCCTCACCAACCCATCGGGCTATGTGATGATCCCGGTCCCCCCGGGTCGCTACATCGTGGAGGGAGCCCGGATCGGCTTCTTCGGCGCCCGCTCGGACACGCTCACCGTCGTGGAAGGGAGTGCGGTCATCCTGCGCCTGGGCATGCCCATGGACCAGGTGATGCTCCCGGAGGTGGTGACCGAGGCTCGGCGGTCCGAATGCTCGGTGCGCGACCGGAGCCCCGACCTGCAGACGGTTTGGGAGGAGGCGAGAAAGGTGCTCGCGACCGTGGTGCTCACCCGCGAGCAACTCCACCCGACGCTCGAGGTGGTGCGGTTCGAGCGCACCCGAGGCCCCCTCGGTGCCCTCGTGTCGGAGCGCGAGGTGGCCCGGCGCCGGGGCCCCGGAAACCCATACCACACCCTGACCCCGTCCGAGTTGCTTGACGGGGGCTTCTCCCGCACCACGGGGGACCAAACGATGTTCTACGCCCCCGACGCCGACCTCCTGCTGAGCGACGACTTCCTCGCGACCCACTGCTTTGGGCTCACGGCCGATCCCGCGAGAGGCCGCATCGGGCTGACCTTCACGCCGATGCCGAGCCGCACCCAGACCGGCATCGCCGGAACCCTCTGGATGAACCGCGCCGAAGGGGAGCTGGAAGAAGTGGAGTTCGAGTACGTGAAGGCGCCGTATCCCTACAACCGGACCCGGGCCACCGGCGTGGTCCGGTTTGCCCGGATGCCCCGGTTGGGATGGATCGTCGGGGAATGGGAGATCCGGATGCCCAAGGTGGCCCAGGTTCGGCAACGGATCGTCGGCGCCCAGCTCGAGGAGCGGGAAGTGGTGGTCGGATCATTGGAGGTGGGAGGAGTCGCCACGCCGGTGGATCCCGCGGAGCGACGGATCGTGGTGGCCGCCCGGCAACGGGCCGATAGTGCGGCGGGTAAATCACCCACCGCTCCCCTTCCCGGGGGATTCGCGTCCGCCGAGGCGCTGCTGGAGAGTTACTGCGGAGCGGCGGTCGCGGCGGATTCCAGTAAGGGAATCCTCATCGGAATCATCCGGACAGCGGACGGGGGCCCGGTGAAGGGGGCTCGGATGCGCGTGTCCTGGGGAGGGGATGCCGCCCCTCGCCCCGGTGTGTCCACCGATTCCGGCGCCGAGACGGATGCATCGGGTGGGTTCTTCGCCTGCGGCGTACCGCTGGGGGGAGTGCTCCGGGTGGACAATGGAGGCCGGCCCGTCGGGAAGCCGATCGGGACTCGTCGGGGGGAGCGGGTGATCACCCGGGAGTTCGTGGTTCCGGAAGATAGAAGTGAGGAGTGAGAAGTAAGGAGTGAGAAGTAAGAAGGATGAAAACCGGATGGGTTGCAGCTACCGGGCGGCCTCAGCCCTTCAGGGCGAGTCGCGCGGAGCGCGCCGAGCCCGGCTTTCAAGCCGGGAGCGGGTCATGTCGCGTCGGCTGGCATCGGCTCACGAGATTGCCACGGGCCCTTCGGGCCCTCGCAATGACAGAGTGGGAACCGGATCACGGCGTTACCTTTCTCCAGTTCACCCCGACAGAACTGGAGCCCTGCGTGACTCTGCACACCGCTCACCGCACCCATCGCTTCACCGAATCGGTCATCCGTGGCATGACCCGGCTGGCCCGGGAGCATGACGCGATCAATCTGGCCCAGGGGTTTCCCGACTTTCCCTCTCCCGACGTGCTCAAGGATGCCGCGTGCGACGCGATCCGGCGCGACATCAACCAGTATGCCATCACCTGGGGTGCCACCCGTCTCCGGAACGTCCTGGCGGCGAAATACCACGAGTGGTACGGGATGGAGGTGAACGCGGAGACCGAACTCACCGTCACCTGCGGCGCCACCGAGGCAATGGCCTCGACCCTGCTCGCCATCGTCGACCCGGGTGACGAAGTGGTGGTGCTCGAGCCGTTCTACGAAAACTACGGGCCCGACGCGGTGCTCTGCGAGGCGAAACCGGTCTTCGTGCCGATGGCCCCCGGCGAGCCGCTCGACCTGGACCGGCTCGCCGCCGCCTGTTCCGAGCGGACCCGCGCCATCATCGTCAACACGCCCAACAATCCCGCCGGCCGGGTGCTGCGTCGTGAGGAGCTGGAGGGAATCGCCGAGCTCTGTCACCGGTGGAACTGCTACGCCGTGACCGACGAGATCTACGAGCACATCCGCTACGAAGGAACCCACATTCCGATCGCCACCCTGCCGGGGATGCGGGAGCGAACCATCACGATCAGCGGGGCCTCGAAGACCTTCAGCATCACCGGCTGGCGCGTGGGGTGGATCATCGCCCCGCCGGGAGTGACCGATGCGATCCGGAAGGTGCATGATTTCCTCACCGTCGGTTCCCCCGCGCCACTGCAGGATGCCGTCGCCGCGGCGCTGGAAACCCTCGGTCCCGACTACTATGCCGGTCTGGTCACCCAGTACCGTGCCCGCCGGGAGATCCTCTTCGGGGCCTTGGTGGACGCGGGATTCCGCTGTGTCTCTCCCGAGGGTGCCTATTACATCATGGCTGACTTCTCGGCGCTCTCCTCCGACGACGACACGACCTTCAGTCGCTGGATGGCGCGGGAGGTGGGGGTGACGCCGGTGCCGGGCTCGAGTTTCTTCAGCGACCCGGCGCTGGGGCGGTCCCTGGTGCGCTTCGCCTTCTGCAAAACGGAGGGGTTGCTTGAGGCCGCGGCGGAGAGGCTACGGACTCTAGGCGGTAGGCGGTAGCTTGGGGAAGGAGCAGTCATTGCGAGGGCCCGCAGGGCCCGTGGCAATCTCGTGAGCCCATTCTGACTTGAGAAAACGACAGTCGGGCCATCTCCCGGAACCCTATCCACCGGTCCCCGGTGTGAAGGTCAGCCTTCCGCTGCACCGCGCGACCCACTGCTCACGGGATCGCCACGGCGGCTTCGCCGCCTCGCGATGACAGCTTCCGTGCATCCCCACGCTCGGTACCCTCAGCCACATTCTGTCAGGGCGAGGGCCACGGTAGGCGATGGGAGGTAGGTCCTACGTTCTACTCGGACCCCCCGAGCGCCTCAGCGACATCGGTGGGGATGATCACGCTGTTCGCGCCCAGCATCTTGAAGAGCCGCCATTGCTGCTGGCGCGCGTCGTACACGCGAGGGCCGTTGTACATCAGCGAAAACACCAGCACTCCATCCGGGGTGCCGAGATAGCCTGCCAGGGTGGCCGCGTTCCCGAGAGTGCCGGTCTTGGCCCGCACCACACCGGTCTCGGTCATCGATCCTCCCCGGAGCCGGCGCAGGGTGCCGGTGCCGTTGGCCGGAAGGAGTTGGGCAAAGTTCTCCCCGCCGGGCCAGGTCGGCATGGCGGCCAGATAGGAAACAAACGACCAGGGGCTGGCCCGATCGTCGGAGGAGAGTCCGCTGCCGTCGACCAGGTACACTCCGGTGTAGTCTCCCGTCACCTGCTGCACATGCGCGGTGAGCCGGGCGGCCCCGCTGTCTCCCGCCGCCCACCGGAGCATGAGTTCCGCCCCGATGTTGAGGCTCCGGGCGTTCACTTCCCGGGCTACCGAGTCGAAGGGCAGGGACTGAACCTGCGCCAGAACGATCGGAGTGCCCCCGGGAGTCGCCGCACCGATCGCGTCGGTGGGTACCCACTCGATTCCCGCCGCGGTGACAGCCGAGGCCCACGCCGCCTCGAGGACCGCCCTCGGGTTGTTGGAGATCCCGGTGTAGGTCCGGGGGCGCGCGTGCACCCCGATCGATCCGCTCACGACCCAGTGCCCCGAGGCCTGTCTCGAGTAGGCGAGACGGTTCCGGCTCCCCGCCACGGTCCGGGCCCGGATCGTCACCAGCGGACCCAGCCCATGCGGGCTCGACCCGGCCAGCACCGGTGCGGCCCCGACCCGCGAGCCCGGTGCCACGGTGAGAGAGATGGCGTTCTCGTTGAGAGTCAGGTCGCCCACCATCGGGGCAAAGCTCCGCCCCCAGTGCCGTCGGGCCCACGCTAAGGGATATCCCGCCTCGGCCTCATCCCCGTTGGCGCGCTTGACCACGAGCGGACCGGTCAGTCGCTTGACGCCATTGGCGGACAGGCGCCGAGCCAGGTCGATCAAGGTCGGTCCCGAGCGGTCTCCCCGTTCCAGCGTGATGTCGCCGTTCATCTCCAGGGCCCAGGTACCGGTCCAGGTGCCGGTGGCGGAATCGAGCGACCCCGATCCCAGGACCCGGGTGAGCTGGCGGGCGTTGGGACCGACCACACTGCGCGCAAAACCGGTCGTGAAGATCTTGACGGTGGAGGCGGGAATCAGCGGCTGCGTCGGGTTGATCCCCCAGAGGAGACGCCCCTCCTGATCGGCGATCGCGATGCCCCACGTTCCCGGCGCGGCCCGCGCGGCGGTCCGGAACCACGTCACCAGCTTGTCCGCCAGATCGTCGGGGGGGAAGGTCCGGGCCACCGGACCCGGTGCTGGAACGTCAGGTGAGCCGACCGCGAGGGTGGCCAGTACCAGCAGGGTGATCATCCGTGGCGCTTCCTGTTCCCGCTACCGGAGCAGCGTCTTGGCAATGGTCTGCAACTGCATGTTGCTCGTGCCTTCATAGATGGTGCCGATCTTCGCGTCGCGATAGAACTTCTCGACGGGATACTCGCGGGAATAACCATAGCCCCCGAACAGTTCGACACAGAGCGAGGTGACCCGGTTGGCCACCTGCGAACTGAAGAGCTTGGCCATCGCCGCCTCGGTGGCGAACGGCAGCCCGGTGTCCTTGAGGCGCGCCGCGTTGTACACCATGAGGCGCGCCGCGGCAAGTTCCGTGGCCGCCTGGGCGATCTGGAACTGGACGCCCTGAAACTCGGAGATCGCCTTGCCGAACTGCTTCCGCTCCTGGATGTATCCACACGCCGCATCCAGCGCCCCCTGGGCCACTCCGAGCATCTGAGCCCCGATTCCGATCCGGCCCTCGTTGAGGGTCTCGATGGCCACTTTGTACCCCTTGCCCACCGGACCAAGCACGTTCTCCTTCGGCACCCGGCACTGCTCCAGGATGATCTCGGTGGTGCTCGAGGCCCGGATGCCGAGCTTCAGCTCCTTCTTGCCCACGGCAAATCCGGGGAAATCCTTCTCCACCAGGAAGGCGGTGATTCCCTTGTACCCCTGCGAGAAGTCCCCGTTGGCAAAGACGATGAAGAACCCGGCCTCGGCTCCGTTCGTGATCCAGAACTTGGTCCCCGTGAGGGTCCAGTGGTCGTCCTGCTCCTCGGCCCGGCATGCCAGGGCAAAGGCATCACTGCCGCTGCCCGGCTCGGAGAGTGCAAAGGCGCCCAGGAGGTCGGACGTGAGACGCGGGAAGTAGCGCGCCTTCTGTTCCTCGGTGCCCCACCGGAGCACCGCGTTGTTCACGAGGGTGTTGTGAACGTCGACGTAGATCGCCGCCGAGGCGTCCACCCGGGCGAGTTCCTCGATGGCGAGGGTGGCGAGGAAGATCGAGCCGTCGGCGCCACCCCAGGTCTCGGGTACCTCGATTCCCATGAGGCCCATGTCGAAGAATCCCCGGATGAGCTCGGGCCGGAAAGCCGCAGCCTCGTCCATCGCATGCACATGGGGGAGCACCTCGGTCCTGGCGAAGTCCCGGACCGCCTGCCGGAACATCTTTTCCTCTTCGGAGAGGGTACTGAGGGCGGGTACCGCCTGCGCCAGTTCGGTCATACGGGTGACACTCCTTCCACGATGGATCCACGCACAAGTCATGCAAGATACCCGGGCGCGGACTTCCTCCTCAACATCCCCTGCCCTGAAGCACCTCCAGAGCCACCGGGACCCGGCCCAGCGGGGCCGACACCTGGGCTCCGGCGAGCCGGTCCCGCACCGCCACCAGCATCTCCCGCGCGATCACCACGCCTTCGGCGAGCGCCGCCTCCCGTCCCCCCTTGCTCGCCACCCGCATGCGATCGAGCACTTCCTCCGGTACGCTCACCCCCGGAACCTCGTTGGCCAGAAACTCCGCATTCCGGAGCGACACCAGAGGCCAGATTCCCCCCACGATCGGGAGGCGGAAGCCCTCCACCTGCTTGAGGAACCGGTCGAGCTGGTCCAGATCGAACACCGGTTGGGTGACGGCAAACTCGGCCCCCGCCTCCACCTTCCACGCCAGGCGTCGCAACTCGCGGTCCAGATCGGTGGCCGCAGGGTTCACCCCTACTCCCAAGACGAACCGAGTCGGCAATCCGATTGGATTCTGTCCCGGATCGAGTCCGCGGTTGAGCCGGGAGACCAGGTTGGTGAGGCCGATTGCGTCGATGTCAAACACCGCGGTGGCATCGGGATACGGACCCATCTTCGGTGGATCCCCCGTGATCAGGAGGAGGTTCCGGAGACCCGCCGCTGCCGCCCCCAACAGGTCCGAGAGCATGCCGAGCAGGTTGCGGTCGCGACAGGCGTAATGCACGACCGTCTCCAACCCCACTTCCCGCTCGATCAGGACACCCGAGAGGAGCGCTCCCATCCGGCTCTGAGCTCTCGGCCCATCAGGGATATTGACGGCATCCACCCCCGCCAACTTGAGTGCCCGGACCTGGGTGAACATAGGCTCCGGATCGATTCCCTTCGGGGGGACGATCTCCACCGTGGTGATAAACTCACCGGTGGCAATCTTCTGCCCGAGGGCAGATCGCTCGCCGAGGGGGACCGGCTCGCACCCCGGGTGCGCCGGATGTTCTCCGGTCTGGCCGGTTGGTCCCGTGGTCTGCCGGACGGAAACACTCTGCACGAAGTTCCGGATGGCGCGGATGTGCGCGGGAGTCGTTCCGCAACATCCTCCCACGAAGCGAGCACCTGCCTCCACCATGCGCCGGGCAAAGCTCGCCATGTACTCGGGGGACGCCATGTAGATCTTCCGGTCCCCCACGGAACGAGGGAGCCCGGCATTCGGCTGGGCCACGATCGGGATGCCCACAACTTCAGCGAGCTTCTCGACTGCGGTGAGGACCCCGTGAGGGCCGACCGAGCAGTTGACGCCGAGGGCGTCGACTCCCATCGCCTCGAGGGCGGGGCCGAAGGTGGCGGGATCGGTGCCGTACACGGTGCGACCATCGGGCCCGATGGTCATGAGGGCGATGACCGGGAGGTCGGAGCAGGACCGCACCGCGGCCACGGCGGCCCGGAGTTCCTCCACATCGCTGAAGGTCTCGACCAGGAACCCGTCCACGCCTCCCGCCACCAGACCCCGCACCTGCACCCGGAAGGCATCCACCGCCTCCGCGTGGCTGGTGGGACCAAAGGGCTCCAGGCGAACCCCCAGGGGACCGATGGCGCCGACCACGGCGGCCCGGGATCCCGCCGCCTCGCGGGCCA
>JBGSKF010000161.1:0-2671 GCA_041741375.1 Gemmatimonadales bacterium | reverse complement strand
CACCGCGACCGGCAGGGTCCACCAGACACCGAGCCCGCTCACGAAAGCGACGAGAACCGGGGCGAGCGCCGTCCCCGCTCCGAGGAGAGCGTGGAGGGCGGTGAGGGCGCGATCGGAGCGGTCGGGGAAGTACGCCGCGGCGAGTGCGTTCAGGGCGGTCAGGGCGAAGCCGAATCCGAGCCCGAGCGCGGTCGTGGCGGCGAGGAGGAACCCGTAGGCGAGCGCGGGGTCGCCGATCACGAGGTGGCTCGAGGCGAGCACGACCATCGAGACGAGGTCGAACGCGAGCCCGGCGAGGAAGACGATCCGGAGACCGTGGCGGCGCGCCAGCGGGCCGCCCGCCGTCGAGGCGATGATCCCGCCCGCGACGAGGGGCAGGAAGAGGCTCCCGTACTGGCTGCTGGAGAGGTCGTGGAAGGTCGCGCTCGTGAACACGTCGCCGGCGGCCGGGAACGTGACCAGGGCGAGCCCCTGGATGAACCCGCCCGCGTAGATGACGCCGACCTCCAGCCGCCGCGTCCTCATGTCATCCGCCCTCGGCGAAGCCCGGGTAGAGGGTCATCCCGCCGTCGACGAACAGCGTCGTGCCGGTGACATAGTCGGCCATGTCGGAGGCGAGCCACACCGCGGCGCGGCCAATGTCCTCGACCTCGCCGATCCGCCGGTACGGGATCAGCTCGAGGAGTTTCGCGAGCGCCTCGTCGGTCTCCCACGCCTCCCGGTTGATCGGGGTCCGGATCGCGCCCGGGGCAATGCCGTTGACCCGGATCCGGTACGGAGCCACCTCCTGGGCGATGCTCTTCATCATCAGCAGGACGCCGCCCTTCGAGGCAGCGTAGTTGACGTGGCCGGCCCACGGGATCACCTCGTGGACGCTGCTGATGCAGACGATCTTGCCCGCGCTCGCCGAAACCTCCGGTACCACCCCGCGCCGCCGGAACTCCCGGATCGCCTCTCGGGCGCACAGGAACTGGCCCGTCAGGTTGATGTCGAGCACCCGGTTCCACTGCTCGAGCGTCATTTCCTCGAAGGGGGCGTCACGCTGGATCCCGGCGTTGTTGACGAGGATGTCGACCGTCCCCATCTCCTCGATCATCCGGGCGAACATCGCGGCGACCTCCTCCTCCGACGAGACGTCGGCCCGGTGGGCGACGGCGCGCCCCCCGCGCGACTCGATCTCCTCAACGACCTCGTGGGTGGCGTCCTCGTCCGCGACCCAGTTGACCATCACCTCGGCGCCGGCCCGGGCGAGCTGGACCGCGATGCCGCGCCCGATCCCGGAGTTCGCGCCCGTGACGAGCGCCTTCTGCCCGACCAGGAATTCGAGGTCGGCGCAGCGGGGCATGACGACATCGGGCAGGGTCTCGTTCGGTTCGTTCATCGATCGATCCTCGGGTCGGAGTGCGGGAGGCTACGCCCGTTCGCGGTCGACGATTGAGGGTATACGGTGGTCGCGGTGACGATTCGATCCGAGAGGGCTTGCTCGTCCGGGGCGAATGTGATTCGCCCCTACGTCACCCATGCCGGGCGCGGACCGGGGTGAGGAGAGATCCACTCCACCGTTGCGCACCGATCCACGCGGCAGCCGTGAGCATCGACAGGGGCATCAGCGCCACAGCGAACTCGGAGTGCATCAGGTGGGTTCCGATGGCGCCGAGCATCAGGGAGGCCATGACGCCGGCCCCGAGAATCACGGTCCGGGGAATCAGGAGAAGGATCACTGCGGCCATTTCCCCGGCGGCGATGAGGAAGTGGGACCCCTCCGGATATCCCCAGCGGGCAAAATTGGCCACCATTTCGGGATCACTGGTGAGCTTGGGGATGATCCCCATGGCGGTGAGGGCCACGGCGAGCGTTATCTGCATTCCCCACAACAACTTGTTTCGACCTTCGGTCATGCGTCCGACTCCAGTGCTCAGGTTTCGGGGACCCGGGGCGGCCCCGGGCCAAGGCCACCATGTCCCTGTCTGCTGAATGAACGCGTTGACCCGGCATTCGGTTCCCGGAGAATGCAAGCATGAAGCTCGATGTAGGGGCGAATCACATTCGCACATGGAGAAGTTCGAAGGGTGAGCCACAGATGATACGGAGACACGGAGGGGTTGCGGTTCCCACGACAGGCTGCCGATCTCGCGTCGTGCGGGATCAGCATGATGGAGGCCCTACCTCCCCCAACAAGAAGCTCTTGATCTCATCGCGCGATACGTGGAGCAACGGAAATCATGCGGAGACCCTCTGTGCCTCCGTGTTCTCCGTGGTGATCCCCCCCCACCCCCGATTGAACCACAGAGGGCGCTGAGGACGCAGAGGATTGACGGTATCCACGACACGGTCCCCGTCTCGGACCCGGGGCGTCGGCTTGATGGGGGCCCATCCCCCCCACAAAACAGCATCCGGCTTTCGGCGCACGAAGCGCGGAGCCAATGGAGATCAAAACGGAGACCCTCTGTGACCTCCGTGTTCTCCGTGGTGATCCCCCCCCACCCCCGATTGAACCACAGAGGGCGCTGAGGACGCAGAGGGTTGACGGTATCCACGACACGGTCCCAGTCTCGGACCCGGGGCGTCGGCTTGATGGGGGCCCATCCCCCCCACAAAACAGCATCCGGCTTTCGGCGCACGAAGCGCGGAGCCAATGGAGATCAAAACGGAGGCCCTCTGTGACCTCCGT
>JBGSKF010000160.1:0-13306 GCA_041741375.1 Gemmatimonadales bacterium | reverse complement strand
GACCGCGCCGAGAGCTTCCGCGAGGACCGCCTCCGAGGTCATCCGCGTGGACAGGGTCATCCACCGGACGGGGACACTCTCGATCTCCTCGGACAGAACCGAGAGGAAGCTGGTTCGTCCCCCGCCGGGAAGCGCCTCGACGAGGACAGATCCGGCGGGGTGCCCACGGCCCCACCGGCTGATGTGATCTCCGACCAGTTCCAGCGGCGCATCCCTCCCGGCGAGAAGTTGCCGTCGTTCGAGAGGGCCCTCGCCGAAGAGGCGGCGGTACACCATGGGGAAGGTGGCCCGGTGTGCGGCCACCTCCTCCAGCGAATCGACGGTGGACAGCCATTGCACCTCGGTGGGCCGGGCCACACCGACCGCCGCCTGTCCCCGAGAGAGCAACTGGCTGACCCGAGCGACGACCGCCGCCATCCGTGGCCGCAGATCCTCCCATGCATGCCGAGCGGCATGCCGCCCGAGGTACCATCGACGCTGAATGGCCCGCACGGCTGACGCCCCGAGACCCTGCCAGGATCGTTGGTCGGCCGCGGCCCGGTTCACGCGTCGCTGGAAGTCGGTCCAATCCTCATGAAGAGCCTCCCAGACGAACCGGGCGAGGTCTCCCCATGCCGGCTGCAGACCCTCCACCGCGCGCGTCATCGTGTCGGTGGCTCGGGTCAGGCCGTCGCAGGCCACCGTGAGGGCCCGGGTCGAGGGGACTTCCTCTCCCGCACCGGGGGAGTCCTCCCGGCCCTCCCGGAGTACCTCCCGCGCCGCATCCAGCGCATACTCGACGATGTGAGGCACCTGGTGGACCATCGCCCAGGCCTTGATGACCCGGTCCCGGTACCGGGGAACGGCGCCACCCAACACCACCGGAAGGGGGGGCTGGAAGGCTTCGCGGGCGGCATCCCGGGGGCTCCAGGGCACCGGCAGCACCGCGGGATCGATGTCCCCGGATCCCGCGAGGGTCGTGGGAAGGACTTCGTCAGGGAGCTGGGCGATCAGCGCCTCGATCCGTCGAGCCTCGCGAGACCCCAGGTGATCGAGAGCCTTTTCCGCCCGGCCGACACCGGCCAGGTCAATCAGTCGTTCGGTTTCCTCCGCGTGAGCCGCTGCCTGCGCGAGTGCCTGTTCGAGTACTCCCTCCGCCTCCGGGTCTGGTTCGGACAACCGGCTCCGCACGTTCCGGAGTTCGTGCGCCAGCCGATCCACCACCTCCGCCAGGGGTTGGAGGGTCTGGCCCCGCAGCCGGGTGAGCAACTGGTTCTCGAGTTCGGTGATCTCACGCCGAAAGCGCACTCGGGCCATCAGGGCCCGGAGTTCCCTCTCCCCACGGGTGGCCCACTGATCCCATTCCCGGCCCCGGACCTCCAGGCGGTCGCCCCAGACGGGGGGCCGGTCACCGGGACGCCAGGCGCGAGGGAGGAGGGGTGTACCGGCCAGGAGCAGCGACCGACGGAAGATCTCCGCGGCGTCCGTGGTGGACAGGGCCGGCGGGGGTGCCACGGCAGCCAGGTCCTGCAGCGTCCGATGGAACTGCGCGATCGCCTCCCGTGTCTCCGCCGACTCCGTGTCGGGAATCACCCGGTCCTCCTCCGCCCCGGGAGTGCCCTCGGGAAGATGGAAGCCAAGCGCGTCGTGGGTCTGGTCGAGGAGGAGAGCCGCCTCCATCAGGGTGGTGGCCGCACGCACCATCTGAACCCAGGGCCGTCCCCACAGCACCTGCATCTCCTCGTGACGCAGGTAGTGCCGGGCACCGAGCCGCTCGTCGACATGCGCGTGCCAGTAGCTTCGGATGTCGACATCCCGCTGGCACTCACCCTCCGGGGTCCCCCCCCACAGGCGTCGCAGGGCGTTGGCCATGGTGCCCAGCCGGCGGCGGAGGCGGACTCCCCGCTTGAGCCACCGCACTCTCGGGGGGTCGTCGGGGAGGGGGTCGTAAGACTCCGGGGGGTCACAGGCCGCCAGAACCGCGGAGTGCACGGAGGCCGCTTCCCGGAGCGACCGGCGGAGGTCCCGCAGGGAGGTCCGGATCCGGTCGGCCGGCCGGGTGTGCTCCATGACCTCACGCAGCGGGGCCAAGGTGCCATCGATCACCGCGTCACGATAGGCCACGACGCCACGCCAGGTCATCGGGCCGGACTCGACCAGGGTCCGGCTCGCCGACTCGTGAGCCATGGTGGCCGATCGTGCGGCCGTGGCCAGGGCCTGAATGACCCGGGTCTCCAGCATCGCCTCCCACTCTGCCGTTTCCCGGTCGGCCCGGTCGAGGAGGGCGTTTCCGAGTGCGCCGACCTCGTCGTCCGACAGGAGCGTGGTCTCGGAGTCCGTTGTCATGGGCTCACCGGAGGGTTCGCCGGGGATGGTGTCACCAGGCGGACGGGAAATCCCACGGGAATCATCCCGCGGCGCAGGTATTCCATCTTGGCGGTTTCGGTGACGTCGCTGGCGAAGACGAACTCATGCCGGGTGTCGATCACGTAGGCCTTGACGCGAATCACCGTGAGGAACGCCTCCCGAAACTCATCCTTGACCAGCACCACGATCGGCTTGTCGAGGTGAGCGTACTTCGACATGGCGGCCGCGCTGTGGGCGATCTCGCGCGCCTCCCGGGGATCGACCCACCCCGGCAGGTACAGATCCACCACCACCTGACAGTCGAGTGCCCCGGTGTTGGCATTGGCCACATGTCCCTCGACCACGGCGCCATTCGGCACGGAGACCAGGCTGTCATCCGGGGTTTGGAGCCGGGTGGCCCGCAGACCGATGCTCATCACCTCACCGTAGGTTTCTCCGACACGGACCTTGTCCCCGACCTGGAACGGCTGGTCAAAGATGATGATGAGCCCCCCCAGGAAATCCTTCAGTACCCCCTGGGAGGCGAAACCGACACCCACTCCCACGGCGGCCCCCACCGCCAGGAGTCCGCTCTGATCCAGGTCGTACACCACGGCCACGATCAGCCAGGTGGCGAAGGTGTAGATCACGAGCCGGGCCACCGGGAGGAACCGCATGTAATAGAGGCGGCGCTTGGCGCTCCGTTCCGCGAGCCCGGTCAGCAACCAGCTGAGGATGCGGATCAGGATCCAGGCCAGCCCGAGAACCGCCACGGCCCAGATGGTTCTGATCCCGTAACGACGTACCCCGGCAATCGCTTCGGATGCACTGGGCACCTCCGCGCCGGTGTCGGCGGAATCGGTGGGCTCCTGCTGCGCACGGGCGGCCACGGACTCGGACAGCAGCACGACGGTCGCCCCCAAGCGACTGATCTCCTGACGGAGACTGTCCAAGGTGCTTCGAGGTACCACCACCGTGTCGGATGACGCGGTCAGAGTGTCGGGGGGAGTGGCCGTGGTGTCGGAAGACGGACGTTGCGCGGACGAATCGCCGAGCCCGGACCCCGCCCCCGGGTCGGGAGTGGTGACGGCGACGGTGTCCCCCCCCCGAGCGGGAGGGGTGCTCTCGGAGCTGCTGCAGGCAGGTGCCCCCACCGCCACGAACAGAAAGACCGACACCCACCGGATCAGCGACATGGCCAGGACGACTCCCCGGGAAGCGGAAATGGGGCCTCGCGGAATATACCCTGGGTGAGGCGGGTGCTCCCGCTCACGGGCGGACCGGGAATCCCCTCTCGCGGAGGTGTGCCCGAGCTTCGGGCAGGGAGCTGCCCTGGTCGTGGAAGATGGTCGCCGCGAGAACGGCGTGAGCACCGGCCGACAGCGCCTCGGCGAGATGGTCAAGGGTCCCCGCCCCCCCGGACGCCACCACCGGGATGCGCACCGTCCGGGAGGCCCGTGCGACCAATTCGAGATCATACCCCTGCCCCGTTCCGTCCCGGTCCATCGACGTCAACAGAATCTCTCCCGCCCCCCGGGCCTCGGCCTCCCGAATCCAGTCGAGGCCGTCGCGGTTGGTCGGCTCCTTCCCGCCGCGGACCATCACCTGGTAGACCTCGCCGTTCCATCGAACGTCCACCGCGACGACGATACACTGACTCCCGAAGGCACGTGACAGCCGGGTGACGAGATCCGGGTCCCGCACGGCGGCGCTGTTGACCGCGATCTTGTCCGCTCCGGCGCGGAGCGTCCGGGCCGCATCCTCCTCGGAGCGGATCCCTCCGCCCACCGTGAAGGGAATGAAGATCGAGTCGGCCACGCGCGAGACGACATCGAGGGTCGTGGCCCGGTCCTCATCGGTGGCGGAGATGTCCAGCAGGACGAGCTCGTCCGCCCCGTCCCGGTCGTAGCGCGTCGCCTGGGTCACGGGGTCACCGGCGTCGCGGAGTGAGGTGAAGTGCACCCCCTTGACCACCCGTCCGCCGGCCACGTCGAGACAGGGAATGATGCGCCGGGCTAGCACAGGCGAAGCACGTCTTCGAGGGGCCCGGCATCGCCCCCCCGCAACAGGACAAGAAGGTCGTCGAGGGCCCGTCGTTCGCGGGGCCAGCTGAACCGGGCCCGCGCCTCTCCCGGAGGGAGCCAGACGTGATCATCGTGCTCCGCCCCGAGAGAGACCTCGCTCCCCGGGGCCACCCGCGCGGCGAAGGCGGGGATGATCGCCACGGCGTTGTCCCGGTGCAGAAAGAACGATTCACACCGGCTCAGGTTGTACCACGCCACCGGAACGAGCCCGGTCTCCTCCTCCAACTCCCTCCGCGCGGCGTCCACCGGGTTCTCCCCCGGCTCCACGTGGCCGTGTACGGACTCCCAGGCTCCGGGGCATCGACCGGCCGGCGCCCGGCGGAGCACGAGGCATTCGAGATCATCCCCCGCTCTGTCGTGTCGCACGACGTAGATGTCCACATACACGATGCGCAGAGAGGTCACGGCGCCCACCGCGTGAAGGCGCGCAGCAGCTCCACACCTGCCTGCTGCGACTTCTCGGGGTGGAACTGGGCGCCGAGGACGTTTCCCGAGCCGATGATCGTCGGGAACGGACCCTCGTAATCCGCCACGGCCAGGACGGAGGGCTCGGGAACATCCGCAGGGTGGTAGCTGTGGACGTGATAGTAGAACTGAGGCCCGTCCCGGAGCAAAGCCCCGATCACGGGATGGGTGCCCGCGGCGGGGGTCCCGGTCACCTCCGCCCACCCGACGTGGGGAACGGGCAGGGTGGTCCGGAATCGGATCACTCGGCCCGGCAGCAGGCCCAACCCCTGAAGGCCCGGGGCTTCTTCACTGCTGGCGCAGCAGACCTGGAGGCCCAGGCAGATGCCGAGCACGGGGCGACCGGCCTCGGCGACGGTCCGGATCGCGTCGCCGAGCCCGGTCCGGGTGAGGGTACGCATGGCGGAGTCGAAATGCCCCACTCCGGGCACCACGACGCGATCGGCCCGGGCCACGGTCGCGGGGTCACTGGTCAGGGTCCCTTCCGCGCCTGCCGCCTCCAGGGCGCGCACCACGGAGCGGAGGTTGTTCACGCCGTAATCCACCACGGCGATCACAGGACACCTTTCGTGGAGGGAATGCCGACGACACGCGGATCACGACTCGTGGCGTGGTCGAGAGCTCGCGCAAAGGCCTTGACGGTCGCTTCCACGATGTGGTGCGGATTGTCCCCTCGGAGCAGATCGAGATGCACCGTGAGACCGGCGTGGGTCACCAGGGCGCGGAAGAATTCGGGCGTGAGGAACACATCGTAGTCCCCGAGCATCTGCCACTTGGGAATCTCGATCTGGTAGGCCAGATAGGGCCGGCCGGAGACATCGACGACGGCGCGCACCAGCGCATCGTCGAGGGGAACGGTGGCTTCGCCGTACCGCCGGATGCCGGCCCGATCTCCCAGCGCCTCGGCGAGAGCCTGTCCGAGGACGATTCCGGTGTCCTCCACGGTGTGGTGTCCGTCCACGTGGAGGTCACCGGTCCCTTCGACGGTGAGGTCGAAGAGTCCGTGCCGGGCAAACGCCTCGAGCATGTGATCGAAGAACCCGATCCCCGTGGCACACGTGCACTGGCCGGTTCCGTCGAGCGCAAGGCGCACGTGCAGCGTGGTCTCCCGGGTGTCCCGGTGCCGATCCCCCACACGTGCCGTCATGGGAGGATGACCCGGAGGGCCGCGCAGGTTCGTTCCATGTCCTCCTCCGTTCCGATCGTGATCCGAAGACACTCCGCAAGACCCTCGCCCTGGCTCACATCACGCACCAGGATTCCGAACTCCGCCAGGAGGCGGGCGAACACCGTCGCGGCCGGCACCCGGTCACACCGAATCAACAGAAAGTTGGCTTCTCCCGGGTAGACGTGCAGCCCGGGAACGCGGCGAAGCTCGTCCCGAATACGCTCCCGGCGTTCCACGAGTTCCGCCACCCGGGCGTGGATGGTGGGCTGGTGATCCAGTAGAGTCAGCGCCACATCCAGGGTGAACCGGTTGACGTTGTAGGGGAGTTTTGCCTTGTGCATCTCCGAGGCCAGCGCCGGATGGGCCAGGGCGTATCCGAACCGGAGTCCGGCCAGACCGAACGCCTTGCTGAACGTTCGCAGGACCACCACCCGGGCCGATTCCCGGAGCAGGGGGACCATGGTGTCGCCCCCGAACTCCTGATAGGCCTCGTCGACGAGAATGAGGGCCTCGGTCTCGGCCAGAAGGCGTTCCACCTGGGGGCGCGGGCAGATCGTGCCGGTGGGGTTGTTGGGCGTGCAGACCACCACCACCCGCGCGTCGCGCGCCGCCCGGAGCAGCGGCTCAGCGTCCCAGGCAAACTCCGCCCCCAGGGGTACCCCGTGCCATCGGGCCCCGGCCACTCCGGCCAGCAGCCGGTACAGGCTGAAGGTGGGGCTGGGGGTCACGACCCGATCACCGGACCGGAGGGTGACCGCGAAGGTGGCCTGGATCAGCTCGTTCGAGCCATTCCCCACCAGCACCCCCTCCGGAACCCACTCGTGCCTCTCGGCCAGGCGGGCCGTCAACTCGGCGGGGACGAACGCGGGATACCGGTTCCAGGGGGTGGACACAATCCGGTCGGCCAGAGTGCGCTTCCACGGGTCCGGCAGGTCAAAGGGGCTCTCGTTCTGATTCAGCTTGATGGGCGCGTCGGGTGCGTTCAGGGTGTAGCCCTGGAGACTCCGCACCTCGGGCGTGACCAGCGCGAGGACAGCATCGGCTGCGGGGAGCCGGGACGGAGGGGAGGTCATGTCACGCGGGGCGACGGCCATCGAGCAGCGCGTCGATCCGCGCCGCCAGGGCCCGGGCCCGGAACGGCTTGGTGAGAAAGTCGGCCGCCCCGAGCTCCAGGACCCGGACCTCGTTGTCCTCGTCGCCCTTGGCGGTCAGGACCACCACCGGGACCCCCCGCATGGCGGGACGGGAACGGATCTGGGCCAGCACCTCGTAGCCGTCGATCCCCGGCAGGTTCAGGTCGAGGATGATCACATCGGGGGCGTGCCGGTCGACCATGTCGAGTGCCTCGACGCCGTCCGCCGCTTCCAGCACCTGATAGCCCGCCCGCTCCATCAGATCCCGCATCGCCCGCCGGAGGTGTTCTTCGTCATCCACCAGGAGCAATCGGGCTCGGGTGACGGTGGACGCCCCCTCTCCCGGGGGTGGCGACAGCTCATCCACCAGGTCGAAATCAGGGAGGACGGCCTCGGAATCCTGGCGCACCCCCGGGAAGGTCGGAGCTCCGCCGGGCGGCGGTGGGGAGACCGGGGCCACGGGCGGTTCGGGAGCAGCCTGGGGAACCGGCACCGAGGCGAAGGCCTTGCGGGGAGGGTCGGTGACCCGCATCACTTCGTCGATCGAGGTCAGGCCCAGCAGGGCCCGGTCGATGGCGCTCTCGAACAAGGACCGCATGCCGTTCACCCGGGCGGCCTGCGCGATGGTGTCGGCGGTGGCCCCGCTTCCGATGAGCCGTTCCAGTTCGGGACTCATGGTGAGAATTTCCACCACCCCGAGCCGTCCTCGATACCCGGTCTGGGTGCACTCGGGACAGCCCACGGCCCGGTAGAGGGTGGCCCCGTCGGGGATCCACTCCGCCACCCGCGCCGGCGGGGGATCGGTGGTCACCTCACGACATACGGGGCAGAGTCGCCGCACCAGGCGCTGGGCCACCACGCCGCGGAGGGCGGAGGCGATCTTGTACCCCTCCATCCCCATGTCGGTGAGACGAGTGACACTGTTGGGGGCGTCGTTCGTGTGCAGGGTGGACAGGACCAGGTGGCCGGTGAGCGACGCCTGAATCGCGATTTGGGCGGTCTCGCCGTCCCGGATCTCGCCCACGAGCACCACGTCCGGATCCTGGCGGAGAATGGATCGCAGGGCGGTGGCGAAGGTCAGTCCGGCTCGCTCGTTGGTCTGCACCTGCACGATGTTCGCGCCAAGCCGGTACTCGACCGGGTCCTCGACGGTGACGATGTTGACACCCTCACTCTGAATGGCCCGCAGTGTGGCATACAGCGTGGTGGTCTTCCCCGATCCCGTGGGACCGGTCACGAGGATGATCCCTTCCTTGTTCCGGAGGAGCCCCTCCAGCGCCTCCCGCTCCGAGGCCATGAGGCCCAGGGCATCGAGGCTCAGAACCGTCGACTTCGTATTGAGAACCCGGATGACGATCTTTTCCCCGTGCGTCGCCGGCAGGGTGGAGACCCGCAGGTCCACCTGGTCCTTGTTGACGAGCATCCGGGTCCGGCCGTCCTGAGGCCGGAGACGATCGGAGATGTCCATTCCCGAGACGATCTTGATCCTTGACACCAGCGGAATCCCCGCGGACCGGGGGATTCTCATGACCTGCCGCAACACTCCATCAATCCGGTAACGCACCACCAGACCACCCTCGACGGGCTCGATGTGGATGTCGCTCGCCCGGCTGGCGATCCCGTCCGCCAGGAGGGTGTCCACCAGCTTGATGATCGGACGCTTGGCCGCCTCCGACGCGGCGAAGGAGACGTCATCCTCCGTCGTCTCCGTGATCTGGGACACCTCGGCGTCCTCAACCATTCCACCGAGCAGCTTGGCCACCACATCCTCGGGCCGGTACACCTCGTCGAGCTGTTCCCGGATCTTCGCGGGAGAGGCCAGAAGCATCCGGACTTCGAGACCGGTGGCAAACGACAGCATCTTGTCGGCATCCATGTCGAACGGATTCGACGTCGCCACTTCGATGAAGGAGTCGGTGATCCGGAGGGGGAGCGCCTGGTACCGGCGGGCCAGGTTCTCGGGGACCGATTGCACCGCAGCCGGCTCCGCCTCGCGCACGTTGGCGAGCTGCAGCCGGAATCGGGCAGCCACCGCCTCCAGAATCTGGTCGTCCGTCAGCCGGCGACGCTGCGTGACCGTCTCCCACACCGAGTCGGGGCGCTCCTGATCCATGCGCAACCGATCCACCTCCCCCGGCTCCAGCAAGGGAGCCAGGGTAGGAACCAGCCACTCGTCCTGGAATTCTGCCATCCGCAGCGTTGCTCCCTTTGCACTGGTAGAACACCAACAAAGATACCCTCACACCCGATGGATTGATCACCGGTGGGACGGCCCTGAACTGGATATTCCCGTGTGAGGATCCTTCACAACACCGGCCAGAGGGCTCGATCAAGGTCCACGCTGGCACCCAATCGCCCCGCCCGAACCGCCCACCCCATCCTCACACTGAGCAAGTCTCCGGCCAGACCGAATGATAACCCAACGACGGGACGAACGCCGTCGCTGGCACCCCACGGCACACCGTTCAGCTCCCCCCCGGCCCACCCGGCCGCCGCAAAGGGCGATATCCGGATTGCAGGTGCATATCTCCCGCGCACCAGGGGAAGGGGTGGCCCCGGGATGTGGAGGTCGTACCGGAATTCGACCAACGCCGTGCGACGCCCCCCGAAGCGCCGAAACCCCTCTCCTTCCAACGTCCCCCACCCCCCGAGGACCAGACTCCGGGCCACCGGAAGATCCCGGCTCCCCCACCCGGCCCGGCCCGTCACGGAAAACGGCCCCCGACGGACATCGAGTTCACCCCGGATTCTCAGCCAGTCGTGCGATCCCGTGCCTGCTTCTCCCTCCAGGTGCCAGGTGACCGGTCGGAGATCCCCACCGCTCCAGGAGGTCCGGACCACCCCAACCGTCCCCGACCCGAGAGGGGGATTGGCGCGAAACTGTCCAACCAGGGGACCCACTTCGGTTGTCAGGGACGTCCTGTCCTCCACACTCAGTCCCACCTGTCCCCCGAGAGAGCGACCCGGCTTCCAGCTCAGGAGAATCCCGGCCGATCGTTCCCGGACCCAGTCACCAAGATCCAGCCCTCCCTGAGCGACCAGCGACCGGGTGAGCCCGCTCGCCACGGCACGATCCTCCAGATCGCGCACTTCCCGGGCCCCCCAGATCGTGATCCCCACCGTCCCGCCGCCCAGCTCCGCCGCCACGCGAGCCTGGAGGCCACCACCCTCCAGCCCCACGCGCAGGCGTCCCCGGGCCGTCGCTCCCGACCCCAGTCTCCATTCCCCTCCTCCCCCGAACGCCACTCCTTCGACCCGGGTGAACCGGATGAGGTCACTCACGCCCCCGAGTGCCGGGCGGACTCGCCGGACGGTGCCCTCCAGCTCCCGATCGACCAGGCGGCCGGCCTCCCGATGCACTGTCCTCAACTCCCGGAGATCGAGCGGATCCAGGGCGCCGAGCGCCTCTTCCAGGGACCTGTCCCACACGGCGGCCCGGTCGGGACGGCGCAGTCCGCCAATCGCCGGGCCCTCGCGGAAACCCGGCGGCTCGGGCGCATCGAGCACCACGTCTTCCATCTGCCACGCGGTGCGAATGGCGGTGCGGATCGGGAGAGCAATCCCGGGAGGTCGTCGCCGGACCTCGAGTTCCTGGCGCCAGGGAAGCCACCGATCGTCCACCCGGGCATTCTCCAGAAGGATCGTGATCGCTTCGACCGTCGGGTCCCGGTACGACACCGGGGTGAAGGTGAAGCGGAACCGGACCAGGGCGGCGCGCCCCCGCTCGAGGAAGAGGGTCCCGACGACACCCGGGGCGCCGGCGTCCCGGGGCCGGACATGCACGGCGATCAGAACGAGGGTATCGGCGGTGGTGACGACGCGCACCGTGTCCCCCCCCGCATACTCATAGAAGTGCAGGGCGCGGGCCCCGAGCGGGTGGGGAACGTCGCGGACCTCCTCCCCGTCGCCGAGCCGGATCGCCTCGCCGAACTCGTCGAGAATGAGGGCAAGATGGTCCCGGTGATAGGCAATTCCGGTCGGGAAGGCCACGGTGTCGCGCCAGGCCACGATCCGCTGCTTGCTCTTCCCAGGCGACCGCCAATACACTTCGACCCGGAGTTCGTCGAGCTGGGAGACCCGCGGAGTGGCATCCCCCCGGGGACCCAGTTCCCGCAAAAGGGTGACCCCGCCGTGAGCCCGGCCGAACCAGGGACGAGCCCCGGCGCTGTCGATTTCCGCTCGGTGGGCCACCGCACGAGACACCAGAAGGCGAACCGCCGGGGTGCCCCACTCCTGGGCTTGTCCCGTTCGGGCCACGAGGCCCAGGAAACACCAGACCATCCACCTGGACATCACCATGGCAATATTCCGGTGGCGAACCTTCTGGACAAGCGCGATCCTGGCCTCGGCCTGCGGCCGCGGGGGAGCCGGCCTGACCCCCGACCCGGTGCTCTCTCTCCCCGCCGACCGTCTCTACGTCCTCGAATCGATCGGAGCGCCCGCCGACGACACGACATTCGAGCTGGCCCCCGGACAGGACCGCAGGGTGCTGATCCGCCATGGGGCACCTGACAACACGCCGTTCGCCATCCTCGACATTCCCGCGTCCGCTCTCGACCGCGGTCCCGTCACCCTCGTGTTTCGTCCCCTGCCCGGCCTCACGGGCGCGGAGATACTGATGCCCCGGGGGACCCTCGCCGATTCGTCGGCGACGATCACCTTTGCCTACCCGCAGCACTTCCTCGCCCCCGCGGGAGCTGTGAACCAGTACGGGAGTCTCCTGGCCTACGAGCGGGCCTTGCGCATCGGTCACTCGGCTCCGGGCACGGGCCCGGTCAACCTCCTTCCCTCGATGCGTCCCGGATCCGACCTCCTGCGGGCACCCCTGCCCGGTCCGGGACGCTACGTGGTGGCGGCGCCCCGATGACGGGTCCGAATTCACCCGGAGGGTTCCTCCTCGAGGGCATCACGTCGCCCGTGCGATGCGTCCTCGGGCCCGGCGAGTCCGGATCCGTGGGCCGGTCACTCACCTGCGATTGCGTGATCGATGATCCCACCGTCTCCCGTCACCACGCCCGGCTTCAGGTCGAGGAGGAGGGAGACGTGCTTCTCGTCACCGACCTGGAGAGCGCCAACGGATTGGAGCACAACGGCGTCAGCGTGACCCGTGCCCGCTGCCGGGACGGGGATCACCTGACTGTGGGACGCGTTTCCCTCCGGGTTCGCCAGCTCCCGGCCGTGTCCCCGCCTGCGCGGGACCCGGAAAGCCTCGACCTCCCCGATACCCTGGTGCGGGAGATTCCCGGGGACCTCACCGAACAGGCCATGCTGGACCGTTTGCTGGACATCACACGGCGGCTGTCGGGAAAGGGGGACCAGGAGGGACTCCTGGACGATGTGCTCCACCTGGCGTTCGAGGCGACCGGAGTGGACCGGGCCGTCATCCTTCTGGGCACCAGCGTGGACACCCTCGTCCCGGCCCGGGCCCGGATGCGGCAGGGGCCCATTCCCGGTTTTCACCCTCCCCGCGCCATCCTGCACCGGGCGTTGGCGGCCCGGAACGCCCTCGTCGTGGACCGGATCGAGGGAGTGCCGGAACTGGCGAGCCCGTCGGTGGCGCTCCAACGGGTCCACGCCGCCGTCTGCTGCCCCCTCCGCACCGAGGACGACACCGTGCTGGGGGTGCTGTACGCCGACCAGGGATCGACCGCCGGTATCACCCCCTCCGAGGCGAGGGCGCTCTTTGCTCTGGGCGGCATCGCGGCCGTCACCCTGGCCCGGCTCCGCTACGCCACGCTTCACCGCGAGGAGCAGATCCGCAGCGCACAGCTGGCACGGTTCTTCGCCCCGGCCGTGGCCCGGGCCATCACCGAGAACCCCGATCAGACTCTGGGCATGCAATGCGCCGTCACGGTGCTCTTCACGGACATTCGCGGGTTCTCGGCGATCGCGGCCACGCACCCTCCCGAGCGAATCGCCCGGGTCCTCACGGAATATTACACCGACATGACCGACATCATCTTCGCGGAGGATGGAACGCTGGATCGTTTTCTGGGAGACGGGGTCCTCGCGGTCTGGGGAGCGCCGATCCCGCGGGAAGATGCCTCGACCCGTGCGCTGGCGGCGGCCACGGCCATGTTCCGGGCCCTCCCCGGGCTCAACGCCCGGTGGCGGGACCGCGGCGATCCGGA
>JBGSKF010000159.1:0-21024 GCA_041741375.1 Gemmatimonadales bacterium | reverse complement strand
GCCGCCGCGAGGCCGCCGCGGCCACCGAGCGCGCGGCGCGTCTCCGGTCCACCTGGATCAGTGACCGGTCGGAAGCCGTGACCCGTCGCCAGCAACTGCTCGACCACTACACGGACATCAAGGATCAGCGCCAGCGTCTCCAGGAAGCGGGTCCGGATGGGGCCTGCCCCACCTGCAACCGTCCCCTGGGACGGGAGTATGCCGAGGTGCTGGCGGTGCTCGATCGTCAGATGGGCGAGGTCACCACCAATGGCCGGTACTTTGCCCAGCGCGTGGACCAGCTCTCCCGCGAGCCGGCGGAACTGGAGACCGCGGAAGCCGAACGCGCTCGCCTGGAGACCGAGGTGGCCCGGCTCCAGACCGACCTCGGACGGCTCGAACGCTCGGCGCAGGATCGCGAGACCACCACCCGGGAACGGGAGACGGTGATGGCTCGGATCGCCACCCTGGCCGTCGGCACGGGCGCCGAGGAGATCGCCTACGACGCGGAGGTCCATGCCGCGCTTCGGGGCCGGATCGCGGAGCTCGAACCGGTGGCGCTCCAGGCCGAGCGGCTGCGGGCGGCTTCCGAACGCGCGGAACGGCTCACCGCGGCGATGACGGAGGCGGAAGCCCGGTTGAGCACCCACGAGGCGGCGGAACGGGCGTTGCGCGGACGGCTCGAGTCCTTGGGATGGAGTCCGGAGGTCTACGCGGCGGCTCGGGACCACGCGAGTGCGGCGGCGAGGGATCATCGCGAGGCGGAACTGGCGCGAACCCGTGCCGAGGGGGAGCGCCAGGCCGCCGCGACGGAGGTGGCCCGAGTAAGGGAGCGGCGCGTGGAGCGGGAGGAGCGCCTTCGGGAACGGGAGCGGGTGGCGTCGGAGTTGTTGCTCAACCAGGAACTCGACCGGGCCCTGACCGACCTCCGCACCGACCTCAACGCGACCCTGCGCCCCGACCTCTCGGACATCGCGTCCACCTTCCTGCGCGACCTGACCGGAGGTCGCTACACCGACCTGGAACTGACAGAGGACTACGTCGCCACGATCATCGATGACGGGGTTCCGCTCGAGGTGATATCCGGAGGGGAGGAGGATCTGGCGAATCTTGCCCTCCGGCTCGCCATCAGCCAGATGATCGCCGAACGGGCGGGGCAGCCCCTCTCCCTCCTCGTCCTGGATGAGGTCTTCGGGTCACTCGATGAGGACCGGCGGGGCGCCGTGCTGGAGCTGTTGCGCTCCCTGGCGGATCGGTTTCCCCAGGTCATTCTCATCACCCACATTGAGGGAGTGCGCGAGGGAGTGGACCGGGTCATCCGGATCTCGCATGATGTGTCGCGAGGGGTGTCCGCCGCCCGGGATGAACCCCTCGGTGGAGTGGATCATGCTGCGGCGTAGCAAGGCGCCCCCCGCGGTGGTCGGGCCCCGGGTCGCCCGCCCGGACGATATTCCGGCGCTCAACCAGCTCTTTGCCGAGGCTTTCACCGATCGCTACCGGCGGGATGGCCTGACGACGCTGAGGGTGCCGTACCTCAACGCACCGGTCTGGCAGTATGCCTTCGCCACCGCCGGAGAGGGAGCTCTCCTCTGGCATGACGACAGGCGGCAGTTGCTGGCCTTCAATATGGTGCATCAGGCCGGCGTCGAAGGGTGGATGGGTCCCCTGGCGGTCCGTCCCGACGCCCAGGGCCATGGAATCGGAACCACCATCGTGGAGGAGGGGATCGCTCGGCTCCTGGCTGGGGGAGCCCGGGTGATCGGATTGGAGACCATGCCGCGCACGGCGGAGAACATCGGGTTCTATGCGCGACTCGGGTTCGCTCCGCGCCCCCTCACCGTGACGCTTGCCGGAGACCTTGCCCGCATTCCAGGGCCCGTGGAGGGCTTCGGGGTGGATCCGGAGGCGGGGTGCTCCGAGGACGCGGCCTGCCTGGCTCTGGCGGATCGTCTCCTGCCAGGGGTGTCCTGGGAACGGGAGATCCGGGAAACGCGAGCCTTGGGGTTGGGAGGGCTGTCGGTGGTTCGCCACGATCCCGGGGGGGAGGTGGCGGGATGGGCCCTCTGGCACTCCGTCCCCCTCGCGCAGGGAAGGGGGGTAGAGGAGGTGCGGATGCTCAAGGTGGCCGCGGACTCCGAGGCCGCCTTCACCGCCACGGTGGCGGCCACCGAGGCCGGGGCACGAAAGGCCGGAGGCACCTCACTCCTGATCCGGTGCCAGACCGCACGACCCGCTGCCTGGAGGATCCTGATTGATCGAGGGTACCAGGTCCATTGGACCGACCTGAGGATGACCCTCGATCAGTATCCGGAGCAGGAGCCCGCGACGGGGATCCTGTTGTCCAACTGGGAAATCTGAACTGCAGGGAGTAGGGAATAGGGAGTAGGGAATAGGGGGCCCTTCCCTACTCCCTACTCCCCACTCCCTACTCCCCACTCCCTACCCCCCCACTCCCCACCCACCACCGCATCAACAGCACCACCCCCACGGCCAGGAGCACGTGGACGATCCCCAGCCCGGCCGGCACGACAAAGGTGAACACGGTCCAGAGGACAAGGGCCAGAACCGCTCCGATCAGCAGGGGGGACATGGGAACTCCGGAATCCGTTGACGAGGTTCTCGCGGACCGGTATAATACCTCTGTCGGTTGGCCATGGGGAACCACATTATTGTGCCAACAGGTCTGGTGATGGGCCCACATACCGTGGCTGCTGTCATGCCCCTCGGGGAAGGCAAACGCCGGGGCGAGGGCGCCAAGCGTTATCATCGGGCTTCAATAATACTCCCCGTGACCAGCCGACCTCTGGGGCGCCGACCGGTTCCGTGACGGGCGGCGCCTCACTGTTTCTCACACTCCGTCGCGGCGAGGACTTCCATGCCCCGGTGCCAGGTCACGCGGAAGGCGCATTTCAACGCGGCCCACCGCCTCCACAACCCTCAACGCGACGAGGCGTGGAACCGGGACACATTCGGTCCCTGCAACAATCCGAACTATCATGGCCACAATTATGAACTCGAGGTCACCGTCGAGGGGGAGATCGACCCGGCCACCGGGTATGTCCTTGATGTGGGAACTCTGCACGCCCTGATCGAGCGCGAGATCCTCTCGGTCCTCGACCACCGGAATCTGAATCTGGATGTCCCTTGGTTCCGCGACCACATTCCCTCGGCGGAACATATCGCCCTCTTCTGCTGGAACGCTCTCGCACCGCACATTCCCGCCGGCCGGTTGGCGCGGGTGCGTCTCTGGGAAACCCCTCGCAACTTCGTGGATTATGATGGAACCTGAACGCCGGAGCACGCCCTTTGCCGCCGAGGTTCGGCACATCCTGACCGCGCTGGGAGAGGATCCCGATCGCGCCGGTCTGGCACAGACCCCCGACCGGGTGGAACGCTCGATGCGGTGGCTCACCCGGGGATATGGCATGTCCGTCGAGGAGGAGGTGGGGACCGGCGTGTTCGAGGAATCACACGAGAACATGATTCTGGTCCGGGACATCGAACTCTACTCCATGTGCGAGCACCATCTCCTCCCGTTTTTCGGGCGGGCCCATGTGGCCTATCTGCCCAACGGCCGCATCATCGGCCTGAGCAAGATTCCCCGCGTCGTGGAGGTGTTCGCCCGGCGGCTCCAGGTGCAGGAACGCCTCACCGACCAGATCGCGGATGCCCTCATGGAGGTGCTCCATCCCCGGGGGTGCGGTGTCGTGATCGAGGCGGTGCACCTGTGCATGATGATGCGGGGGGTGGAGAAGCAGAACTCCCGGACGGTCACCTCCGCCCTCCGGGGTGTCTTCCGGCAGGATGGGATGACCCGGGACGAGTTTCTGCGACTGGTGCACGGGCATCGGTCCCCCGAGTGAACGCGCCATCCCACTCCCTTCGGGGCCACGTGGCGGTGGTGACCGGAGCCTCACGCGGCATTGGGGCGGCCGTGGCTCGTGCCCTGGCGACGGCGGAGGCCACCGTGGTGCGGATCGCCCGCACCGTGCCGGTGGGCCGTTCACCCGAGGGAATCGGCTATGCCTGCGACCTCACGGATGCGGAGGCCGTGACCACGGTGATGGCGCGCGTCTGTCGGGAGGTCGGAGTCCCGAGTCTCGTGGTGAACAACGCGGGCGCCTTCACGATGGCACCGCTGGAGGCCACCTCTCCGGAGGTCTTCGACGCTCAGATCGCCATCAATCTGCGAGCTCCCTATCTCGTGGCCCGGGCCCTGCTGCCGGTGATGCGGACACGGAACGAGAACGGGGGGGATCGAGGCGCTCCAGGAAGGAGGCATATCCTGATCGGCAGCATCGCGGACCATGTGGGCTTTCCGGACAATGCCGCCTACGCCGCCTCGAAGTTCGGGGTGCGGGGCCTGCACGAAGTGCTCCGGGCGGAATGTCACGGCTCCGGCGTTCTGTGCACCCTGATCTCGCCGGGCCCCACGGACACCGCGGTCTGGGATCCCTGGGACCCGGACAACCGGGAGGGGTTTCCACCCCGGGCATCGATGCTGCGCCCCGAAGACGTGGCGGACGCCGTTCTCTTCACGGCCACCCGGCCCGCCCGGGTGGACATCGAGTGGCTCCGTCTTGGCCCCGCCGCCTGAGCCTGTCGATCTCATGTTCATCGAGTTGACCGACCACCTCAAGTGCCCCTCTGACCACCCGGAACAGTTCCTCGTTCTGTTGCCCGAGGTGATGGACGGGAGACGCGTGATGCGAGGAGAGATTGGGTGTCCGGTCTGCGGAAAGGTTGTGACTCTCCGCGAGGGGGTCCTCGATTTCGGTCGGGATGAAGGGCAAGACCCCGCGGAGACCGGGCAAGGAGGAGGCGGAGAAATCTCGGCTCCCCTGTCGGCGGAGGCGGCTCTTGCCCTGATGGGGATCGAGGGACCGGGGGGGTATCTCCTGCTGGTGGATCGGGCCACGATGCTCGCCCCGGACATTGAGGCCCTGCTTCCGGGGGTCAGACTCGTGCTGCTCAACCCCCCCGCGTCTCTGGCGCCGAGGATGGTCGCAGCCGACTCGACCGCGATCAGCATCATTCGGTCACCGCGGATGCCGATCAAGCCCTCCAGCATGAGGGGAGCCGTGATCGGGGGGGACTCGGCCCGGGACCCGGTCTGGGTCACCGAGGCGGGGCGGGCGGTTCTGCCGGGGCTCCGCGTGGTGGTCACCGGTCCCGTTCTCCCGGAGATGCCATTCGAAATCCTCGCCGAAACTCCGGGGTGCTGGGTCGGTCGCCGCCCCTGAGCTCCCCCGAGCGTCAGCGCGAGCTCCCCTCCTCCTCGGCGTCGGTGTAGAGCGCTTCGATCTCATCGTGAAAGTGCTCCGCCACGACCTTCCGGCGCACCGACATCTTCGGGGTGAGTTCACCCTGGGCCTGCGTCAACTCGCGGGGAAGGATCAGCATGCGCTTGGGGACCTCGAACCGGGCCAGGTCCCGGAGGTGCTTGAGTGCCTCGTTCTCCAGGTGGGTTCGCACCTCGGGAAGGGCCGCCAGCGACGCGTCCGAATCGAAGGTGAGGTGGCGTGCCTCGGCCCAGGTCCGGACCTGGCCGAAATCCGGTACCAGGAGGACGATGGGAAACTTCCGGCGATCTCCCAGCATCACCGCCATGCTGATGTAGGGATTGGCCTTGAGACGGCTCTCGATCGGTTGCGGGGCGATGTTCTTTCCTCCCGCCGTCACCAGGATGTCCTTCTTCCGGTCGGTGATGCGCAGGAATCCGTCGCCGTCGATCTCCCCCACATCCCCGGTATGGAACCACCCCTCCGGGTCCAGCACCTCGGCGGTGGCCTCGGGTTGCCGGTAGTAGCCTTGCATGACGTTCGGTCCCCGGCAGAGGATCTCCCCGTCCTCCGCGATCCGGACCTCCACGCCCGGAATCGGTTGGCCCACCGTCCCCAGTCGGACCGCCCCCTCGCGGTTGAAGGAGATCACCGGGGAGGTTTCCGTGAGGCCGTAGCCCTCGTAGATGGGGAGCCCCGCTGCGAAAAAGAACTTGGCGATGTCGGGGGCCAGGGGGGCGCCCCCCGAGAGAAAGAATCGGAGCCGGCCCCCCAGCCGGGCCCGCAACCGGCGGAACACGAGGCGATCGGCCAGCCACCGCTGGAACCGAAGACTGGAGGGAACCCCCTGACCTGCGAGTGTGAGCGTGGCCCACGCCTCGCCGGCGCGGCGGGCACGCTGGAAGATCTGTCGCTGAACGGGTCCTCCCGCCATCGCCGTCTCCACCACCTTGTCGAGAATCTTCTCGAAGACCCGGGGAACAGCCGCGAGCATCGTGGGCTGGCGCTCCTGGATGTCCCGCATCACCGTCTCCGGGCTCTCGGCGAAGTTGATGATGATCCCGCGGTGCAGGTGCGAATAATGGCCCGCCATCCGCTCCAGGACATGGGAGAGGGGAAGGAAACTCACGGTTTCGTCGCCCGGCCGGGTCGTCACCAGATCCTGCACGGCCAGGACGTTGGACGTGAGGTTGCCATGGGAGAGCATGACGCCCTTCGGGTTGCCGGTCGTGCCCGAGGTGTAGATCAACGTGGCCAGGGCGTCGGGAGGAAAGGCCAGTGCCTCGTCCCGCCAGGTCGGGTGCGCCTCGACGACCCGGGCCCCGTGCGCCTCCACGGACTCGAGGGAGAGCTCGCCGTCCCGGACATCCGTGGCGCGGAAGGCGATCACATGCGCGAGCGTCGGGAGCTCCTCCCGGATGGCCCGAACCTTGTCGAGCTGCTCCGCGGTCGAGACGCAGATCGCGCGGACCTCCGCATCCGCCAGAATGGTCCGGATCTGGGCGGCGGGAAGCGTGGGATAGACAGGGACGTTGGGGCACCCGAGGAGCAGGCTCGCAAAGTCACACATGCCCCACTCGGGGCGATTCTCGGAGAGAATCCCGATCCGGTCGCCCGAAGCGAGCCCCAGTTCCCGCAGACCGAGACTGAGATGGTGGATCCGCGGGGCCACCGCGAGGTAGCTCAAGTCGACCCACCCGGCGGCGGTCCGGTATCGCATGTACACCGGGCGGTCCCGGTACCGCTCCATGGCCTGAAAGTAAAGTTGGGTCAGGGTGGCCGGGGAGGACATGGCCGTCACCGCCTGCGAGAGGGGGAGGGAGCGGGAGGGGCGAACACGATCACGAACCGGATCCCGGATCCCGGGACCGTCGCTCCGGTGGCCTGGAAGGCACTCACTTCCACCAGGGCGGTGTCGGGGGGAGGGATGCCGGGGCGGCGCAGGAGCGTGAGGGCGGGTGCCGGGCTGCCGGCCCCATCCGTGGTGGCGGTGAGCGTGAGGAGTCCGCCCGGGAATTCCACCGTCCGGGTCGCGGGATCGGCAAAGGAGGGCGACACCACCCGGTACGTGACCGTCCGTCCGCTGAGCGGCCCCTCCGGCTGCCGGGAGGCCAGAACCGTGACCAGGGGAGGGGAGGACGCGTCCCCCGGAGGAACCACCACCACGGTGTCGCCCGGGGCGAAGAGAGTATCCGCTCTCGCGGTCACGGTGAAGATGAGGAAGGGAGAGACCAGGGGAAAGGGCGTTCCGTCGAGGATGGCCTGAACCCGGCCCGTGCCCCCGCCTGCGAGCTTCCCGGTGACGTCTCCGCTGGTGTCGTCCACGACCAGAACGGTATCCGGTGTGCTCCAGCGAATGGTGGCCTCGACCTCGTTGCCATCCAGGTCCAGTGCCCGGGCCACGAGGCGGACGGTCTGTCCCACTTCCAACTGAGTGAGGGGAGGGGGGCTCACCTCGAGGGTGACGGCACCGTTCTGGATCGAGGTCAGGTCCGAACACCCGGCGAGCAGGACGGCCAGGGCGAGCCCCGAGCGGGTGATCATTCGCCGTCGCGTGGGGCGTCAAGCTCCCGGAGCGTCGTCTCGGCGTGGCGAATCCACCGGTCGGCATCGGACCCGCGCGGGGGCCGTGCGAGGAAGGCCCGAATGTGGGACGCCGCCTGCTCCCGGTCACCCCGCTTGAGGAGAAGGAACGCCACCCCGTAGTGGGCACCGGTCAGCGAGGGATCGATGTCGAGGGCCCGGAGATAGTGCCGGATGGCCTCGTCGGGTTGCCCGGTGCGCGTGTAGGCAATCGCCATGTTCTGGAGGATCCGCGGATCGCTGGGGTTGTCGCGAAGCCCGAGGCGATAGGAGGTCAGCGCCGCGCTGTAGTCGCCCTGACGCTCCAGGGCCAGCGCTTCGTTGAGGTAATCCATCCGCTGGGGTCGCAGCGTGTCCGCGGATGACGAGCCGAACAGCCGTCGCCAGAAGCTCATCAGGACGTGGGGGTCTCCGGGGAGTGATGAATCACGGCGGTTGGTGGCGGACGATTCTCAGTGGTACTCTCTAAGCTACCCAACGGGTCCCGGGGAGGCAACGGACTTCTGCGCGCCGAGGCAGAGGGGGGAGCGCGGGCCCGGGATGGACACGCGTTCGGTGGGTCGGTAGGTTCCCGCCATGACCCTTCTCCCCTCCGATCCCGTACTCCCGGTTTCCGTGCCGCTGGCCCCGCAGGGGGCGATGGAGGTGGACTGGCCGCTGTTCGGCGAACTCTGCCGGGTGTTGGCCTTGCGGGTCTATCGCGAGTACGATCCCGACATCATCGTGGGCATCGCCAAGGCCGGCGTCATTCCGGCCGCCATCATCGCCTCCATGCTCAAACGTGATTTTGCCAGTATGACCGTCACCCGCCGCACTCCCGACGCCCTGCCCGCCCTCGTGACGCCGCCCCCGGCGCTCCTGCGCGGTCGTCGCGTTCTCCTGGTGGACGAGACCTGCGACTCGGGCCATACGCTCCGCCTGGCCCTGCACGAAGTGCGCGCCCGGCAGCCGGCCGAGGTTCGCACGGCGGTCTCCTTCCGCACCGGACCGTGGGTGCCCGACTACCACGCGATGGAATCCGACCAGGCGATCCTCCTCCCCTGGGATCACGACGTGTTCGAGGGCGAGGGGTGATCCCGGAGTTCCAGGCCGCTCTCGACGCGTCCCTGCACACCGCCATTCATTTCCACCGCCGCCAGTCTGTCCGGGCCGTGTCCGGAGGAGGGGACGATGGCCTGGCCACCACCGGGAGAGACGAGGGGGGAACCGTGCGATGCGTGGCCGAGGGGAGCGCGCCCGCGATCGTCCGATTTGCCACGCCCGAAGGAGCCCCCCGTGCGGTACGCCGTGCGGCAGAGTTGGCCCGCTCCTTCCGTCGGGAGGGGGGAACCCCCCGAATCCCGATGCCGGCACGCCATCTCGACCGAACTCTGGTGGACGTCGCGCCGTGGACCCCCGGGATCGACCAGGTTCACGCCTTCGTGGAGGAGATGGCGCGCACGGTGAAAAGCCAGGACCGACGAATCGTGCGGGCCCGGGTCCGGCAATCGGTTCACCTGACCGAACGCTGGGTGGTCACGACCGACGGGGTGACTCTGCACGACATGACTCCGGTGCATGACCTGGTGGTGGTGGCAGTCGCCGAGGAGAGCGGCACCGTGGAGCGTGCGATCCAATCGCAGGGAAAGGGGACTCCGCTCGACGGCGAGCAGGGGGATCGGATGGCACGATCCACCGCCGAGGCCGCGGTCGCGTTGCTCACGGCCACCCCGCTGGCACCGGGACGCTATCCGGTCATCCTCGCGCCGGCCGCCGCCGCTCTCCTCGCCCATCGCGCCCTGGGGCATGCCCTCGGTGGGGCGCCGGGGATCCCGCCTCTTCCGGTGGGAGCCCGGCTGGGACCCGATTCCTTGACCCTGGGGGATGACGGAACCGTGCCCGGGCTTCGGGGAACCCTCACAGTCGACGACGAGGGAACCCCCGCTCACAACACGATTCTGATCCGCAACGGTGTGGTGGTCGGAGCGATCCACTCGCGGGAATCCGCCGCGGCGGCCCGAGACGGGGGCGCTCCCACCGGCAACCTGCGCACGGCGGATCCCGGTACCGCACCCGCTCTCCGATTGACCAACACCTATATCGCGGCTGGACAATCCGCTCTCTCCGATCTGATCGGAGACGTCACCCTCGGCGTCTACGGCATCGAGGCTGTCGGGTGTCGTGGGGATGAGGGACTGGCGGGACTCCGGCTCACCGCGGGACGCCTGATCCGGAACGGGACCCTGGCGGAACCGATCAAGGACCTCGTGATCTCCACCAGCCTGCGGGAGTGTCTCGGTCGCGTCGAGGGGGTCGGGACCGACTTCCAGTGGGACGCCTCGGCCAGCTGGTGCCATGGCGGGGGGGGCGGACTCGTGCCGGTCACGGTCGGCGCGCCTCATCTCCGGTTGATCGATCTCGCCGTGAATGACCTGCTTGGCGGGGGACCGCGAAGTCACGGAGGATACCCGGACCCATGACGGACCGGATCCTGGACGCGGTCCGGCGCCGAGTCGCCGGTGCCGATGCCGTTCGGCACACCGACCAGACCCTCACGATGCAACTCGACGACCGAGGCCTGGTGTCGCTGTCCGAGTCGGAGCACGTCCGAAGGCAGATCCGGCTCCTCGCCGACGGCAGGATGGGGTGGGCCGGAGGGGACCACCGCCCCGATGCAGAGCTGCTGGATGAGGCGTGGCACAGTCTCCGCGCCGGCGAGGCGTGCGACCTTCTCCTCCCCGCCCCCGCGCCGCTCCCCGCGCTGCTGACCGCGTCCTCAGAGGTGGAGTGCTCCGGGCCGACGGATCTTGAGGCCCGGGCTCGGGTCCTCCGGGACCGCCTGCGCCGGAAGGGGCGCCGGGTGACGGTCTGGATCGAGAGATCCTTCGGATCGACCCGGGTGGCCAATACCCGGGGTGTCGTGGCCGAGTTTCCCTCCACTCTCGCCGGAATCGGCGTCACCGTCGATTGTCCGGGATCCTCCTCAACCGGACAGCGGGTGTGCGACCAGATTCAGGGATGCGAGTTCCCCTCGCTCCAGGCCCTGGAGACCCTGGTGGGAGATCTCGAGGCGCGCCTCGCCCTGCCGGAGTTGGTGGACTCTCCCCTGCCGAACCGAATGCCCGTGCTGTTCGCTCCCGCCGCGGTGGCCCAACTCCTCCGCCCCCTACGGGCGGCCGCGACAGCGCCCGAAGCTCTCGATTCCCGGCAGGATGCCCTGCGGCTCGAGGGGGGGCTCGCCTCCGGGCTCACCATCACGGATGATCCCTGGGTGCCGCTTCGTCCCGGCAGTCGCCCGGTGGATGACGAGGGGGTGGTCACGGCGCCGTCCCTCCTGGTCTCGGACCGGAGAATCGTGGGGCGGATCGCCGACCTGGCCACCGGGGCCCGGTGCGGGGTACCTTCCACCGGCCACGGACGACGGGGGGGAGCGGATCCCGTTCGACCGGGGTGGTCAAACGTCAGGATGCATGCCGGCAATGACACCGAGGATGGTCTGAGGTCCCGGGTGGGGAACGGCCTCTTCATCCGGGACCTCGACATCCTCCACGGCAATCTGATCGGGGGGGGATTCCTGGCTCGTGTGCGATGGGGGGCCCGGGTGGGGGAGGGGGAACTCGTGGGGAGGGTGACCGGGGTCGAAATCGGAGGGAATGTGTTCGACCTTCTCTCCCGCATTGTCGGGATAGGGAACACCCCCGTGTGGGTGGGCGCCCAGCAGCTTCCCTGCCTGGCCGTGGAGGGCGTGCGGGTGCGGGCCTGGAACCGATGATGGACGTGTGAAGTGTGAAGTTCGAAGTTTGAAGGGTGAGGGCTTTTTCAGTTTTCGGCGTCCGGCCGACCAGACAGGAGATGGCCCGGGGACGTGTGGGGTCATCCCGTTCATCCTGTTGATCCTGTCAGAAGAATTCCCGTTCAACCCCTGGTGAGCGTGTATTCCCCTCGTGCCTTCGTGCCTTCGTGCCTTCGTGTGAGCAATGCCCTGTGTGCCCGCTGATCGCTGGCCGAAATCCGGACGACGCGGGTGTAGGGGCCGTTCGCGAACGGCCCGTACTACACCCGCGTCGTTCTCAGATCCCTCGCCTGCCGCTCGGGATGACCCCAGGGAAGGGGCGAGGTCATGCTTCTCCCTTCAACCTTCGAACTTCACACTTCACACTTCGAACTTCACAACCCCAGGCTCTGCTGGTACGTCAACCCGGCGGCCATCCGCTCATAGACGGTGGTCAGAGTCCCCGGGGAACCAACCAGGAAGCGGCAGCGCGTGTCCCCCTTGCTCCGGCACTCCACCTCCATGACCGCAGCCTGACTCCCGCCGATCCGGGTGAAGAGGTCCGCCAGACTCCCCGTGGAAAAATGGCACGACGGGTACTGCGCTCCACCCGAGGCCTCAGCCCAGTCCACCGAATCGATCGCGAAGACCGTGGTACCCAGGCGTTCGATCGTGACGCCCCCCCAGCCGGCCTCCTGGAGGCACCCCGACAGGGCCTCACCCAGAAAGGCGATGTCGAGATCCTCGGGACGGTCAACCCCGTACTCCGCACGCAGGTGGTCGCAGAACGCCTGGTATCGCGCCTCCCCATCGGCGAACCCCGCCTCCTGGAGAACTACCGCCGCCTGCCGCCCGGCGTGACGTTCCAGCGCCGATCGGAGGGCGTGCAGGGCTCGCGGGCTGAGATGAACCACACGCGGGGTCGTCGGGGTGTCGGTGGTCATGGTGTCGGGCATGGTCTGTCTCTTGTCAGGGCCGCTCACGGCGGCCGGTTTCTCACGAGTCTGATTCCAGGCGCCGGAGCAGCTCCGGCTCATCAATGATCGTCAATCCCAGCGAACGGGCCCGGTCGAGCTTGCCGCCCGCCTCGAGTCCCGCGACAACCAGCGTTGTCTTCTGTGTGACCGATCCCGTCACCCGGCCCCCGGCCGCCTCGATCCGGGCGGAGGCCTCGCTCCGGGACAGGGTCGGGAGCGTCCCCGTCAGGACCACAACTTCTCCCTGAAACGGCCCGTCCGAGGGCTGACGGACGTCAACGGGCTCCACTCCCGCAATTCCCGCGTTGAACAATCGCTTCACCAGGCCCTGGCACCCCGGGTTCTCGAACCACGACGCCACCGCGTCGGCGATGGCGGGGCCCACCCCGGAAATCGCACTGATCTCCTCCCGGTCCGCCCGGGCCAGGGCATCGAGGGTTCCGAACCGGCGGGCCAGGAGCGTGGCCACCTGAGTGCCGACGTGCCGGATGCCCAAGCC
Organism: Gemmatimonadales bacterium; assembly: GCA_041741375.1. GTDB lineage: Bacteria > Gemmatimonadota > Gemmatimonadetes > Gemmatimonadales > GWC2-71-9 > OFTM291. The sequence continues at coordinate 7,953 of JBGSKF010000159.1, read as the reverse complement.
GAAGACCAGCCGGGAGAGCGGCTGGCGCTTCGAGGCCTCTATCGCTTGCACAAGCTGTTCCGCAGACTGGTCCCCGAACCGCTCCAGTGACATAAGCTCTTGTTTGGTAATATGATAGATCGAGGCAAGGTCCCCCACCAGACCCGCGTCAATGAGCTGCCTGATCCGCTCCGGGCCCAGCCCCCGGATGTCCATCGCCCCGCGGGACGCGAAATGCACGATCCCCTCGTAGATCCGGGCGGGACAGGCCGGATTGACGCAGTACACCGCCACCTCATCCGGGGGCCTCTCCACGGGATGCCCGCACCCGGGACATGTGGTCGGCATGAGGAAGGGGACTTCATTCCCTTGGCGCCGGTCCCGCAGAGGGGCCACGACCTGCGGGATGACCTCTCCCGCCCGGATGATCTCGACCCAATCCCCCTCCCGAATGTCCTTCTGGGCGATGACATCGGAGTTGTGCAGCGTGGCGCTCGACACCGTCACTCCGCCGAGATCCACCGGCTCCAGCTCGGCCCAGGGCGTGAGGGCTCCGGTCCGGCCCACGTTGATCCGGATTCGTCGCAGGCGGGTGACCGCCACCTCCGGGGCGAACTTCCGGGCGATGGCCCACCGCGGCTCCCGTCCCCCCACGATTCCGAGGTCCTCCTGCAGGGCCCGCCGGTCCACCTTCACGACCACCCCATCCGCCCCGAAGGGAAGGGTGGGCAGGAGGGTCTCCCATGCCGGAATCGCCGCCAGCACGGCACCCAGATCGGGATAGCGCGCGTGGTGGGGCTCGACCGGGAATCCCCAGGAGACCAGCAGATCCAAGGTCTCATGGTGGGTGGACAGGGGCATCCGCCCGTCGATGACCTCGAGATGAAAGGCAAAAAAACGGAGCCGGCGTGCCCGGGTCACGGCCGGGTCCAGTTGCCGCAGGCTCCCGGCGGCCACGTTGCGCGGATTGGCAAACGGTGGGTCACCCGCCTCCTCGCGCTCGCGGTTGATCCGGTCGAACGCGGTCCGAGGCATGTACACCTCGCCCCGGACCTCCAGGAGGGGAGGCCAGGGAGCGTTCCCCTCCCGGAGGAGCAGCGGGATGTCGCTGATGGTACGCAGGTTGGTGGTGACATCCTCGCCCACCTGCCCGTTGCCGCGGGTGGCCCCGACCACGAGGTGTCCCTCGGCGTAGGTGAGGCTCACGGCTGCGCCATCAATCTTGATCTCGGTCGTGTAGCCCGAGCCAGGCACGTCGGGATGGAGGCGGGTGTTCCGCTCCTCCCAGGCCACCAGTTCCTCGGTGCTGAAGGCGTTGGCGAGGGAGAACATCGGCCGCCGGTGGGTGTGCTTGCGAAGGAAGGGAGCGGGAGCCCCTCCGATCCGGCGGGTGGGACTGTCCTCGCTCGCGAGAGCCGGATGCGCCGTTTCGAGGGCCTGCAGCTCCCGGAAAAGAAGGTCGTACTCCGCATCGGAAAGGACCGGCGCATCCGCCTCGTAGTACGCGCGGTTGGCCTCGTCGATCCGGGTCCGGAGCGAGGCCATCCGCTCCGACACGTCCGGCACCGTCACCGGCCGTGTGCCTCGGCGGAAATCACGGTCAGGGCCACCTGGACCAGGCGGTCCAACTCGGCGGCGCTGGCTCGTGCCAGGGCCCCCTCGGGCAGTTCGCTCTCCTGTTCGTCCCAGGCCGCCATCAGGCGACGCAGAAAGCCGAGCAGGGCGGCACGCTCCCGCTCCGCCGCGAGGTGATGCTTCCCGCCATGCCGGGTCTGGAGCCGCTCGACACGATAGGCCAGACGCAGCGCCTTGCCCGTCAGTTCGGCGATAACCCGGCAGAACTCCAGGTCCTCGTCCGTGAATGGCTTTCCCCCCCGGTAGGTGCGCAGGAAGATGGCGCCGATGGCCACGCTCCTCCAGGTGATGGGGACGACGGTGATCGACTGCACTCTCCGGCCGTTCAGCGTCTCCACCACCGTCGAGAGGGACGGGTCCAGCAGGGCGTCAGGAATGCTGACCGTGCGTCCCGTGTCCAGGGCCCGCTTGAGTTCGGGATACCGGGCCAGATCCACCACATGGTTGCGGATGGCCGGATCCTCGTAGCTCGCCACCAGATGCACCGTTCCCCCCCCCCGTTCCGCCAGAAAGACGGAGCAGCGGTCGAGACCAAACGCGCTGCCCAGGCGCCGGGCCACGACCTGGACGATGTCCACGTAGTGGGTGACCCCGATGATTTCCCGAAGCACTTCAATGATGGTGAGGAGATGACGGCGCTCGCCTTCCAGCACGCGCACCCGCTCGTGCAGGCGCCGGATCTCGTCGGACGGGGCAACAGGGGCGGTCACAGGGAGACTCATCGGGAAGAAGGACGCGGCAAGTTAGCGGTCCCGAAGCGTGGCGGCCACTTCCCGGGCCTGCCGGCGATACAGGGTGTCGAGAACGTCGCCGAGAGGAAGGGTGTCCAGAATCGTGATCTGGGCTCGCGCCTCCGCGAAACGACCCCGGTCCGCGTAGGCCAGGGCGAGGTCCAGGCGGTGGTAGATCCAGTCGGGACGGCTCGCCACCGCCGCTTCCAGGTGCCGGATGCCCTCCTCCCACGAGGCCTCCCCTATCAGGTCCTGCCCGAGGACCTTTCGGGCCATGAACCGGAAGATGCCCGGGAGGCGCATGATCTCCAGATGCCACCGTCCCAGGATGTGATGGGCCCCATCCTGGGATGGATCACGGGCGAGCGCGGCGAGGGCGATGGTGCGAACCTCTCCCGCCCGGTCCATCTGTTCCCTCTTGCCTCGCGTCAGGACCGCCTTGCCAACGGCGTTCGCCAAGGCGAAATATCCGTCGGCCCGGGTGCTGTCCGTGGCGATCGCCCGCCGCGCCCGGCGCTCCGCCAGGGCGTAGAGGGAATCCCTCCGTGCATCGCGGACCTGGTCGGGCACGCCCTTTCCCAGGTCCACCAGGGCGAGTGAGGTACGCCAGTTGGCCTCGAAGTGGGTCGAGTCGATCGCCAGGATGGCGTCGAAGGCCTCCAGTGCCGCCGCGGGAGCGACCGCCGTCACGTGGTGGCGGCCCGCCACGAGCAGACTGTCCACCGACTGAGCCCCGATGTCCGGGGTCGCCAGGGGCCACCATCCAGGACCCAGCAGGATCAGAGGGAGCCATCGCATGACAGCAATCGTGGTACCGCGACTGATAGAACGCAAGCGGGATGGGCACGAGCTCACCCCCGGGGAATGGAAGGCCCTGATCGACGGCTATGTGAACGAGACGATCCCGGATTACCAGATCGCTGCTCTCGCGATGGCGGTCGTGTTTCGAGGATTGACCGGGCCCGAACTGACGGCCCTCACCGAAGCCATGCTCCACTCCGGACGGCAATTGCCGGTGTCGGGCCTCGGGCGTCCCGCCGTGGACAAGCACTCCATCGGGGGAGTGGGGGACAAGACCTCGCTTCTCCTTGCCCCGATGCTGGCCTGCTGCGGAGTGGCGGTTCCGATGATCAGCGGACGGGGCCTGGGCCACACCGGGGGAACCCTCGACAAGCTGGAGGCAATTCCCGGGTTCCGGACCGCCCTGTCGCTGGACCAGGCCGTCGCCCAGCTCCACGACCTCGGTGTCGTCATGCTCGGACAGACTCCCGAGATCGTTCCCGCCGACCGGAAACTGTATGCCCTCCGCGATGTCACCGGAACCGTGGAATCGATCCCGCTGATCTCGGCCAGCATCATGTCGAAGAAGCTCGCCGAGTCGCTCACCGGGCTCGTGCTCGACATCAAGACGGGGAGTGGGGCTTTCCTGACGTCCCTGGATCAGTCGCTCGCTCTGGCCCGCACCATGATCGGCATCGGGGAGTCACACGGATGCCGGACCGTCGCCCTCCTCACTGCCATGGACCGCCCCCTCGGACACGCCTGCGGCAACGCCCTGGAAACCGCCGAGGCGATCCGCGGCCTGGCCGGTGAGGGGCCCGAAGACCTGATGGACGTCACCTGGGCCCTGGGGGTCGAGATGTTGCTGGCGGCAGGGGCCGAGGCCGACCGGACCCGTGCGCGGGCGCGGCTGGAGACGGTGGTGGAATCCGGCGAGGCGATGGCTCTTCTGGCGCGTCTCATCGAGGCCCAGGGAGGAGACCCGCGCGTGACGGAGGACCCGTCGCGTCTCCCGGTGGCCCCCCACATCGCCGAGTGGCGCGCTCCCGCCGATGGCGTGGTCACCGCCGTCGCCCCGCGCCGGATCGGTCATGCCATTGTGGAACTCGGCGGGGGGCGCCGAACCTCCGCCGACCGGATCGATCCTTCCGTTGGCTTCGTCATCACGGCCAAGCCGGGGGACCGGGTCGCCCGGGGAGAGTGTCTCGCCACCATCCATGCCGCGGATGACACCGGGCTCGCCCTTGGGCGCCGCGCCCTCGATGAGGCGATTACCCTGGGCGAGGAGGCCACCCTCACTCCCCTGATCTCCCACCGGGTGACGGCGGAGGGAGTCGAGGAAGTCCCTCACCCCTGACCCCTCTCCCACAGAGTGGGAGAGGGGAACGACACCTGGAGGTCCGGTGAGCGCAGCCCTCACCACTGGCCGCTCTCCCACAGAGTGGGAGAGGGGAATGACAGGGGAGGTTCCGGGACAGTGGGGGAGGGTTGCCGGCACGAGTTTTCCGGGTGGGCCTGCGTTCGATTGATGACCGGTTTCCCGGCCTCCGGGTTATTCATGGGAGATGGGAACGCGACGCCGGAAGGGTCGACGCCGGCAGAAGACAGCCGTCGCACGAGAGTTGCGCCGGAGAGCAACGGTGGCTGAGCAACAGGCTTGGATGCTGCTGAGGAACCGGGGTATCCACGGTGTCAAGTTCCGGCGACAGAAGGTCATCCGCGGCTTCATCGTCGATTTCTACTGTGGGAACCTGAACCTCGTGCTCGAAATCGATGGGCCGATTCACGAGGTGCCCGCGCAACGTGCCTACGACCTCGAACGGGATGCTCTGCTCCAGCGGCTGGGGCTCACCGTCGTCCGTCTTGCGAACAGTGACGTCCGGCGTTCCCGGTTGGAGACCGTTGTGGCCGAGGTCCTGGAGGCACGGGAGTGCCTTCCCCCTCTCCCGTGTGCGGGAGAGGGGGCCAGGGGGTGAGGGCCCATGTCCTCCGTCCTGCATCCCAAGTAGTATTGGGGAATGCCTACCCCCCTGGCTCCCTCCGGGATTCCCGCCGATGTCCAGGCGGCGCTCGCGGAAGAATACGAAATCCTCTCCCGACTCGGGCAGGGAGGAATGGCCACGGTGTACCTGGCCCGGGAACGGTCCCTGGGGCGCCTCGTGGCTCTCAAGATCCTTGCCCCTGACCTGGCGGCCCGTCCGGGGTTCCGTGCCCGATTCGAACGGGAGGCCGCCACCGCCGCGCAGCTCCAGCACCCCAACATCGTGCCCATCTACCGCGTGGGCGACATCCACGGTGTCGCCTATTTCACCATGGGGTATGTCGAGGGAGAAACCCTGGCGGACCGCCTTCGCCACCGAGGCCGCTTCACGGTCGACGACGCGGTGGCCCTGGTGCGGGACATCGCCTCGGCCCTGGGAGCGGCCCATCGCCGGGGCATCATTCATCGGGACGTCAAGCCGCACAACATCCTGATCGAGCGGGAAACGGGACGGGCTCTGGTGACCGATTTCGGGATCGCCCGCGCGGCCGATGTCACCGTCGGAGACGGGATCGATCCCGACAGCGTCACCGGGGCGGGCGTCGTGATGGGGACTCCTCGCTACATGAGCCCCGAGCAGGCGGCCGGCACCCGGGAACTCGGGCCCGAGAGCGATCTGTACGCCCTCGGCGTCATCTTCTACGAGCTGGTCTCGGGGCAGTATCCCTTCCGGGTCGGAACGCCGCCCAACTTTCCCGTGGCCCATCTGACCCAAGCCCCGGTCCCGTTGGTTGCCCACATCGGGGACTTCCCGCGGAGCATCGAGACCGTCATCCGGCGGCTCCTCGCCAAGGACCCGGCCGATCGCTACCCCTCCGCGGAGTCCCTCCGTGAGGCACTCTCGGCCTCGGGCCCCGCGGGGCCGCCCTCCCGCCCGGGGCGGTGGCACCGGATGCTCCGCCCCCTGGGCGCGGCGGTGCTCGTGGTCGGGATATTCGCCACCCTGACGCGGTCCCCGCCACCCGCGACCGATCCCCGGCGCTCCATCCTCGTGGGATTCTTCGAGAACGCCACCGGTGATCCCGCGCTCGACTGGCTCCGGATTGGGGGAGTCGAACAGCTGGCCCAGTCCCTGGGACGGTGGCAGGATCTCGAGGTCGTGCATGTCGAGCGTCTCCTCGACCTGGCGCGCCGGGACAATCTGGACGAGTCGCGTCCGATGGGCCGGGAGGATGCTCTCCGTCTCGCCCGGGCCGCGTCGATGGGGACCGCCACCCTCGGCACCATCGTGCGCCTCGGCAATGCACTGCGATTGAGCGTGAGGCTGTATGACGTGCGAACCCGGGAACTCCTCCGCACCGCGAGCGTGGAGGCCCGGAACGACTCCACGCTGCCCCGGGCCTTCGAACAGCTCGCGGATCAGATCCTCGACCTCTCGGGCGCGCGCCCCGGAGAAATCGTGTCGGTGGAACCACCCACCACATCCATCGACGCCTATCGGGCCTACGTCGAGGGCGTGGCCGCCCGGAGCCGGTGGGACATGCCCGCCGCGCGGACGCACTTCGCGGCGGCGCTCGCCGCCGATCCCCGCTTCGCCCTCGCCTGGTATGAGCTGAGCCAGGCCCTTCTCGCCCGCGATCTGCTGGGAGGGGGAGGGGAGTTCGTCGCCTTCGCCGACTCGGCCCGGCGGTACGCCACGGACCGACCCGAGCGGGAGCGACGGCTGATCGAGGCCTGGCATGCGCTACTCCACGCCGACTTTCCGGAGGCGCGGCGACGGTACTCCGCCCTGGTGGCACTCGACTCCACCCTGGTGGACGCCTGGACCGGGCTCGGGGATGCCGCCCAGTTCGATCTGACCCTCCGTCCCGATTCCCGGGGGATCGGACAACTCTCCACCTCCTACGATCTTGCCCTGCGCGCCTACGAACGCGCCCTCACCCAGAACGGCAACGATCACCGGCTCTACGCCAACATCGCCAATATCCTCGGATATGTGTTTCTCGATGACGGCATCGCCATCCCCGTCTACCGGGATCCCCCTCCCGGCGACATCCGCTCCGCCTTCGGACGAGTCCCCGCGGGTCTGTACCGAGTCCTCCTCCTCAACGACTCGCTCGTCCTCGTCCCCCGCGACTCCGTCGCGACCCGCTACGCACCAGCCGTGATCGAGGCCTCACGAGCCGCCGCTCGGAACCGGGCCCGTGGCATCATGGAACAATGGCTCGGCGTGGCGCCGGACGAGGGAGAAGCACATCTGATGATGGCCCGGCTCCTCCAGTCGGATGGAGACTACGATGGAGCCCTCGCGTCTCTCGACCGCGCCGAGGCTCTCGGCGCATCGGGATCGGTTCCCCCCGCGGTGCTCCGGCTCATCGTCCTCCTCCAGGCCCGGCGCTTTCCGGCGGCCGCCCAGCTCGCAAAGGCCCTGGACCAGAAAAACGGAAACCAGAAACGCGTCGCGGTGCCCGAGATCCTCCTCAGCGGGCTCATCAACGCCTTGCTCGCCACGGGTCAGGTGGACCAGGCCCGCCTGCTGGAGCAACGGCTCTTCGGGTCCTTCGGCGATCGCCAGACCGGAGCCGCCGAACGGGTGACGGCGATGTTCGCCGCGACGCTCGGTGTGACGATCGACGCCGCCCTCGACCGGGTGACCCCGGGTTTGCTCCAGGACCTGGAGAGGACAGTCGAGGGCCGCATCGCCGAGGCCCCCCCCGACGAACGTGACGAACTCACCGAGGTGGCGTCGCGAGCGCTGATCCAGGGCTATGCCGGGCTCGGGGACACCGCCGCCGTGGCCCGGTGGCGGCGGACCCTCGGCGAGGAGCGGATCCGGGGCCTCGATGC
>JBGSKF010000158.1:0-22644 GCA_041741375.1 Gemmatimonadales bacterium | reverse complement strand
TAGAACTGAGGACCTCGGGAATCTCACGGGACGTCATCCCGGCGAACGCCGGGATCCATTTTGGCGAGGACTTGGAACTGGGGACTTGGAAAGGCTCCTGCAAGGTCGCGGTCTCTTTGCCTGATGTCCTATCTTCCATGTCTTATGTCTCTTCCATGTCCTATGTCCTAAGCCGGCAGAGCCGGAACCAAAGAGTTCACGAACCTGGGTCACTGTTCCGCTGGAACTATCCCCATTTGTGAACGACCCTTGGGCCGAACTGCCCGTACGCTGAGTTCCCTGCCAACTCGCGGCGGCCCGCGGGCCGCCGGCGTGGGTTTCCGGCCATCGCGAACAATTTTGTTGCCGTTTTGCATTCAATCTGATCCGTAATTGACTAATTCCTAGCAATGTTGATACAGTTGAAATACTTGTATTGATTGTGTTTAGATGTACTGACATCAAGTAACTTGTCACCGCCAATGACAACAGGTTTCCCACATTCGATTACCAGCACGTTGATTTTGCTGGTGCAAGCAACACCAAGCCGCAAATGCAGCATCGGACTTTTCCCACATGATGGTGTAGAATGTCGAATCGACCTTCCAACTTTCCCACACCTGGGCCGCGCGTGATCGCTCACCGCGGTGCCTCCGGCTCGGCTGTGGAAAACTCGATCCGTGCGTTCACGCTCGCCGTGGATTTGGGAGCCGACGGAGTGGAACTGGACATCCATTCCCTGGCGGACGGCGGACTCCTGGTTCACCACGACCCGGAGCTGCCAGGCTTGGGCCCCATTGCACAACTAACCGCTTCAGAAGCGAAATCGGCACGCCTGACCGACGGCTCTCCCCCTCCCCTTCTTGAGGAGGCTCTGGAGGCGCTCAAGGGCCTCCAGGTCTGGGTTGAGGTCAAGTCGCTGGCGCCGGGGTGGGACCAGGCTCTCCTGGACTCCCTGCGTGGGGGACCCGAGCCTGGGTCCTATGCTGTCCACAGCTTCGACCACAGGATCATCGCCCGGCTCGCCGCTCAGGAGCCCACTCTCCGCTGCGGGCTCCTCTCCGCGAGCTATCCGGTTCGTCCTCTGGCCATTTTCGACGACGTTCCTTCGGCCCGCACCCTCTGGCAACAGACCGATCTGATCGACCAGGCACTGGTGGACGCGGCCAGCTCCCGGGGCATCGAGGTCATCGCCTGGACGGTCAACAGCGATGCCGAGGCTCACCGCCTGACCCAGCTCGGCGTGGCCGCCGTCTGCGGAAACCACCCCGACCGTTTGCGCGCCGCGACCGCTCCCTGACCGAGGATCCGTCGCCGGGATGCCTCCTGGCTCCGGTGGCAGTAGATTCAGGAAGATCATGATACTGTCCTCGGGGACCTGGATTCGCGCCCTCACCCGGGTGCCCACCTCCTCCTTAACCTGACTCACGGCAGGCACATGAGACTCTGGCGATATCTCCCCGTCACGATTGCCCTTCTTGCCCCGTCCTTGGTGCCAGTCGCGCTGTCGGCCCAGGCCCCGGAACCGGTCCCCTTCGAGACCTACACTCTCCCCAACGGGCTGACGGTGATCCTCGCCGAGGACCACGCCGCCCAGGTCGTGGCCGTGGACGTCTGGTACCGGGTCGGGTCCCGGAATGAACGCCCGGGCCGCACGGGGTTTGCGCACCTTTTCGAGCACATGATGTTTCAGGGTTCGGAGAACGTTCCGAAGTCGGAACATCTCCGCCTCGTGGAGCAGGCGGGCGGAGCGGTGAACGGGTCCACCAGCGATGACCGGACCAATTACTTCCAGGTGGTTCCCTCCAACCGGATGAACCTGGCGCTCTGGCTTGAGGCGGACCGGATGCGCTCTCTCGCCATCACCGACTCGACCCTGGCCAACCAGACCGAGGCGGTGAAGGAGGAGCGGCGCCTCCGGGTGGACAACCAGCCGTACGTCGGGGCCTTCCAACAGGGCCTGACCCGGGCATACGACTCCACCACCTGTTTTGGCTACGCGCACGAGACGATCGGTTCGATGGCCGACCTCGACGCCGCCACAACCGAGGATGTGCAGGCCTTCTTCGACCAGTACTACGCCCCGAACAATGCCACCCTCACCGTGGTGGGGGACTTTGACCCCGCCGAGACCAAGGACCTCATCTCCCGATACTTCGGGGCGATCCCCCGGGGAAACGATCCTCCTCCCGTGGAGTGCGGTTATGAATTCTCCCCGGGACGAAAGGAGCTCCGGTTCCACGATCCCAAGGCCAATCTTCCCGCCGTGCTCCAGGTGTACCGGGTTCCTCCCCTTGCCCACGCCGACTCCCCTGCCCTCCAGTTGCTCGGTACTCTTCTGGGCCAGGGCGAGAGCAGCCGTTTGAACCGGAAGCTGGTGCGCGAGACCCGCACCGCCGCCCTGACCCAGGCTTTCAGCATTCCGCGGCTGGGCCCGGGCCATTTCGCCCTCCTGGCCGTTGCGAACGTGGGCGTGCCGCCTGATTCGGTGGCCGCCCAGCTGACCAGTGAGGTGGCGCGCCTCGGCACCGGGGGCGGTGTCACGGAAGAGGAGCTCGACAAGGCCAAGGCGCAGTTCCGGTCGCAACTGGTGAACGGACGCCAGCGGGCGTTGAATCTGGCGGAGGCATTCCAGCAGGCGATGCTGCACTACGGCACGCCGGATGCCATCAACCGGGAGTATGACCGGATGATGGCCGTGACCCTGGACGACATCCGCCGGGTGGTCAGCACCTATCTGGTGCCTGCGAACGTGGTCCAAATCCTGATCAGCTCGGAGCCGATCTCATGACCCACCGATCACTTCCCTTCCTTGCGTCGGCGATCCTGCTCGGCGCCCCGGGAGCCTCGCTGGCCGCTCAGGCATATCCGACCTCTCCACCACCGGCGGGCCCGATCCGGCCGGCCGTCTTTCCCCCCTTCCAGGAGGAGCGACTCCCCAACGGACTCACGCTTCTGCTGGTGGAGAGCCACAGACAACCGGTCGTCTCCATCTCCCTTGCCATCCCGGCCGGCACCGCGTTCGACCCCGCCGGGAAGGAGGGGACCGCATCCCTCCTGGCCGGGCTGCTGACCAAGGGAGCGGGGGGCCGCTCCGCCGAACAGGTCGCGGAGGCCATCGAGCGAGTGGGCGGGAGCATCGGGGCCGGCGCGGACAACGAAACCCTCACGCTCCGGGCCGACGTGCTCGCCCCGGACGCTCGGCTGGCCTTCGAGCTTCTCGGTGCCGCCCTGACCGCCCCGGATCTTCCGGCGGAGGAGCTGGAACTCCTGCGGACCCAGACGCTGTCCAGTCTGCAACTGGAGTTGTCGCAACCGGCGTCCATCGCCCAGCGCCAGTTCAATCGTGTTCTCTATGGTGATCACCCGTTCGGTCGCGCGCCGACGGCCGGCACGGTGCAGGCCATTACGCGGGAGGACCTGGTCTCCTTTCACCGGGACCGCGTGCGACCGGAGGGGAGCTTGCTCGTGGTCGCCGGGGCGCTGTCACTGGAGGAGGCCCGGAGGTTGGCGTCACAAGCATTCGGGACGTGGAGAGGATCGCCGGCGGACGTGGCGGCCTTCCCGGCGCCTCCGACACGGTCGGCGCGGGAGATCGTCCTGGTTCACCGTCCCGGGTCCGTGCAGTCAAACATTCTGATCGGAAACCTGACGTTCCCTCCCACCGACACCGCCTCCTATGCCGCGACCATCGCCAACCAGGTGCTTGGGGGAGGCGCGGGCTCCCGCCTGTTCATGATCCTGCGGGAAGAAAAGGGGTGGACCTACGGGTCCTACTCCTCCATCGTCCGCCAGCGGAAAATGGGAACCTTCCTGGCCAGCGCCGAAGTGCGTACCGAGGTGACCGACTCGGCCCTTGGCGAGATGCTGGCCCAGTTGACCCGTCTCCGCACCGAACGGGTGACCGCCGAGGAGCTGGACGCCGCGAAGGGTGCCCTGGTCGGTCGGTTCCCCCTCAGCATCGAGACCGCCGATCAGGTGGCAGGCGCCGTACTCAACGCGCGCCTGCTCGGCCTCCCTCCCGACTACCTCTCCACCTACCGGACCCGGCTTGCTGCCGTGGACGCCACTTCACTCCAGCGAGCGGCGACGAGCCTCATCACCCCCGAGGCGTCGCTGGTGGTGGTTGTGGGAGACGGCACCCGCCTGCTCGAAAAGATGGAACAGCTTGGCCCCGTCCGGATGCTCACCCCGGCCGGAGAATCGCTCGCCCGAGAGGATCTGTTCGGTCCTGCCACCCGCATCCCGGCCGATCTGTCCCTGATGGCGGCGCGGTCCGACAGCTTCGCCATCCTGATTCAGGGGATGCCCCTGGGAGGGCAGCGGATCACCCTGGAGCGATCCGACACGGGGTTCCGGTACCGGGACAGGATGAGCATAGCCGGCATCCTGAGCCAGCAAACAGAGGTCGTGCTCGATGCGACCGGTCGCGCCACCACCGTCACACAAACCGGCGAGGTTCAGGGTCAGCCCACTGCGGTGGATGTGACCTACGCCAATGGCCGTGCCCGTGGAAGTGCCACCACCATGGACCCCGCCTCCGGACTCAAGACGGTCACCGTGGACACCACCGTCAGTGAGGCTGCCATCGACGACAACACGTTGCTCGCCTTCTTTCCTGCCCTTCCCTGGGCCGCGGGGGCGCGGTGGACCTTCCCCGTGTTCAATGCCGGGCAGGAATCAGAAATGACCCTCACCCTCAGCGTCACCGGCACCGAATCTGTGACCATTCCGGCGGGCACCTTTGACGCATTCCGAGCCGACCTGACCGGCGGGCCCTCCCCCTTCACCTTCTGGATCTCGGTGGCGCAGCCCCACCGCGTTCTGAAGGTGGCGCTGTCCGGCCAACCGATCGAGTTTATTCTGGTTCCTTGATGACTCTGAATTTGTCCTCAACCTGGAGTATCCTGGTGAAATTGCATCTCGTCGTTCCCGGAGTGTTCCTCCTCGGTGCCTGCGCGGCGGGCGCCCAGGCGCCACCTGCGGGGCCCACACCGGCGCGGGCGGCGGCCGCTACCCCGTTTACCGACACCTTGAGTGTCGAGAGGGCGCAGTATCCGAGCAGCTACACTCGGCGGGCCAATCCCCCCGTTCTGATCCGGAACGCGACCATCCTCACCGCAACAGGACGGGAAATCTCCAACGGATCGATCCTGCTTCAGGAGGGAAAGGTGGTTGCCCTCGGCCCCTCCGTTGACGCCCCCGCAGGCGCGACCGTGATCGACGGAACCGGCAAGTTCGTCACGCCGGGCCTCATCGACACCCACAGCCACATCGGTGTCTACGCAGCGCCGGGGTCGGCCGCCGAGCAGGACGGCAACGAGGCCACCAATCCCAACACGGCGGAGGTGTGGGCGGAGCACTCGTTCTGGCCGCATGATCCCCAGATCCCCCTTGCCATCGCCGGCGGAGTGACGGTGGCGCAGGTCCTCCCCGGATCCGCCAATCTGATTGGCGGCCGATCGGTGACGGTTCGCCTGGTTCCCGCGCGCACAGTGCAGGAACTCAAGTTCCCCGATGCCCCCTACGGAGTGAAGATGGCGTGCGGGGAAAATCCGAAGCGGGTGTACCAGAACCGCGGGCCCTCCACCCGCATGGGAAACATGGCGGGGTACCGTGCCGCGTTCATCGACGCCGAGGCCTACCGGATGCGGTGGGACAAGTGGCTTGCCGACCGGAAGGGGGACCCGCCGACCCGGAACCTCCGGTCCGAGACCCTGGCCGGTGTGCTACGCGGCGAGATCCTGGTGCACAACCACTGCTATCGGGGCGACGAGATGGCCCAGATGCTCGATCTGGCCCGGGAGTTCAACTTCACCATCCGCTCCTTCCACCACGGGATCGAGGCCTACAAGGTGGCCGACCTGCTCGCCGCCGCGGGAACGGCGGCCTCGGTCTGGTCCGATTGGGGCGGCTTCAAGATGGAGGCGTACGACAACATCACCGAGAACGCCGCCCTCGTTCAGCAGGCCGGTGCCCGGGCGATCATCCACTCCGACAGCCCCGATGGCATCCAACGTCTCAACCAGGATGCCGCCAAGGCGATGCATGCCGGTCGTCGTGCCGGGATCACGGTGACTCGGGACCAGGCCTTGCGGTGGATCACCGCGAACCCGGCCTGGGCCCTCGGCATCGACGATGTCACCGGCACCCTGGAGCCGGGCAAGGCCGCGGACGTGGTGATCTGGTCCGCGGACCCCTTCTCCGTCTATGCCAAGGCCGAAAAGGTGTTCAACGACGGGTGGCTCGTCTTCGACCGTCTCGATCCCTCACGGCAGTACCACACCGATTTCAACCTGGGACAGACCGCACCGGGAGTGGGCCGATGATCCGCCATCTTGCTCTTGCCAGCGCACTCCTCGCGACCCTCGCCGCCCCTTCGGCTGCGCAGACCGTCGCCATCACCGGGGGCACCATCTTCACCGGAACCGGAAGCCGGATCGAGAACGGGACCGTCCTGCTCCGCGATGGGACCATCGCCGCGGTCGGCGCCACCGTGGCCATCCCGGCGGGGGCCACCCGGATCGATGCCAGCGGGAAGTGGATCACCCCCGGCCTGATTCACACCGCCGCCAACGCCGGGCTCGGCGTGCGCGGGCTCGGCGCCTACGGGGAAACCTCCCAATCGGGGGACGTGACCGCCGCATTCAATGTGCGTGAGGGTCTTGACCCCGATGCGGTCGACATCCCGATCACCCGGACCGGGGGCGTGACCACCGGCCTGCTCGTGCCCAATGGAAACTTCATCGCCGGGCAGGCCGTTGTCGCCAACTTCAGCGGAAGCCGGATGGAGGACATGGTGATCCGGTCCCCCGCGGTCATGGTGATCAATCTCTCCAGCAGTGCTCGCGGAGCCGGCGGAAACTCACGGGCCGGGGTGCTGGCCCGTCTCCGCCAGATCTTTGCCGATGCGCGCGAGTACGAATCCCGCCGACAGGACTACGGCCGAGCCCAGATGCGCGAGCTTGCGGCATCGCCCGCGGACCTCGAGGCGCTCCTTCCGGTGCTCCGGGGAGAGCTCCCCGTGATGATGGTGGCCAACCGCGCCTCCGACATCCGCAGCGTCATCCGGCTCGCCGAGGAGTTTCGTCTCCGGGTGATCCTGCGAGGCGGGGCCGAGGCGTGGAAGGTGGCTCCGGACCTGGCCCGGGCGGGGATTCCGGTGGCGCTCAACCCGATGGAAGACATCCCCTCCTTCGATGGCCTCGGCGCCCGGCTCGACAACGCCACGGTGCTGCGGGAGGCGGGGGTGGAGGTACTCCTTGCCCACCAGGATTCCGGCGGGGAACGGAATCTCCGTTTTGGAGCGGGCAATGCCGTGCGCAACGGCCTCTCTTGGAACGATGCGTTGCGGGCGATCACACTCGCGCCCGCCACCGTACTTGGTGTGGCGAGCCAGTATGGAACCCTGGAGACGGGAAAGGTCGCGAATCTGGTCATCTGGTCCGGGGACCCGTTCGAGTTCTCCACCGTGGCGGAGCACGTTTTCATCCGGGGTCAGGACCAGTCACTCCACACCCGGGAGACCGAGCTTCTCGATCGGTATCGCACCCTCCCCCCGAAATACTGAGGAACGGACCCGCCTCGTCATCCCCGCATGTCCGGGGATGACGACGGCGATCCGACACCGATCACCCGGATGCCGTGACATGGCGCGTTCCACTCCCCTCGTCTCGCTCCACTCCCTCCGGCATCAGTACGGCCCCACCATTGCCAAGGACAAGCTGCGACTTCTCACTCTGCTTGAATCCGGTCCCATCCGGTCGCCCGGTTCCCTTGCGCGATATCACGACAACCTTCTCTTTCTTGCCGCCTTCCCCGACAATGCCGAGGTGCGGTCGGCTGCGGAAGGAGCGCTCGCGCGGTGGGAAGACCGGATGCCCCAGGTTTCCGCGAGGGACCGCCTCGGCGATTCGGGAATGTCGGGAAGCACCACGCGGGGGGTCTTGTCTGCCACCATGGTCCGGATCCTCGCCCTCCGGTACCCTGGCTCCCTCGACCTCGACTCCGGTGCCCTCGGGTCGGGTGACGCTCTCGCCCCACTGCTGACCCGCACACTTCTCCGCGCCGAAGAGGATGGTTTCGACACCCCGGGACTGACGACACGGGCCTGGATCCGCAGGGCCATGGCCGGGCGGGCGGGCGGGATCCTCGCGTGGCTGATGGCCCAGCGTCCCTCCCGGGCCCCCCTGGCGCGGGAGTGGGACACACTGTTCGATGAGGCGGAACCCGCCGTTGCCTGGACGCTCCCGGCACCGGCCTCGGCAACGCGGCTTCGGTTGCCCTTTGCGCCCCTGGCCTTCCGGTCCGGCCTTCGGGCCACTCCCCCGTCCCGGTCTCTGGCCAGGCCGCTCCGCGACATCGCCCTCCTCGATCCGACGATGGCCGAGGAGGCGATTCACGTTGCCCGCGTGGCCCTGGCCTCACGGGGCCGGGAGGTTCATGCGATCACGGAGGCCAACCCGGGTGAGGTGTACCTCGCGGACCTGGGCCAGGGGGTGTCCCTTCTCGTCATCGGAGCTCTTCCTCACGCCAGAATGGCACTGGAAGCGAACTACGGGCACCTGCTTCTGGCCAACGGGGTCCCGATCGGGTATGGAGGAGTGACCCCCCTTGGCCATCAGGCCAACACCGGGGTCAACATCTTCCCTGCGTTCCGCCGGAGCGAGGCGGGCGCCATCTTCGGGGCAGCGCTCCGGGCGTTCGCGACACTCTTCGGGGTCCGGCGCTTCGTCGTCAACCCCTATCAGTTCGGGCGCGGCAACCCGGAAGCCATCGCGAGCGGGGCGTACTGGTTCTATCACCGTCTCGGCTTCGAGGCGACCGATCCCGACCTCCGCCTTCTGGCCACTCACGAACGCGACCGCCAGAAACAGGAGCCGGGACACCGCACCGATCGGAGCACGCTGCGGAGACTTGCGCAGGGAGATCTGACGCTGGCACTCCCCGGATCCGGCCGCCACCCGCGTGTGGATGAGCGATGTCTGGCCCGGTGGAGCCTCGCGGCGGCTGGTGTGATCGGCCGGGAAGCGGACGGCCGTTCCCGCGCCGTGGCCCTCCGCCGGGTGGTGGCCGCAACGTTGGCCCGACTCGGAGTGTCCGATGTGGCAGAATGGTCTCAGGGAGAACGGAGGGGAGCCGGTGACCTCGCCCCGGTGTGCGCCTTGTTGCCCTTGGAGCGATGGACGCCGGAGGAACGCCGCTCGCTGGTCCGGATGATCCGGGCCAAGGGGTCAGTGCAGGAACGGAACTTCGTCCTCGCCGCGCAGACGACTCCCCGGTTCTGGCGCGATCTCACCCGCCACGCCAGCGCAGCTTTGGGGTGAGGCGGGCCCGACTCGGCTGGAGGAGGCGCCCCCCTCTCTTTCAGTGAGCGTCCCCTTCGGTCGTTGTGACATCCACGACTTCAGCCCGGCGGGTGGCGAGTTCCCGTTCCACCTTGTCGAGCCGGGTACTGACGTCGTCCAACTGGAGGCAGAGTGCCTCACGGTCCTCGACCGATGCGTCGGCTTCCCCGCGGGCCTTGCGCCACGTGAGCAGGCCGAGTTCCGCGGCGATGCGCTTCCGTTCGCCCAGCAGCCTGGTCTTCTCCAGTCCCAGGCGGCCCCGTTCCACCCCATCGCGCAGCCCATGGGCCATCCGCTCGATACCCCGGTCGATCCGATCGATAAACGTGGTCACACGACCCTCCTTTGAGAACGTTTCACATCGCAACATATAGGATTGGATCGGGAGGGGCAAGGGGCGGCGGGGATGGGTGAGTCTGGAGTGCGCCACGCTGGAGCGTGGCGATCCCAGGGGTGGCGATCCCGGGAGGTGGCGATCCCGGGAGGTGGTGGTTCCGGGGGGCGTGGCGGCCAAGAAAAAAGGGGCCCCTCGCAAAGCAGGAGCCCCTTGGACCTGCTTGAGACGCTCGATCAGGCTGTGGTCGCGACCTCGACCGGATAGACCGAGATCTTCTTCCGGTTCTTGTCCTTCGGCTCGAATTTGACCACCCCGTCGACCAGGGCGAAGAGGCAGTCGTCGTTGGCGCGGCGGACGTTCTTGCCGGGGTGGAACTTGGTTCCCCGCTGGCGCACCAGGATGCTGCCGGCGGTCACCTGCTCCCCGCCAAAGCGCTTGACGCCGAGATATTGGGGGTTGCTGTTGCGTCCGTTCCGGCTGGAGCCGACGCCCTTTTTATGAGCCATGGTTACCCTGCCTTGACGTCGGTGATGCGGACCTCGGTGTACTTCTGCCGGTGTCCCGTTTTCCGGCGGTAGTTCTTCCGCCGCTTGAACTTGAAGACGTAGATCTTCTTGTCTTTCCAGGTTCCGATGACTTCGGCTTCCACCGAGGCACCCGGAACCGTGGGGGTACCGGCCTTGATGTCGGATCCGTCCGAGGAGAGGAGCACCTCATCGAAGGTCACGGACGTGCCGGGCTCCGCGTCCATCAGCGGAATCCTGATCGTTTTTCCCTTTTCGGCCCGGAACTGCTTGCCGAGGGCCTTGAAGATCGCGTACATGGTCAGTGTTTCCCGGTCCCGAGTATGGTGCGAAACTAGCCCGTAAACCTAGTCAGAGCTCCCGTTTGGAGCAAGCCCCCCCAGGCTACGCCACGCTACGCAACCGCATAGAGGTCGGTCACGTCCCTCCCCGCAGGCCGACTCATCAGCCGGAACTCGTCGAGGTGCATCATGGGGTCATCCCGGAGGTCCACCGTGAGGCCGGTTTGTCGGGCGACCTGCTGCCAGAACTTCGGTTCCGACTCCAGGAGGTACAGGGCCACCTCGGGGTGAAGCCGGACGAAGAGCGACCGTTCCTTCTGCTCCCGGCTGACCCTGCGGAGGGACCGCTCGAGGCGGCGGGCCACGACCTCCGGGGTGAAGACCCGGCCCGATCCCGCGCAGGTGGGACAATCCTCCGTCATCGAGGCATAGAGCGACGGGCGGATGCGCTGCCGGGTCATCTCCACCAGGCCCAGGTCGGACACGGCCAGCGCCTTGGTCCGGGCCCGGTCCCGGCCGAGATGTCCGCGGAGTTCCTGCAGCACCCGTTCCCGGTTGCCCCGATTCTCCATGTCGATGAAATCGCAGACAATGATGCCGCCGAGATCGCGAAGGCGGAGTTGACGGGCGATCTCCCGTGCGGCCTCCATGTTGGTCCGGAGAATGGTCTTTTCGGGGTCCTTCTTGCCGGTGTACCGACCCGAGTTGACGTCGATCGCCACCAGGGCCTCGGTGGGTTGAATCACCAGAGACCCTCCGTTGGGAAGCTCCACCCGGGCCCGGAAGAGCGCCTTGATTTCCGCCTCGATGTCCCACCGGTCGAAGAGCGGATCGGGTTCCGTATGGAGATGCACCCGGGTCATCAGGTCGGGATCCACCTGCCCCAGATACTGCTCCACTTCGTGATGGAGTTCCTTGGTGTCCACCCAGAGACTGTCCACTTTGTCGCTGAAGACATCGCGGATGAGGCCCCGGGTCAGGCTGGTTTCGCGGTGGAGCAGCGCCGGCGCCCGCTTCACGTACATCTGCTTCCGCTTCACCTTCTGCCAGAGCCCCACCAGCGACTCGATTTCCCGGCGGAAATGGTCCTCGGTGACCCCCTCGGCCACGGTCCGCACGATCACACCTCCGGCCTTGTCGGGCAGGAGGCGGGTGACGAGTTCCCGGAGCTTGGCCCGCTGTTCCCTGCTCTCGATCTTCCGGCTCACGCCCACCCGGGAGGCGTACGGCATGTAGACGAGGAAGCGCCCGGGGAGGGAGATTTGAGCCGTGACCCGGCACCCCTTGGTGCTGATCGGCTCCTTGGTCACCTGAACCGGAAGAATCTGCCCCTTCTTGAGGAGTTCCCCGATGTCGGGGAGCGCACGCCGGTTCCCCACTTCACGCTGCCGCGGTTCATTGGCCGGAGGCTTGCCCCCCTGAGGCGAGCGCCCCCGGCCTCGACTGCCGTTCGACCTCCGGCCCTCCCCCTCATCCTCGGTCCCGGTGGGAGCATCCGGAACCGGCTCGGCATCCTCGCCCTCGGCCGGTTCTTCGTCCTCTTCGGGCTCGAGCAGGTCGGAGGCGTGGAGGAAGGCGCTCTTCTCGAGCCCGATATCTACAAAGGCCGCCTGGAGCCCGGGAAGAACCGCCTCGACCCTGCCGAGGTAAATGTCACCGACAATACGGCGATGGTCGGATCGGTCGACCATCAGCTCGACCAGGCGATCGTCCTCCAGAATGGCCACCCGGGTTTCTCTCGGGCCGCCACTGATCAGAATTTCGCGTTTCACGCGGGGAATCTCCACACCCCATGCTTTCCCGCAACGACGGGGAGGATTGGGGTACGACACATTGTGATGTCGTGGGTCCTGGCGCCGGCAGGTTCCGGCGACGAGGCGGGGCCACAACGGACCAGAGGCGAAGGCCAGAACCAGGGACGCAGTGTGCCGAATTCCTCCGACTCCGGGGCCCGTGGAGGTGCCGCCGGGCCGCGGAGCAGTCGCGTCCTCTTCCGGCATCGAGCTCGGGCGTGGACGGGGGAGGAATCCTTCCCACAAGAGAAGGAATCCGGCGTGGTCGTTGGTTCGGCCCTCGCAGGGAGAGCTGTAGGAGAAGCATGGCGAGGGGACGCCCGAGGGCGCGAAGCCCGCAGGCGGTGGAGACAGAAGTTGCAGACCGGGTCGCCATATGCTCTAAAGCTATGTGATCCAGCATTTTACAGCAATAGGGAGCGGTGAAAGGAGAAAATCCCGCAGCAGATTGGAGGATCCCCGATCGGTCGTCATCCCTGCGAATTCGCTGCGCTTCTCGGGATGACGGCGGGAGGAGAACGCGTCCTTCAGGCTGCGCCGCCGTAGGCTCCGAGGGTGGGTTCAGAGCGCATGCTTCCGGGAGGACGCAAGGGGACTTCTTGCCAGCGTGGAGTGGCGAGGCCGGTGATCCCCAATCGCACTACCCATGGCGCCGGAACGGCGCGGCGCGGAGCGGGACCATATGCTGGAGCGCGGACAGTCAAGGCAGCGGTGCATGCCAGCGGTCAGAATACGCCGGCGGGAATCCGGTACCAGACGACTGCCTCGGATCCGTCCTCTCGTCGTTCAATTCCGAGGAGGTACTCTTTCCCTATTTCGGTAGGAAAGACATTCGACGGTAAGCGGAGGATTCCTCTTTGTATGCCGAGCAGGTTGTACCACCTCCAAGCGGTCACCGTTCCGCGCCCCGTAGGTCTCACCCATAAGCTGCCATCCGGACCGGCGAGGAGGGCCGTAAAGCCCGCGGCAAGTTCCGGGCGTGGCGTTTCGGAGAGCACTGCACGGAGTAACTCCCGGGTCCTGGTCAACGGCTCCGCTGCCAACCGGCTCGACTTCGCCTCTTCCCATGCTTCGGCGGAAACTCGGATCTTCGGCAAGTCCAGTTGAATCGAATCTAGACGCCCTGATGGGAGGTGGATTCGGTACACAATGTTGCGATCAGTATCTCCCGCGACAAGCCAATCGCCACTCGTCGAGACGACCGCGGTCGCGCCGAGTGGTTGGTCGATGTATCCTGGCGTCCGGCCAGCGAAATAGTAGGCTGTGCCTTCAAGCGTAAGTAGGGTGTCTGGAATCTCGCGCCCCTGAACGATCACAGCCGGAACCCGCGTAACCTGCCCCTTCGGCTGAAGGGCTGTTGGCCTGGCAATGAGGGAGGTCAGTTGTCCCTCGACACCACACGAGATCGGATTGTTGACTCCGAGCCACATCGGGGCTCCGGTCTGCCGGCCCCAGACCCCCTGGCTATCAAGAAACGAGAGCCGGGAGAGCAGGGCATCGAACGCGACGAGCGTGCCGTCAGGACACCACCCGAGCCAACGCAGACTCCGAAACTCTCCAGGGCCGGCCCCTTCGCGACCAACTGTCCTCACGAGCCTTCCCGCACGGTCGAAGAAGAAGATCGCCTGCTGACTACCGTCCGCCACAATAACCCCGGAACTGTTCCCCAGGGCTTGGACAATGACACCAAACCCCTGCCCGGGTCCGGTAATCGTTAGACCAGGTTCCTGTCCGGCAAGGTCCACGACCGACACACGGCGGCCCTGTGCCTGAAGAGAGCTCGCCGTGATTCCCAAGAGGAAGAGCAGGTCTCGTCGGAGCCTACTCCCCTTCAACGCCAACCACTCGGTAGACATAATCAGGTTGCGTGCAGTCGGTTCGGAACAGTTCCTTCTCACAACCCATGGTGCACCCGGCACTCTCAGTTTGAGTGTCGCTACGTACTTGCCTCGCGGGCATGTTGGTCGGTACCGGCAGAAGTAGAAAGAGAAACAGGGTTGGAAAGACTATGGCGGGACGGGATAGCGCACTGGTCATCACACGAATCTCCAAGGGAGGGGATACTCAACCCTACCCCCCCCCCCCGGAACGGTGTCAAGGGCTTTGAGACAGGAGAGGGACCGAGTCACCCCGCGAAAGATACTATGTAGGCGTGGGGTGGTTGGGGGTTGAGAAACGGGCCACCCCCGTCAAGTTCCTCTGGTCGAAAGACAGTAGGCGCTGACACTCAACCGGGAGGACCTTATGCAGACGACGGTGACCCGTCCGGAGGAAGATAGCGCGCAAAACGGGATCGTGCACGTGGCGTTCGAGCTGGCGGAGAAGCGGTTGCGGCTGGCGTGTACGACGGGGTTGAGACAGGCGCCACCCCAGAGGTTGCTCGCGGCGGGGGACCTGGAGGCATTGGCGTAGCCAGGGGCTGGCCGGCCTGGGGACTCCCTTACCGAACGATATTCCCGAGGATCTCTCTCGCAATCACGATCCGCTGGATCTCGCTGGTCCCCTCCCCGATCTCGCAGACCTTGGCGTCGCGCATCATCCGTTCGACGGGATAGTCTGTCGTATAGCCATAGCCTCCGAAGACCTGCACGGCCTTGGTGGTCGCCCGCATGGCCAATTCCGAGCAGTAGAGCTTGGCCATCGCCGCTTCCTTCTTGAACGGCTTGCCCGCCTGCTTGAGCCGGGCGGCCGTGTAGAGGAGGTGGGTCCCGGCTTCGATCTCCGTCGCCATGTCGGCCAGGGCGAAGTGAATCCCCTGAAAGGACCCGATGGGTTTGCCAAACTGCTTTCGGGTTCCGGCATAGGCGAGAGCCTGCTCGTACGCCCCCTCGGCGATGCCCAACGAGAGAGCGGCAATCCCGATGCGCCCGGCATCGAGGGTCTTGAGGAAATTGACGAATCCCTCCCCCGGAGTGCCGAGGAGGTTCTCCTTGGGAACGATGGCGTCCTCGAAGATGAGCTCGCGGGTGTCACTCGCCCGCCACCCCATCTTGTCCTCCTTCTTGCCGGCCCGCACCCCGGGCGTCTTCGCGAGGTCCGACGCGTGCCCCACGCCCACTTCCCGGCACCGGTCGAGATCGACAGTGTCCTTGGTGACGATGAAGCTGGTGATGCCCCGACTCCCGCTCCCGGGCTCGGTCCGGGCGGTCACGGAGAATATCTCGCCCACTCCGGCGTGGGTGATGAAGATCTTGGACCCGTTGAGGAGGTAGTGGTCCCCCTTGTCCACCGCGGTGGTCGCCGTGCCACCGGCGTCACTCCCCGCCCCTGGTTCGGTCAGCCCGAACCCGCCCAGGACCGTGCCCGAGGCCAGCAGCGGTACGTACCGATCCCGCTGGGCCGGAGTGCCGAACTCGACGATGGGCGAGGTCCCGAGATTGGTATGCGCACTGACGGTGAGTCCGTGGGAGGCATCGACCTTGGCGAGTTCGTGGATGGTGATGTAGTAGGAGATCTGGTCCATCCCCGCCCCGCCGAGTTCCTCGGACCAGGGCACGCCAAGCAGCCCGAGTTCCCCCATCTTCCGGATGTTCTCCCAGGGGAAGGCCTGGGTCCGGTCGAGTTCGCGGGCCACGGGAGCGATGTGGGTCTCGGCGAACTCCCGGACCATGTCGCGAACCTGATGGTGATGTTCTTCGAAGTAGAGCGAGTCGTCCATGGGGGACACCGGGAGAACGTGGAGAAGGAGAACCACCCAATAGGAGCGCAATATACACGGATCCTCCACCGCGACATTACCTTTCCCCCGACCCGAACCGGATCCCCCATGCCTGATTCCTCCGCGGTTGCCGCCGAGACGCTGGAGACGCGCCTGACGCTCATCGAGCTTCGGCTCCGGCGCCTCCGGATCCTGTCCCTGCTCCTGCTGGTGCTCGCCGCGACTGCCGCCTGGGCCGCGATCACCGGTCCGGGGAAGGAGCTCCTCGTGTCCCGCATCATCCTGGAGGATGACGCGGGACGCCAGCGGGGGGCATTCTCGGTCACGGGCGGGGCCCCTGCCCTGACCTTTTATGACAGCACCGGTCAGCTGCGGGGGGATCTGGGCCTCACCCAGGATGGCAGGCCATCGATGATCCTGCTGGATGCCGGCGGGCGCCCGACCTACACGCTGACGGAACGAGGCGCGGGCGGCCTCACACTCCTGCTGTCGACCCCGGGCACCGGGTCTCGCGTGATGATCCGGTCTGGTGCGGACGACGTGACGCGGATCGTCCTGTCCGGCCCGGACAGCACCTCGCTGACGCTCCAGCCCGATGCGACCCCGCGCTGACGTCCGGGATCCATCTCGTCGAATGGCCGTTCCCCGCCCCCTGGAGCTCCCCATGTCCCGGCCCGCCGCTTCTCTCCTTCTGGCTCTGCTTCCCCTGGGCCTCTTTGCGGCCCCGGTCCGGTCACAGAGTCCGTTCGTCCTGATCCGCGGGACGGACACCATCGCAGTCGAGCGATATTCACGGGGAGCCACCCTCGATGGAGAGATGATCGTCCCGGCGGCGGGGGTCCGCCTGGTCTATTCCATCGCCCTCGCGGCGGGGGGGTCGGTTGTGCGGGCCACCCTCGATACCCGTCCGATCGCCGGTGATCCGACGGCCCCGCCCTCCAGCCGGATCACGACGACCTTCGGATCCGACAGTGTGGTCATCGAGACGGTCCTCGGGAACGCCCCGGCCACCCGCCAGACCCACCCGGGAGGGGGTCCGCTCTTCCCGTTCGTCAATCCGTCGTTCGCCCTGACCGAACTGGCGATTCGTCACGCCGTGAGCCGCGGAGTCGCCGGCCTCGACACGCTCACCCTCCTCGTCCTTCCGGGGGCGCGCCCGATCCAGGTTCCCCTCGAGCGCATGGGGCACGACTCCGTGCAGATGGCGTTGGGGGGTGTCCAGGTTCGGCTGGCCATCGATGGAGAGGGAAACATCCTCGGCGGTGTCATTCCTGCGCAAGGGCTCCGCATCATCCGCGCGGATTCCGCCGCTCTTGCCTCGTTCGGAACTCGCCGGACCGACTACCATGCTCCGAACGGAGTGACCTGGACGGCCGAGGACGTGATCATCCCGCACCCGAAGGGACATGCGCTGGCCGGGACCGTGACGACGCCCGCCGGCACCGGGCCGTGGCCCGCCGTCATCACCAGCACCGGGTCCGGGCTGCAGGACAGGGACGGTGCCCTCCCGTCCGTCCTGCCCGAGTACCGTCCCTTCCGGCAACTGGCCGAAGCGCTGACCGACGCCGGGCTGGTGGTGCTCCGCCTGGACGACAGGGGATTCGGAGGAAGTGGGGGGAATGGCGCCACGGCCACCACGGCTGACCTGGCGTCGGACATCGCGGCGGGCATTGCGTGGCTCCGGACTCGGCCTGACGTGGATCCGGATCGCATCGGGGTGCTCGGACATAGTGAAGGGGGAATCATCGCGCCCATGGTGGCCGCTGAGGATCCGCGGGTTGCCGCCATTGTCCTCCTGGCGGGAACCGGTCTCCCGGGCCGGGAGGTCATCCGGTACCAGAACCGCTCGGCTCTCGAACGATCTCCCCAGGTCCCCCCCTCGTCCCGGGACTCCGCCCTGGAGCAGGCGATGCAGCGAGTGGATTCTCTGGCCCGGATCCAACCCTGGCTCCGGTTCTTCCTGAACCACGATCCGCTGCCCCTCGCTCGACGGATCGGGGTCCCGGCTCTGATTCTTCATGGGGCGACGGACCGGCAGGTCACCCCCGATCAGGCGCAACTCCTGGCGGACGCGATGCGGTCCGGGGGGAACCGGGACGTCACCCTGACCATCTTTCCCGCCACCAATCACCTCTTCCTGGCGGATTCCGTTGGATTCGCGGACGGATATTCCCGACTCCCCGATGCCCGGATGCGGGCTGAAGTCGTTGACACCATCGTGGCATGGCTGACCCACCGGCTCTCCCGGCGATAGCTGATCGCCTCGCCGATGGGGGTCCGCTGGGCCGAGGGATCCGCGTGGCCCAGACGGGGCTCCTGGTCAACGCGATCCTGGCGGTCGTCAAGTTTCTCGCCGGGGTTCTGGGCAACTCCTACGCATTGATCGCCGATGCGGTGGAATCGACGGGTGACCTTTTCGCGTCGCTGGTGGTCTGGGGTGGGCTTCGGATCGCGAGCCGGGATCCGGATGAGGAGTTCCCCTACGGGTACGGCCGGGCCGAGTCGCTCGCGGCGGCGCTGGTGGCGCTCATGCTGGTGGGTGCCGCAGTCGGGATCGCCATCGAGTCGATCCGGGAAATCCGCACCCCGCATCACCTCCCTGCCCCGTGGACCCTCCTGGTGCTCGTGGTGGTCATGGCCATCAAGGGGTACATGGTCCGCCGAGTGACCAAGGTCAATGTAGGGATAGGGAGCCAGGCGCTGGCGGCCGATGCCTGGCATCATCTGAGCGATGGTCTCACCTCGCTCGCCGCCCTGGTGGGCATCAGCATCGCGGTGCTGGGAGGTCCGGGGTGGGAAGCCGCCGATGACTGGGCGGCTCTCCTGGCCTCGGGGATCATCCTGACCAACGGGCTCCTGCTGGCGCGTCCCGCGGTGTGGGACCTGATGGACCGGCGCCCTGATCCCGAGATAGCCGAAAGAATCCGGAACACCACCCTTCGGGTGCCTCGCGTTCGCGGGGTGGAGAAGCTGGTGGCGCGGAAGATGGGCCCCGCCCTCCACGTGGAGATCCACGTCCAGGCGGATCCGGCCATGCGGCTGGACGAGGCGCACCAGGTGTCGGGCGCCGTGAAGGGGGCGATCAAGGCGGCGATGCCCCAAGTCCAGTGGGTGATCGTGCACATGGAGCCCGATCCCGGGTAGCCTGAGGTGGTTCCTGGGGTCCATCTCCTGCCAATCGGCCGGGCCTGCCCCGAGGATGCACCTTTCGAGGGGCTCGCGCGCGTTATGGTTGGTGACGCCGGTCCGATGTCGGCCCCACGGGAACCGGCCCGGCACCACGGGCCGACGGCCCGCCCCATATCAGCCCGGGGCAACGCCCCGGGCACCATCAGGTGAGGAACCCATCGGGCTGAAGGCCCGAGCCATCCTCTCATCCCCACACGAAGCGTTCGTCGAAGGCCACCTCGTGTCTCCCCAGGAGCTCTCGATACTCCTCCTCGAGGGTCCGAATCCGGTGGTGCTCGTTCTGCCGCGCGATGTACCGGCAGAGTCGCTCTCGCTCCGAGGCCCGCACGGAAAAGGCCCCATACCCCCTCTGCCAGGCGAAGTCCGCCAACCCCGCCTCCTGTTTCAGCCACTTCGACGAGGACACCTTCAGGGTTTCGACCAGGCCCGCGACCGTCCGCGTGCGGGCCAGGTTGAGCGCCAGGTGGACGTGGTCCGCGGTCCCTCCCACCCGATAACACTCGCATCCAGCGGTGCGGGACACGACGGCCAGATACGCATGCAGCGCCGGCCGGACCGGCGGGGGCAGCACGGGGCGCCGATCCTTGGTGCTGAACACCACGTGGATAAGGACCCGGGCTCGATGGGTCGGGCTTTCAGCCCTTTGGGATCGTCTGCACCTTCGATTCCCGGGGCGTTGCCCCGGGCTGGTATGCGCCGGGCCTTCAGCCCGGAGAAAGCATGGCGGGGTCCTCCGGTCCACCCGTCCCCGCAGTGTGACCAGAGCTCGGACTGCCTGGTGGGGGACGGGGAAGGATCCGGAGGGCAACGCATGCCCGGAGTATCGCGGGATCTCTGGCGATCGGGTAACCGGATTCCGGCAGGGCGGAGCCCGGAAACGCGAGACGTGCACCGACGGTCCCGGGTTGACGGAAGAGTGAGTCTGGAGAAGAGGGAGCGGTGCGTGTCAGGGCGCGACCGGGTTGATCCCTCCCTGGAGCCCACCGCGCCCCGAAGTAGTCCAGCCCGGTCTCGGCGTCCCGCTCCTTGGTGGTGAACCCCTCCTTCGTGGGGCCCGCCAGGATCCGGCCCTCGAGCCGCACTCCCCAAGGGTCGTAGTCGTACGCCTCAACTATCGTGGTGTCTTGGACCACCACCCGGGTGCTCCCCAGAAGACCAGTATGATAATAGAGCCGCTGGGCGGTCTGCGTCTCCCGGCCCACCACCTTGTCCCCGCCAGCACGTTCCAAGTCCAGGACCCGGTACTCCCCGACTCGTCCACCGTCACCACACCCAACGGTCCGCGCGTCCAGCCCTCCGGCTACCCCGCTTCCACGAGGTGGAAAAGCTGGTGACCCGAAAGCTGGGCCCCGCGCTCCCTGTGGAGATTCATGTCCAGGCGGATCCCGCCATGCGGCTGGACGAGGCGCACCAGGTGTCGGGCGCCGTGAAGGGGGCGATCAAGGCGGCGATGCCCGCAGTCCAGTGGGTGATCGTGCACATGGAGCCCGACCCGGGGTAGCCCGAGGTGTTCCTCGGTGTGACTCGCCAGTCACGCGGCTCCCTCGTCTCCCTATTCGCTACTCCCTACTCCCGACACCCTGCTCCCACTCCCCACCCTCACAGATCCTCAGGATCTGTTCCCCGAACTTGGCCAGGACCCGAGGCCCCACGCCGTCCACCTGTCCCAGTGCCTGACGGGTCCGGGGACACGCCGCCGCGATCCCGGCGAGCGCCACATCGCTCAGGATGGATTCCACTGGCAAGCCACCCTCCCGGGATATCGCTCGGCGCCAGGAGAGAAGACGCTGGTACACCCCCTCCCTACTCCCCTGGTCGCTCACGGGACCGGTGTCACCGCGACCGGGCGACCGGCATCGGTCACATCCGCTGCACGAGGAGGCGCGCTCCCCGAACCAGGCGAGCAGCTTTTGGCGGCGGCACCCGGGGTGCCGGGCATACTCCTCCATGGCCCGGATGCGTCCCTCGGCTTCCTTGCGGCGTCGGGTGATGCGGGACCAGTCGCCGCTGCGCCCCGGGAGACCGAGTTCCCGGGCGATCCGATCGGCGGAATCGAGGACATTCTCGGGCACTCCCTGCCGACGAGCCGGGTCCCGCGCAATCGCCTCCACCAGATCCCGAGGGGGAAACGTCACCTGCAGCATCCGCCGAGCCTGGTCCCCATCGTCTCCATGGTGCAGCAGCACACAACGGGCGAAGCGCCCATCCCGCCCGGCGCGCCCGGCCTCCTGGTAGTAGGCCTCGGGCGTCGGGGGCATCTGCCAGTGAACCACCAGCCGCACGTTGGGCTTGTCGATTCCCATTCCGAAGGCGCTGGTGGCCACGACAACTTCCAGACGATCCTCCAGAAAGGCGGCGAGAGTACGCGCCCGCAGGTCGGGCGGGAGTCCGGCATGATAGGGAGCGGCGAGGAACCCGGCGTGGCGGAGCCGGCGGGCGATCCCCTCGGTCATCCCGCGGGTCGGGGCGTACACGAGGGCGATGCGATCCGCCCTGCCGAGGATCTGGAGGAGGGTCCCGAGCCGCTCCCGGGGATCCTTCACGGCCACGGCACCGAACCAGAGGTTGGCCCGGTCGAAAGACCCCAGGTGGGTGACGAGCCGACGCCTCGGGAAGCCGGTGCCGAGCCCCAGGGTCTGGATGATGTCCGCCCGGACGGCCGGGGTGGCACTGCCGGTCAGCGCCACGGTCTGGGGCCAGCCGAGGGCCCGTCGGAGGCGCCGCAACACGCGGTATGTGGGACGGAAGTCGGGCCCCCATTCCGAGATGCAATGAGCCTCGTCGATCGCCAGGAGAGAGGGCTTCAGGAGATCGGGTGTCTTCTTGATCAGCGTGTTCAAGCGCTCGGGGCTCAGATAGAGCAGTTGGAGGGTGGGATCCCCCGCCTCCAGCCGGGAACGCACGGCCCGTTGTTCCGCGACGGGCATCCCGCTGTGGAGGGTGGCGGCCGACATACCCCGCTCGCAGGCCGTATCGACCTGGTCCTGCATGAGGGCGATGAGGGGGCTGATGACGATGGTGAGCCCGGCACGACAGACGGCGGGGATCTGGAAGCAGATGGATTTCCCGCCTCCGGTGGGAAGAATGGCAAGGGTATCGTGCCCGGAGAGCACGGCGTGAATGACCCGGCGCTGCAGAGGCCGGAAGTCAGGGTACCCGAAGTGGGTCTCGAGGGCGGCACGAGCGCGGGCAAGAAGGGGAGCGACCTCCAACATGGTCTCAATGTGGTGGCTATCCCGTTGGTCTCCATCACCATTTCCTCGCGAGACCGCGGCAAATCAATGCGGGCAACTCGCATCATCGTGATATCCGTCGCTCCACGTCTTGCGTGCTGAGATCCAGTTGTTGCTGGTGGTGGAATGGCGCCCCATGCCGAGACCTGGGAGGTCCGGGATCGGGAAGGCACGAACGATTCACCAGGGAGAACACGGAGGTCGCAGAGGGTCTCCGCATGATTCCCGCGGCCCCACGCCTCGCGCGCTGAGATCACGATCTGTTTTGTGGGGTGGAAGGGCCCCCCCTCCTGCCGATGCCTG
>JBGSKF010000157.1:0-32345 GCA_041741375.1 Gemmatimonadales bacterium | reverse complement strand
CCGTGGCGCGCCACGAAGGCGTCGGCCCGCTCCCGGGTGCGGTTCCAGACGACGACCGGTCCCCGCCCGGCGAGCCGGGCCGCCATCGGCCAGCCGATGGCCCCCAGACCGGCAAATCCGACCGGCTGAGGCGTGGTCACTCGGTGGATCCCCGCCGGCCGAGTTCCTTGTCCATCATGTAGAGGGCCGAGGCGTTGTCCCCGATCATGCGCAGGGTCTCGACCAGATGGCTGCCGGTCTTCTCCTCCTCCACCTGCTCCGTCACGAACCATTGCAGCATGGCCTGGGACGCATAGTCCTTCTCCTCGACCGACATCGCATACAGGGCATGAATCCCGGCGGACACCGAGGCCTCATGCTGCAGGGCGTGCTCGAAGACGGCCAGGACGGAGGGCCACTCCGCCTGGGGTGCCTCCACGGGATGCAGAACGACCCGTCCCCCGCGATCCTCGATGTAATCCACGATCCGCATCGCGTGCCGGGCCTCCTCGGCGGCCTGAGCCCGCATCCACCGCGAGAAGCCGTCCAGATTGCGGGCCGCGAAGTAGGCCGCCATGGAGAGATAGAGGTACGCGGCGTGGAACTCCTTGCGAATCTGCTCGTTCATCGCCTGCTGCAGGGTCGGTTTCAATGACATGACAACTCCTGGGATCGAGGGGTGTGGCGGCATGACGCCCGTGGAAATCTACATGGATGGAGAGGATCCTCGCCGGGGCGCGGAGTCGGGCGGTTTCCCCGGCCGCCCCGGCGCGGGCACCGCGGTCAGGCGACCGGGGAGGATCGCCCGGTCTCCGAAACGCAGGGCGATCCGGTCGAGCACCGTCGCCAGCTGGCGATCCCGGGGTGATTCGCCGGAGAGGATCCCCTGGCTCCCGTTCCGGTCGTCCGGGAACAGTGCAAGTTGGGCGTGGCTTTCCCCGGTACTCAGCCGGGTCGCGGCAATGCCGAGAAGACGCACCGGCACCCGGCGTCGCAGACGGAGAGACCGGAGCAGATCACACGCCACCGGGTACAGCGCCTGGCGAGTGGACACGGGGACGGGGACAGTCCGTGACGCCGAGCGGGTCTGGAAGTCGAAATCCCGGAGCTTGAGGGTCACGATCGATGCACGGACGCCCGCCCTCCTGAGATCCCGTCCCAGCCGTTCGGCCAGGCGGAGCAGCTCCCCCTGAAGCAAGGTGTCGTCATCGTGATCCACCGGAAAGGTCTCCTCCCGACTGACCGAGCGGGGATCCTCCCGCGGGTTGACCGTGGTCCCGCCGATCCCCTGGAGACGCTCGTGAAGCCACCCACCCGTGCGATCACCAAACCAGTTCCGAAGGGTCGCAACCGGCACCCGCCGCGCCTCGACCACGCGCACCAGCCCCTGGGCCCGCAGTCGCTCCTGCAGTCGGGGCCCGATCCCGGGAATGGCCGCCAGATCGAGTGTCTCCAGAAAGGCGGCTTCCTCACCCGGCGGCACGATGTGGACTCCGGACCCTTCCTCCGCGTGTGGCTTGGCCCGTTCCGCCGCGAGCTTGGCCACAAGGCGGTTGGTCCCTCCTCCGATCGACAGGGTGATCCCGGTCCGGCTTCGCACCGCCTCACGGATGCGGCGAGCGGTCGCCTCGAGCGACTCGAACCGGTACAGCCGTTCGGTCCCCGTCATCGAGAGGTAGAACTCATCGATGCTCGCCGGTTCCACGGCCGGCGCCCATTCCCGGAGAACGCTGGCCACCTCACGGCTTACAGCCTGACACTCCTTGCGAGGCACCGAAACCACCTTCGCCTGGGGACACAGGAGGAGTGCCCGGCTCATCGGCATCCCGGACCGGACCCCGAACGTCCGGGCCTCGTAGGAGGCGGAGCACACCACTCCGCGTCCCTCCGGGCTCCCTCCCACCAGGAGATGCGATGCCCGGCCGGCCCCTTCGGGATCCACAATCCTCGCCACGGCGCAGAACATGGCGTCACAATCGGCCAGGAGAATGCGCGGGGAAGCACGGGCCTCGGACATGGGGATCAAGATACAAGAGCAGGGAGTAGGGGGGAGGGAGTCGGCGGTAGGGGCGACGCATGCGTCGCCCGTGCCCTGGGTGGAACCAATTTCTGGATTGCGAACCGAGAGCAGGAATGCTAACTTGCTGTTCAGCAAGCAAGCGGAGATGTCTAATGACGGAACCGGAACAGGGCGCCAATCGGGAGCGAAACGCCGAGCTGACCCGCGAACGGGTTCTGCTGGCAGCGGAGCGACTCTTCGCCGAGCAGGGTTTCGACCAGACCTCCCTGGCCGAAGTCGGGCGCCTGGCCGGGGTGTCCCGCGCCACCCCTGGCTATTTCTTCGGATCGAAGGCCGAGCTCTACCGGGCTGTCCTGGAGGCCTGTTTTCAAAAGGTCCGGAACGCGGTGCGTGACGGCCGGGAACGTTCGCAATCCACGGATGCCCCTCCGGAGGCGATCCTGGCCGGAGCCGTCACCGATTATTCCACCTTCCTGGAACAGCACCCTCATTTCGTGCGTTTGATGGAGAGGGAGGCGCTGGCACCATCCTCCTCGGGCACGGGGGGAGGAGACGTCCCCGCCGGGATTGCGGCCGGTCAAGAGGCACTGGAGGCGATTGTCGACGAGTTGGGTCTGACTCACGAGGACCGGGACGCCGCCGCCCATCTGCTGGTGAGCCTGGTGGCGCTCTGCTGGTTTCCCCTGGTTCACGCCACCACCCTCGTCCGGGCCACCGGGCTTGATCCCTCGGCCCCCGATTACCCCGAATCCCGCCGGCGGCATGTGGTGGATCTGATCCTGCACGGGGTTCGTGACTCTCTTCACACCCGCGCAGGCGGGTCACGCACGGCATCACCCGTCACCACTGGAGTCTGTTCATGACCGCCACTACTCCCTCTCCCTCCCCTGCCCCCGCCTCGGCGGATCGCCCGGTCCCGACCCCCCTGGCCACCGAAGCGGAGGCCCGCGAAGTGGCGGAGGCGGCACGGGAATCGGAATGGACCGCGCCCAGTTTCGTGCGTGAGTTGTTCGAGGGCTCCTTCCGGCTGGACCTCATCCATCCGTACCCGGCGCCCTCGCCCGAGGACGAGGCCCGGGCCCGGCCCTTTCTCGATCGGTTGGAAGCCTTCATGCGGGAGCGGGTCGACAGCGATGCCATCGATCGCGAGGGACAGATCCCGCCCGACGTGGTGGAGGGGTTGCGGGCGATCGGTGCCTTCGGCATCAAGATCCCCGCGGAATACGGCGGCCTCGGCCTCAGTCAGCTGAGTTACACCCGCGCCATCGGGCTGGTCACGAGCCAGGACGGGAGTCTGACAGCCCTGCTGTCGGCGAGCCAGTCCATTGGAGTCCCCGTCCCCCTCAAGTTGTTCGGGACCAAGGAGCAGAAGAAGAAGTACCTGCCCCGGTTGGCGGCGGGCGCGATCTCGGCCTTCGCCCTGACGGAAAACAACGTGGGGTCCGACCCCGCCGGGCTCCAGACGACGGCCACGCTGAGCGAGGATGGGAGGCACTACATCCTGAATGGCGAGAAGCTCTGGTGCACCAACGGGACGGTGGCGGAGTTGATGGTGGTGATGGCGCGCACCGGTCCGAAGCGAATCACCGCCTTCATCGTGGAGGCCGACTGGCCCGGCGTGGAGGTGGTCAACCGCCTCCACTTCATGGGACTCCGGGCCATCGAGAATGGCGTCCTCCGCTTTCATGACGTCAAGGTGCCCGTCGAGAACGTTCTCTGGGGGGAGGGCAAGGGGTTGAAACTCGCCCTCATCACCCTGAACACCGGTCGCCTGACCCTCCCGGCGAGTTGCGTGGCCGGAGCCAAGCGATGCCTGCTCATTTCGCGCCGGTGGGCCGCAGAGCGGGTGCAGTGGGGGCAGGCCGTGGGGAAGCACGACGCGATCGCCCAGATGCTGGGGCGGATGGCGGCGGACACCTTTGCGATGGAAGCGGTGTCGGACCTCGCCTCGCTGCTGGCGGACCGGGGAAACACCGACATCCGGCTCGAGGCCGCCATGGCCAAGCTCTGGAACACCGAGGTGGGATGGCGCATCGCGGACGACACTCTCCAGATCAAGGGAGGGCGTGGCTTCGAGACCGCCGACAGCCTCCGCAGCCGGGGCGAGCGCCCCGACCCGGTCGAGCGGATCCTGCGGGACTTCCGGATCAATCGGATCTTCGAGGGATCCTCCGAGATCATGCGGCTGTTCATCGCGCGGGAGGCCGTGGACACGCATCTTCGCGTGGCGGGTGACCTCATCGATCCCCGAACCTCACTCGGGCAGAAAGCCCGCTCCCTCGGACGGGCGGCGCTCTTCTACGGGCTGTGGTACCCCCGGCTCTGGATCGGCTGGGGTCGGTGGCCCCGCTACGGCGAGTTCGGCCGCCTGGCTACCCATGTGCGGTATGTGGAGCGGACCGGCCGTCGCCTGGCGCGCGCGTTGTTTCACGCGATGATTCGTTTTGGGCCCCGCCTGGAGAAGAGGCAGGCAGTCCTCGGCAGGCTGGTCGACATCGGGGCCGAGCTCCTGGCCATTTCCGCCGCCTGCAGCCGGGCCCGGGCCCTCGGGCGAGCCGCCCCGGACGAGCGGGGACCGGAGGAACTCGCCGACCTCTTCAGCCGTCAGGCGCGGCGGCGTATCCGGGTCCTCTTTGCGGGGCTTCGCGGAAACGACGACACCCGGGCCTACCGGACCGCCCGCACCGTGCTCGAGGGTGGGCACGCCTGGCTGGAGCATGGGATCGTACGGGACACGGGTGACGGGGCCCCCCGCGCCGAGTAAGTTCCACGTCCGATTCGTTCCCTTGTCCGGAGCCCCGCATGGCGGAAGCCGCAGGCCGAACCATCCCGTTCGTCGGAGCCGACCAGATCGACACGGCGGTTCTGGAGACGTTTCCGTACGACGGCCCCAACCAGGAGATCGTGACCGACACCCCGGAGTTCAGCGCCGTCTGTCCCTACAGCGGCCTCCCCGACCTCGGCCGCCTGGTCATCACGTATTCCCCCCGGGATCGCTGCGTCGAGTTGAAGAGTCTCAAGTACTACATGGTCAGTTTCCGGAACGTCGGAATTTTCCAGGAGCATGCCACGGCCCGGATCGCGGAGGATCTCTTCCGGCTCCTCGACCCACACGACCTGACCGTGCGCACGGTGTACCAGGTTCGAGGAGGATTCGAGACCACCTGCACGGTGCGCCTGCCGGAGAGATAGTCGCCCTCATCCCTCCCGGGGAGCCACCAGCCGCTTGGCCAGGGTACGGATCCGCACCGGCTCCGCGAGTTGCGCCACGCGCACCGGAGGGAGGCTCTGCTCTCCATCCCGGGCCCCACTCAATCCGAGAACCACCGCACCGACCATCGGAGGGGGGCGGACCGACTCCAGCCACCGGAGGACTCCCCTGGCCTGTCCGAATCGATGGAGAACCCCGAGCCCGATTTCGAGGCACGGAATCGGCCCCGGATCCCCGTCCCCCGGGAGGTCGACCGGCTGCCGCAGGGGGATGCGGCGGAGGGCGGAGAGAACTTCCTCGGGGGCGTCGTTGGCCTGGAGGGCGGCGATCACATCCCCGAGAAAATCACGGCGCCCGGCCAGGAACTGCGCCGCGGCCACCCCGACCGCCACGGCCGCCCAGGCGGTGGCAGGGTCCGGATGGGTGAGAGAGGCCACATGATACACGCCGGAGACCAGAGAGGACGACGAGTTCCGGGCTGCCAGGGCCACGGGCAACGCCACCACGAGAGCCGCGCTGTCGGGTTCGGGCGCGAGGTTCCGCGGGGGGGCGTGCCAGCGGGCGATGAAGTCCAATCCTGCGGAGGTTCCCGGAGCAACGGGGCTTCGGTCGGATGCACGCAGGTACCACTCCACCCATCGCCGCGCCACCC
Source organism: Gemmatimonadales bacterium (assembly GCA_041741375.1). Classification (GTDB taxonomy): domain Bacteria; phylum Gemmatimonadota; class Gemmatimonadetes; order Gemmatimonadales; family GWC2-71-9; genus OFTM291. The sequence continues at coordinate 26,483 of JBGSKF010000157.1, read as the reverse complement.
GACCCAGGTCGACGGGATCGTCTCGCAGCTCTTCCGCGAGGATGAGCATGCGTTCGACCGGATCAGGAGTCGCATCCGGCCCGGAACCCACCCCGGCCGCCACCCCGAGAAGGGTGCCGCGCGCGCGTTCACTCAGGTTCGGCTGGGGACGGCTCACAGTGCACCGATCAGCGGGAAGTCGGGAGGGCACGGGTTCATCGGGGCGCGCAAGGTGGCTATGTTACAGCACCTGATGGACCGGGACAACCCTCCGCTCTTCACCTCCCGAGAAGGACCGCAGCCGTGGCCGACACCCTGACAATCACCGACAACCGCACCGGCAAGACCTACGAGGTTCCGGTCACCGAGGGCACCGTCCGAGCGCTGGATCTGCGTCAGATCAAGACCTCGGAGGAGGACTTCGGTCTCATGACCTACGACCCGGCCTACACCAACACGGCCTCCTGCCGGAGTGCCATCACCTACATCGACGGCGACCGGGGCATCCTGCGCTACCGCGGATACCCGATCGAGCAGGTCGCGGAGGATGCCACGTTCCTGGAGGTGGCCTATCTGCTGGGCGAAGGCGATCTCCCGACGACCGAGCAGCTCGACCGGTGGATCAACGACATCCGGTATCACACCTACGTCCACACCAACATCATCAAATTCCTCGAAGGATTCCGGTACGATGCTCACCCCATGGGCATGCTCCTGGGGGCCGTGGGCGCCCTGTCCACCTTCTATCCCGATGCCAAGGACATTCAGGACCCGGCCAACCGCCGAGTGCAGCGGATCCGCCTCCTCGCCAAGATCCCCACGATCGCGGCCTTCGCGTTCCGCCACTCCCGGGGCCTGCCCTATGAGTTTCCGCGCAACGATCTCGACTACATCGGCAACTTCGTGAACATGACGTTCAGCATCGGGGGCCGGCACGAACCCAACCCTGTGCTGCAGCGAGCCCTGGAAATTCTTCTCATCCTCCACGCGGATCATGAGCAGAACTGTTCGACCAGCGCAGTCCGATCGGTGGGGTCCTCCCAGGTGGACCCGTTTTCGGCCATCTCCGCGGGGATCGCGGCGCTCTACGGCCCCCTGCATGGAGGAGCAAACGAGGCGGTGTTGCGGATGCTCGACCAGATCGGGACACCCGCGGGGATTCCGGCCTTCATCGAGAGCGTCAAGCGCGGGGAGGGCCGGCTGATGGGGTTCGGACACCGGGTCTACAAGTCCTACGATCCACGGGCGCGCCTGATCAAGCGCGTGGCCGACCAGGTTTTCGAACAGACCGGGCTCAACCCCAAGCTGGAGATCGCGCTGGAACTGGAGCGGATCGCCCTGGAGGACGACTACTTCATCTCCCGGAAGCTCTATCCGAACGTGGACTTCTACTCCGGATTGATCTATCAGGCGATGGGATACCCCACGGACTACTTCACGGTCCTCTTTGCCATCGGGCGGATGCCGGGATGGCTGGCGCAATGGGAGGAGATGCTGCTGGACAGGGAGCAGAAGATCGCCCGGCCCCGGCAGATCTACACGGGGGAGGCGGAGCGCCCCTACGTGCCGCGCCACCGCCGCTGACCGGCGGGGGGCCGCTCAGGCGGTCCCGCCGGGGGCGTCGGGGGAGGACGCCCCCGTTCGGGCCACCTCTCGCGGGGGGTGGCACGGCGTGTTTCCGGCGCCGGCATGAAGGTCCCCCTCGAGGTAGGTGTACCCCTCGAGGCCGCTCACATAATCGGCGATGAAGGCGTTGGCGTCCTGGCGAGACAAGGCGCCCGCCTGCTGGACCTTGCGACGGAAGGTGGCGAGGAGGTCCGAGGCATGGAACTGGACATAGTTCAGGACCTCGGTCACGGTGTCCCCGTGGACCAGATCGGTGATCGCATAGCCGCCGTTGCCCGTCATCTCCACGTGGACGGCGTTGGTGTCTCCAAAGAGGTTGTGGAGGTCACCGAGAATCTCCTGGTATGCCCCCACCAGGAACACACCCAGGATGTAGGGATCTCCCGGGCACACCGGGTGCAGCTCCAGGCACGGTTTGCCCTTGCGGCCACCGGCAAAATGATCGATGACACCGTCGCTGTCGCAGGTGATGTCCTGCAGCGTCCCCCGCCGGGTCGGCTCCTCCAGCAGGCGGTGCACCGGCATGATCGGGAAGAGCTGGTCGATGGCCCAATTGTCGGGGAGGGACTGAAAGACCGAAAAGTTGCAGAAGTACCGATCCACCAGGGTGGCATCGAGGTGGGCCGTGATCTCGGGCCAGGCATTCCGTTCCGGGGCGATCAGGCGAGCCACCGCGTTGAGGGTGGCCAGATACATCTCCTCGATGTCGGCACGGTCCCGGAGGCTGATGGCGTCGCTGGCAAAGAGCTCCGGCACCCGTTCCTTGGCAAAGAGTGCATCGTGGAACACCTCCTGCACCCGATCCAACGCCAGGGACTCCAGATTCTCGATCAGCTCCCGGAGCATCGGAGGGGGATCGACCCGGGTCCGAGGAGCGAGGGGAACGGTGGGCGTGCCTCCCTGTGACTCGACGTCGGTCACGTTGATCAGCAACAGGGAATGATGGGCAGTGAGGGCCCGACCCGATTCCGTGATGATATCGGGCATCGGATGCCCGGCGGACCGGGCGATGGTGCCCAGCACATAGATCACGTCGTTCGCATACTCTCGCGTCGTGTAGTTCATGCTGGCATGGCGGGTCGACCGGGATCCGTCGTAGTCCACGCCCAGCCCTCCGCCCACATCCACGTGGGTCAGTTCGAACCCGAGATCCCGAATCTCCGCATAGTAGCGGCCGATCTCCTCCAGGCCGGTGCGCACCACCCGGATGTCGGTGATCTGACTGCCCAGATGGAAGTGGACCAGCTTGAGCAGGTGCGGCAGGCCTTCCGCTGTCAGCCGGTCGAGGAGGCGCATGAGCTGGACCGCTCCGAGTCCGAACTTGGACGTCTCCCCTCCACTCTTCGCCCATCGCCCGGAGCCCTCGGCGGTGAGTTTGATGCGGACCCCGAGCGTCGGGACCACACCCATCTCCCCCGCCACCGCCAGGACCGTGTCGAGCTCCGCCACCGACTCCAGCACGATGAACACGCGGTGACCCAGGCGCTGACCCATGAGGGCCAATCGCATGAACTCCTCGTCCTTGTACCCATTGCACACGATGACATGGTCGGTACGCTCGGTCAGGCCCAGGATGGCCTGCAACTCCGCCTTGCTCCCGCACTCCAACCCCACTCCGAACGGACCGCCGTACTCGACGATCTCTTCGACGACATGCCTCTGCTGGTTGACCTTGACCGGATAGACGGTGGTGTAGCCTCCCGTGTATCCGAACTCCTCCATGGCACGCTGAAAATCCGTGGCCAGGGTCGTGATGCGCGCCTGCAGGATGTCCGAAAACCTGAGCAGCAGCGGCAAGCCCACGCCTTGCGCGCTCAGGTCCATGGCCAGCTGAAAGACGTCGAGTTCCTTGGTGTCCGTGGGGTCGGGGCGCACGACAACGTGGCCCTCCGCATTGATCCGGAAGTATCCGAGACCCCACCCCGGCATGTTGTAGAGCCTCTCCGAGTCCTTGGCGGACCATGTCGTGCCGGCGATCAGATCCTCCTGGAGCAGGTCGGGGTGGACGGGGTCAATTGTAATGGCTGAGCGGATGAACGCAACCGGAACCTCCCGCGATGCCCGGCGATTCGGCCGCTATATTGGGAGGATGCTGACCACCACCTCCGAGCCGGCCCGGGCAGGACGCGCCGCCCGCATCGTCACCATCACCGGCGGGCGGGGCTTGATCGGGACTGCCCTGACCGAGGCTCTGCGGCAACGCGGGGACCAGGTCCGGATCCTGTCCCGCTCACCCGACCCCGGAGAGTTCCGGTGGAATCCCGATTCGGGAGAGCTGGACCTCGTCGCATTCGAAGCGAGTGATGCGGTGATCCACCTGGCGGGAGAGGGAATCGCCACCGGCCGGTGGACTGCAGACCGAATGGCCCGCATTCGATCCTCCCGGAGAGATGGAACCGCCCTGGTGGCTTCGGCCCTCGGCATGCTGACCCACCCACCGGCCGTGTTGTTGTCGGCCTCGGCCATCGGCATCTACGGAGACCGGGGCGACACCATCCTGACTGAATCGTCCCCCCCTGGCTCCGGATTCCTCCCGGACGTGGGAAGGGAGTGGGAAGGGGCGACCTCCCCTGCGTCCATGGTCGGCATTCGCACGGTCCTCCTTCGCATCGGTCTGGTTCTTACGCCGGACGGGGGGATCCTTCGCCGTCTCCTGCCTCCCTTCCGGCTGGGCCTCGGCGGCCCCCTCGGGAACGGACAGCAGTGGATGAGTTGGATCGCCCTTCCCGATCTCGTGGCTGCCATTCTCTTTCTGCTGGACGGCCGCGTGGCCGGGGCGGTCAACCTCACGGCGCCTGCGCCGGTTCGGAACGCCGAGTTCACGAGCCTGGTTGCGGCAACCCTGCACCGCCCCGCCCTGTTCCGCGTGCCCGCGTTCGCTCTCCGTCTGGCCTTCGGCTCCCTGGCGGATGAGGCTCTGCTCTCCAGCCAGCGCGTGGAGCCCGCCCGCCTGGTGGCGGCCGGGTTTCCGTTCCGCTATCCCCAGCTCGCGCCGGCCCTGACATCGTTGCTGGGACCGGACACGGCGTGACCCTTCCGGCCGTGGTCCTCCTGAGCGGCGGGCTCGACTCGGCCACCGTGCTCGCGATGGCCCGGGCGGAGGGATTGGCCTGTCATGCACTCAGCCTTCGGTACGGGCAGCGTCACGCCCTGGAACTCCTGGCGGCCCGTCAGCTGGCCTCGGCCCTGGGCGCCGTCCAGCACGTGGTGCTCGATCTCGACCTCACGGTGTTCGGGGGGTCAGCCCTGACCACACGCACCATCGATGTTCCCAAGGCCCCGGAGCGGGCAGGGACCGCCAGCGGCGACGGGATTCCGGTGACCTACGTCCCCGCCCGGAATACCATCCTGCTCTCCCTGGCACTGGCCTGGGCCGAGGTCCTGGGTGCGGAGGACATTTTCCTGGGGGTCAACGCCGTTGACTACAGCGGTTATCCGGATTGCCGCCCCGAGTTCATCGAGGCATTCCAGCACCTTGTGTCCCGGGCCACCGCCGCCACCACGGGAGGGCGGGAGATTCGCATCCGCGCCCCCCTCCTTCACCTCGGGAAGGCCGATATCATCCGACGGGGGATCGCCCTGGGCGTTGACTACGCCATGACCGTCTCCTGTTATGACCCCGACGACGCTGGAGCGGCCTGCGGCGACTGTGACGCCTGTCACCTCCGGCTCCAGGGATTCGCGGCGGCCGGGGTGACCGATCCGGGCCGATACCGGGTCCGAGGCTGAGGCCCATGTCCTACGCCGTCAAGGAGATTTACTACACCCTGCAAGGCGAGGGAGTCCAGGCGGGGCGTCCGGCTGTCTTCTGCCGTTTCGCGGGGTGCAATCTCTGGTCAGGCCGGGAGGAGGACCGTGGCTCCGCGACATGCCGTTTCTGCGACACGGATTTCGTCGGTCTGGATGGCCCGGGCGGGGGGCGCTTTCTCTCCGCCCGAACCTTGGCTCGCGCGATCCGGGAGGCCTGGGTCCCGGAAAGCACCGTGGCCCCCCTCGTGGTCTGCACGGGAGGGGAACCGGGCCTGCAGCTGGACGATGGCCTGATCGAGGCGCTCCACGCGGAGGGGATGACCATCGCCGTGGAATCGAATGGGACGGTCCCTCTTCCGACGGGCCTCGACTGGGTCTGTGTGAGCCCCAAGGCCGGCACCACACTGGTGGTCCAGTCGGGAGACGAGTTGAAGCTGGTATACCCGCAGCCGGGACTCGACCCCGTCTCCCTGGAGCACCTCGATTTCCACCATCGGCTTCTGCAGCCCATGGATGGTCCGCAGGTTAGGGAACACACCCGGAGCGCCGTGGCCTACTGCCTGGCCCATCCCCAGTGGCGGCTTTCCCTGCAGATGCATAAGATGCTGAACATTCCCTGAGGGAGGTCACCCCTGTCCACACCAGCACCGCTTCGTGGGTATTCCGATCGAGTCAACCACGCCTTCGCCTTCGCCGCGAAACACCGGCCCCCGTCGACGTCGCGGCTCTCCGGATACGATGGCGCCGTCCGCACAGCCAACGTGGCCGTGATTCTGGCCGTGTATCATGCCGATGAACCCACCCTCGTAGCGGCCATTCTGAAGCAGCTGGTGGAAACGCATGACAGCATCCACCGATCCGCACGACTGGGAGACATTGCGGCCAAATTCGGCCCCGAGGTCCGCGACACCCTGGAAGGGGTGCTGGAACCTCCCCTCGACCTGCTGGGACGCCCCCGGTCCTGGAAGGCCCAGAAGCTCGATTACCTCGCCACCCTGTCCGGGGCCAGCCCCCGGTCCATCGACGTGGCCGCGGCCGAGGCCATCCATCATACCGGATGCCTTCTCGCCGATGCCCGCCGCCTGGGAAGGGAGTATGTCCGCACCATCGCCGAGGTGAGCCCCTCCGAGGCCCTGTGGTGGTTCGAGGCGCTGGCCGAGACGATCGGGGTGCATCCGCTCTGGTCTCGGCGCGACATGGTCCACGAACTCCGCGATCTGCTCCGGTCCTTCCGCATCGCCCTGCGGTGACAGGGACACCCCGCCCATCGGGGACGCTGTACCCGGTTCCGTGGTCGTGGTAGATTTCCTCCTTCCCATGAGCACACCGGAACCCTCCTCTCTGCTAGGCGCCCTGCCTCCCGCTTTTGCCGCGGCCTGCCATCAGGCCCGGAGCGACGCCGAGCTCTTCCAGCGATGCCGCAACGTCCTGGCGGAACGGTTCGACACCCAAGCCATCTGGTTCACCGTCACCACCCCCTCGGGCTCCCGCCAGTTGACCGAAGGGCCGGCGGGGCTCGAGACCGCGGTGGAAGTGGCCCATTGTCGCAGCGGGGCCACGGAGCTCACGATCCACGCCGCCGCGGACCAGGCGGAGGCCCTTCGCCGGGTCGCGGCTCCGCTGAGCCTGGGCCTGAGTATCGTTCTCGACCTGCACGGCGTGCTGCGGGAACGGCAGGGCGCGCTCGACGATGCCGTGTTCCAACTGAGGGCCCTGCGTCAGGTCGCGCGTCTTCTCTCCTCGGCCCACTCCAAGGAGGACACCGAGCATCTGGTCCTCGACTTCATGGCCGAGGTCTTTTTCGCCTGGTGGGCCACTCTCTACCGCACCGACGGAACCGAGTACCGTCCGTTCCGCCAGCGCTCCCTGCGGGAGAGCCCCACCCTCGCTCCGATTGGCCGCACCGCCTTCGATGATACCCTCCCCATCGGGAGCGCCATTTCCGAGCTGCGGGACGCCCGTCTCCGCGCGCTGGTGCCCGCGGAGACGGAACTCGTCGTCCCCCTCGATTCGGGAGGGGAGCGACTGGCCCTCCTGCTGCTCGGGCCCCGCATGAACGGGCAATCGTACGGCCGCAGCGAGCGCGAGTTGGCCGGAACCCTGGCCTTCGCGGGTGCCATCGCGTTGAAGAATGCCGAGCTCGTGGAGCGTCTGCACAGCGCGGCCACGACGGATGATCTCACCGGACTCCTGAACCGGCGCGCCATGGAGGAACGCCTCGAGGCGGAAATTTCCCGGAGCGCCCGGCATCAAATTCGCACCACGGTCGTTCTCTTCGACATCGACCGATTCAAGGTGATCAACGACACCATGGGGCATGCCGTGGGGGATCGTTTTCTGTTCCTTCTGGGCGAAGTCCTGCAGCGGTGCATCCGGGGATTGGATGTGGCGGGGCGGTTGGGAGGTGACGAGTTTCTCGTCATCCTGCCCATGACCACGACGCATGAGGCCCGCACGCTGATTCGCCGCCTGCAGGATGGGGTCGCGGCGCTGGCCCGGGACCATCCGGAGTACGGCCAGCCCACGCTCAGTTTCGGGGTGGCCGAGACTCCCCGGCATGGCACGACCGTCGGGGACCTGCTTCGCGCCGCCGACACCGCGATGTATTCCGCCAAACGAGCCGGGCGGGACAGCATCCACGTGGCCGACGAATCCTGATCCCTCCCCCGACAGTGCCGGCCACGGACTCCCCTCTGGCAGTATTCGATCGGGTGAACCACGCCCTGGGGCATCGCTTCGAGCTGGATCGACTGGTGGCCCTGTCTCCCGAACGGGTGCTCTTCCGAGCCCGGGACCGGATGCTGAAGCGCCCTGTGAGCCTCCGCCTGATCCTCTCCCCGGACACGGCTTACCAGGACTGGTTCCTGCGGGAAGCCGAGGCGATGGCCCAACTCGACCACCCGGCGATCCGCCACCTCTACGACATCGGGATCGTGGACGCGATGGCCTTCCGAGTGGGAAACTGGATTGACGGCGAGGGATTCGCGGAGGCGGTCCGACGTGGTCCGCGACCGATCCCCACGGTCATCCGTCTGGCGCGGGACGTGCTCAGCGCCTTGGAACATGCCCACGCACGCGGTCTCCTGCTGCGACGCCTCGCTCCCGCATCGTTGATCACCACCCCGGGCGGCGGCACCACTCTGATCGACATGCGGTACTCAAGTTACGTGCTGGCGCTGGGGACTCCTCCCGCCCCGGCGACCGACACGGAATACATGGCCCCCGAGATCCGCGAGGGCGACCTGGGCGATCAGGCGGCGGACATCTACGGCGCGGGGACCCTCCTCTATGTGGCCCTCACCGGGCAGGCACCGCCAGAGAGGGCCTCCGATATTCCGGCTCCCTCGACCCTGCGTCCCTCGAGCCCCGAGATTTTCGATCGCCTGCTCGCACGCGCCCTGCACCCCGAACCGGGGGAGCGATTCCTCACCGCCTCGGAGATGCTGGAGGCCCTCGCCTCCGACGCAGGCACGTTCGAGGCCCCGCAACTGCTGGTCACCCAGGCTCCCCTCCCGGGTTCCGAGCATCCCGCCCACTGGGAGAAGCGGCTCCGCCGGGCCCTGGGCGACGACTACGAACTGTTGAAGGAACTCGGGGCCGGTGCCTTCGGGAGGGTCTACCAGGTGCGGGATCTCCACCTGGAACGGGATGTCGCCATGAAGGTGCTCAATCCGCTCCTGACCCAGGACCCCGCCGTGGTGGAGCGGTTTCGCCGGGAGGCCCAGCTGGCGGCACGACTCAATCATCCCCACATCGTGGACATCTATGACATCGGAGGCCGCGGCGGCCTCATCTGGTACACGATGGAGCTCGTCTCGGGACCCAGCCTGGCCTGGTTGGTGGAAACCCGGGGACCCCTGCCCCTCGAGGAGGTGGTTCGCTTCCTTCGGGAAGGTTTGAGCGCCCTGGCTCACGCGCACGCAGCCGGCCTGGTCCATCGCGACATCAAACCCGAGAATCTGCTCATCGAGCCGGGCGGCAGCGTGCGCATCACCGATTTCGGCCTCGCCATCGCCTTGCGGGGTCAGGGGCGGTTCGGCGGCGCCACCAGCCAAAGCGGCACGCCCCAGTTTGCGAGCCCCGAGCAACTGCTCGGCGAGCACGTGGACCCCCGGACCGATCTGTACAGCCTCGCCGCCGTTGCGTACTTCGCCCTCCTCGGAGAGCCCCCCTTCCGAGGCCGAACCCCGGAGGAAATCCTGGCCCACCAGACGACCGACCGGATCCAGGTCCTGCGGAACACCCGCCCTGATGTGCCCAAGACGGTCGAGAAGGTTCTGCGGCGGGCATTGGCCTCGAACCCCGACGCCCGCTATGCCTCGGCCAGTGAGTTCATGAGCGCGCTCGCCTATGCCGCCCGGGAGGGGGTGGACGCGACCGGGACCGAGCCCTGGTCCCACCGATGGCTCCGAACCTGAGACTCCTCCCCCGAGCGGAGCAGGCCCGGAGCGCACCGCTGCCGGTGGAAAGCGTTTTCCATCTTGACATCCGGGGCCCCGATTCCCATCTTGAACACGCTACCCGGCACATCCGAGCGACCCTGCATCTCCGCCATCTCTGGCAGGGTGCGCCCCGCGCGGAATCGGGTTTCGGGTACGGGACAGGCCCGTGCTCACATGTCGGTGGCGACCCATGGGGTCGTCCCGGCGGAGGCATCCAACAGGAGTTTGCGGAATGGCTCGAATGATCGGCACGGTCAAGTGGTTCAACGACGCGAAGGGATTCGGCTTCATCACCCCTGAGAACGGCGAGAAGGACTGCTTCGTTCACCACTCTGCCATCCAGATGGATGGGTTCCGTAGCCTTGCCGAAGGCGACAGGGTTGAATTCGACCTGGTGCAGGGGGCCAAGGGCCCTGCCGCGGAAAATGTGATGCGGGCCACTCAATCCTGAGCTGCCCCCCCTTTGACGCAGCAAGGGCCGTCTTCCCGACGGCCCTTGCTGCGCCGAAGGGGGTGAAACGGTGGCCCGGTGACCGGAGGTTACTTGTGTCGGTAGATGACCCGCCCGCGGGTCAGGTCGTAGGGTGACAGCACCACGCTGACCCGATCCCCTTCCAGGACACGAATCTTGAATTTGCTCATCTTGCCAGCCGCATATGCCAGGATCGTGTGGCCATTGTCGAGGAGCACCCGGTAGTTTCGGTCGGGCAGGGCCTCCTGGACGACCCCTTCCATTTCGATCCCTTCTTCCTTCGCCATCCGTGTCCTCCGTGGAGTAGAGACGGGTCCGCTCTGGGCGGGTCCCCGCCCTCAATCTCGCGCCTTCCGGCGGCGCTGGCAACCTCAGGCCCCGCCAAGTTCCTCGCGCCACCGATCCAGACGGGTCTCCACCTCCGCCATGAGACGGGCCAGGCTGGCATGGTCGAAGACGAAGGACGCCCCCGCCGCCCGGTAGAGGTCCGGGAGAGGGCGGGTGGCCCCGAGTTCCAGGAAGGCCCGATACCGCTGCAGGGCACCCCGTGGGTCGGTGAGGCTGTTCTGCCACACCTGCAGGGCACCGATCTGGGCAAACCCATACTCGATGTAGTAGAACGGATAAAGGAAGATGTGGAGCTGGCGATGCCACCGCGTGGCCCGGGCGTCTTCCAGTCCGCTCCAGTCGATCCCCGGATCGAATCGGTCGCGCAACACGCTCCACATGCGATCGCGCTGGGCGGCGTCCCCCCCTGCCGGGTCGGTATAGATCCAGTGCTGGAAGGCGTCCACCGAGGCGATGTGGGCCAAGGCAAACACGACACTCTCGAGATGCTCCAGCCGTGCCACCCGGGCCTCCTCTTCGGTCAGGTACCCCTCCGGCGGACCCAGATACCGGGACGCGAGAAGCTCCATGGACATCGAGGCCAACTCCGCTCCCTCCGCACCGGGCTGTCGCTGCCAGAGAACGGGATGGTGCGCGGCGGCGAAGGCATGGAAGGCGTGGCCCGCCTCGTGGAGGAGGGTCATGACGTCTCCCATCACTCCCGCGGCGTTCATGAAAATGTAGGGTTGCCCCCGCACATGCAGGGTGTCACAATATCCCCCCGGCGCCTTTCCCGTCCGGCTCTCCAGATCCAGGAGGCCCTCCTCCCGCATCCGGTGGAACTGGGCTCCAAGCACCGGGTCGAGCCGGTCAAAGATCCGTGAGGCAATCCGCGGAAAGTCCTCCGGATCGGTCCAGGGACGGAGGGGGGTTGTCCGCCAGGGACTGACGGCCAGATCCCACGGCCGGAGTGTCGGCACTCCCAGGCGTTCCCGCCGGATGGTGCGCAACCGCCGGACCACCGGAACGACGGTCTCGGCCACCGCCTCGTGAAACGCCTCACAATCAACGGGGGTATAGTCGAACCGGGCCTTGGCGGGAAAGACATAGTCCCGGAAGGAAGGGAATCCCGAGTTCCCGGCCACGCGTTGTCGCCGATCCCGCATCCGGTCGAAGAGATCGTGCAGTTCCACCGCCGCGTGACGATAGGGCTCGATGGACGCTCGCCAGGCCGCTTCCCGGCGGGAACGATCCCTCTCTTCCAACACGGGGGCCAGGCGCGGAATGGGGATCTGTTTCCCCTCCCAGTCGGCCATCATCCCCCCCGTGATGCGCTGGTACTCGGTGGAGAGGGCCTCCAGTTCGGTGAGGAGGGGAACATTCTCCTCCCGAAAGATTTTGATCGTCGCCCGGAACCGGGCCAGAGGCTGCTCCAGCGCGGGATCGTCCAGCCGGGCCGCCACGGCACGACGTGCCAGAGTGATCCCCCTCTCCTCGGCCCGGGGAAGAATGTCAATGGAGAAGCGTCGATGCGCGGCCTCCGCCTCCCGATCGGTGGTCGCACAGGTATAGGCAATCATGGCCCGGGAGGCCGCCTCGTGCAGGAGCGCCTCGAAGTGGGACCAGGTCCGAAGCCACCGCATCGGATCGGGGTCCAGAGGGAGCGCTTCGAGTTGATCATACCAGGCGCTCGCCTCCTCCCAGGTCAGGTCGGCGAAGGCGCGGGCGTCGTCGGGCAGGGGCAGAAGGAGCGTGGTCATGCCTCACCTGTGGTCGGAACCAGGACGGGAACAATACGGAAGGCGAGCACGCCGACGAAGGCGACGATCACCCCCGCCACGAAGAACGGCATCGGGGGACCGAATCGCTGAAAAGTCGCGGTGGCGATCAGGGGAGCCATCACGCGGGAGAGGCCCGAAAAGGTTTGTGCCACCCCCATGGTGGTGCCGAGTTCCCCCGGGTCGGAGGCATGCGACATCAAGGCGGTGGTCGCGGGAAAGAGCAGCGCTGTCCCGATCGGCACCAGCGGGATGATCAGCGCGAGGACCCAGAGCGACTCGGCCACCGGGTAGAGCACGAGTCCCGCCGTGAGGAGTACGGTCCCCGATCGCATGGCCCCGACTTCCCCAAAGCGCCTGACGAAGGGTCCCAGCACGAGGGACCTCATGACCAGGGACAGCCCCCCGACATAGAGGAAAAAGTACCCGATGGTCCGCTCGGTGATTCCGAATCTGACTCCGAGATAGAGGGACAGGATGGACGTCATGGAGGCGAATCCGAGCATGCCGGCCGCGTAGACCCACACCAGTTGAGGAACGCGATCCCCGGGACGGGTGAGCACAGTCCACGCCGCATGCCACACCGGCCGTCGGGTGACAGCCACCACAGGGGTCCCCCGCGATTCAGGGAGCCAGCGCCAGGCGAACCAGACATTGGTCAGATTGAGCCCGGCGGCCACCAGTCCAGGAGCTGCTTGCCCCCAATGGGCGGCGAACGACCCGATGACCGGGCCCAGCATGACTCCCAGCGAGGTCGAGGCGGACAACCACCCCAGCGCCTTGGCCCGGTCCGCCGGTCCGATCGTGTCGGCCACATAGGCCTGGGCCACACCGGTGGTCCCTCCCCCGGCCCCCTGAATCACCCGGGACACCAGGAGCAGCCACACGGAATCGGCGAACCCGAAGACGACATACGCGATCGCCGCGGCTGACAATCCGATCATCAGCGCAGGGCGTCGGCCGTAGCGATCCGACACCCTCCCCCAGACCGGCGCGAAGAGAAGTTGAGCCACGGAAAAGGAGGCGATGATGATCCCGATCTCGACGGGGGTCGCCTTCAACTCCAGGGCGTAGTACGGGAGGAGGGGCAGGATCATCCCGAACCCGATCATGTCCACGCAGGCGGTGGTCATGAGGATGGTGAGGCGCCGGAACTGATCGCGGCCATTCTCCCCGCGAGGGGGGACAGACGCACCGGTCATCCATTCACCCGGCGCCCGTCACCCGCCAGAAAGAAGACGAGACCGCTGGCTCCCATGAGCACCACCCCGTAGGCGGCCGCCACTCCCACGTCCGATTGCCTCAGGCTACCGAGAATTTCCATCGAGATGGGCCGGCTTCCGAAGGTGTACAGAATGATCGAGGTCACGAAGTCCCCCAGGGCGGTGACGAAGGCGAGGGCGGCGCCCGCGGCCAGGGCGGGGCGGAGCTGGGGGAGGGTGATGCGCACCAGCGTCCGGATCCTCCCGGCGCCCAGGGTGGCCGCCGCTTCGGCGAGAGAGGGATCGAGCTGACGGAACCCGGCGAGCAGGGACCGCCCGGTGATCGGCAGATTGCGAACCAGGTAGGCCAGCGGCAGGATCCACACGGTACCCACGAGGACGAGGCGCCCCGCCTCCGGGGCATGCACGCTGAAGGCCGTGGCCAGGGCGATGGCGAAGACCGTGCCCGGCACCGCCCAGGGGAGGGCCAGGATCCCCTCCAGCATTCCCGCGGCGCGCACCCGCCGACGCACCACGAGGGCCGCCGCCGCCAGGGCCAGGAGCACGGCACCGAGAGTCGACACCGTGGCCATCCAGAGGCTCGTCACCATGGGGCGAAGTCGCTCGGGATCCGCGGCCAGCGCCACGTAGTTCTGACTGGTGTACACGGGAGGCAAAGCCTGAACCGTCCAGGTTCCCCGGGGTACAAACGACACCAGCAGCAGCGTCAGGTGGGGCAACAGCATCACCAGGGTCACGACACCCGTGAGAACGGGGAGCAGCGCGCGTACTCCCCGGTGTCGCACGGCCCGTGGCGCGGGCGGCACCCCCTTCCCCGTTCCACGTCCGTGCCCGTGGCCCTCGGCCCTCCGGAAGAGGAGCAGGGCCACCAGGGCCACCACGGTGAGGGCGAGGGTCTCGACCATGGCGAGGCGGACATCGCCGTTCAGGCGTGTCGCCACGATCTGGGTGGTCATCACCTTGAACCCACCACCGAAGATATAGGGCGCGCTGAACGAGGCGAGGGAGGTCATGAAGGTGAGGAGTCCCGCTCCCAGCAACGCGGGCCGGAGCAGGGGCACCTGCACCTTCCACCAGGTGCGCCACCGCCGCGCCCCCAGACTGGCCGCGGCCTCCAGCACGGACGCGTCCATCGACAGGAGACTCGCCCGGGTGAAGAGATAGAAGTACACATACATGGAATAGGCATGAACCAGCAGGACCGCCCCCGCTCCCTCCAGACGCCAGGGAGCCTCCTGGACGCGGAACAGGGCCCTCACAATGTGGGCGATGAACCCACTTTCCCCGTAGAGGAACAGAAACGCGACGACCCCGACCAGGGGTGGGAGGACTGCGGGGAGGGCCAGGAGTGCCGAGAAGAGGCGTCGGCCGGGGAAGGCGAACCGGGTCACCAGGAAGGCCAGGGGAACTCCGATCACGGCCGCAGCCACCACGCTGGCCACGGAAAGCCAGAGGCTCGCCCACAGCGCCCGCCACTCGGCCGGTTCCACCACGAATCGGTGGAGGGCCTCGGCGGACCAACCGTTGCCGTCGCGGATGCCCTCGATCAGAACCAGCACGATCGGGTACACCACCAACCAGGCGAGAAACGCCAGGAGCCCCCATCCCAGCCACTCCGCCCGGCGACGACGGAAATCAGGCATCGGCCGCGAACAGATGGACACCCGCGGCCCGTTCCCGCAGTGTGACTCCCACCCGGTCCCCGACGCGGGCGGCGGCCGCATCCGCCGCCACCTCGATCACCCCTCCCGGCACGGAGACCCGGTAGAGGGTGACGGCGCCGGTGAATCGCCGGGTGACGACCTCGCCACTGGGGGTGTGCGCGCTCGCGGCCGTCAGGGCCACCGCCTCGGGTCGGAGGAACAGCGTGGCCCGGGATCCACGGCCTGGGGGAATCGGCGCCTCGACCCACCACTCGGTTCCCTGGAGGCCCACCCGGGTCCGGTTTCCCTCGGAACCCAGAATTGCAACCGGGAGGGCGGAGCCCTGCCCGATGAAACCGGCCACGAAGGAGGTGGCGGGACGAGCATAGAGCTCCTCAGGGGGACCGAGCTGCTCGAGCCGTCCCTCCCGAAGCACCGCGGTCAGGTCGCCCAGGTCGAAGGCTTCCTCCTGCTCGTGGGTGACCAGCACCGCGGTGATGCCGATCCGGTGGAGCAGTGCCCGCAACTCCCCGCGGGTCCGTTCACGGAGAGAGGGGTCAAGATTGGACAGCGGTTCGTCGAGGAGCAGGATCCGAGGCTCGGGAGCCAGGGCACGAGCCAGGGCCACCCGCTGCTGCTGTCCTCCGCTCAGCTGATCGACCCGGCGGCGCTCGAAACCGGCGAGTTCGACGAGCGCGAGCGCCTCGGCCACCCGCCGATCCCGTTCCCCCCCGCGGACCCCCCGGCTCTCCAGCCCGAAGGCCACGTTCCGGCCGACATCGAGATGGGGGAAGAGAGCGAAGTGCTGGAAAACCATCCCGCAGCGCCGGGTCACCGGATTCTGCCGGGTCACATCCTCCCCATCGATCAGCACCTGGCCCGATTCCGGGGATTCAAATCCCGCCAGGAGACGGAGCGTCGTAGTCTTCCCCGAACCACTCGGGCCCAGCAGGGCCAGGAGTTTGCCGCGTTCCAGCGTGAGTGAAAGGTCCCGCACCGCGACGGCGCCATCAAAGGCCTTGGCAAGGTGCCGGACTTCCAGACAGGGGCTGTCGCCCGCCTCGGTCATCGGGTGCGCCCCGTCCCCCGCACCCGGCGGTCCCAGTACCCCATCCAGCGTTCCCCTTCCCGGGACAGGAGGTTCCAGTCCATCGGCCACTCCACCATGGCACTCTCCACCTCGGTCACCCAGGAAGGAATGGAGTCGACGGGGAGCCCGTGCCGGGCCGGGAGACGGAACACGACGCGCGCCGCCAGAAGCTGGGCGGACTCGGAGCCGACGAAATCAATGAAACGCCGGGCCGCCTCGGGGTGACGGGCTCCCCGGATCAGGCCGATGGCGTCATCGATCACGGCGGTCCCGCTGCGCGGGAACACGTAGCCGAAGGGCATTCCCTTCCCGATGCTGATCAGGACATCGGGGAGGTCCCAGAGCGTGAGCGTTCCCTCCTGACGAGAGAGCTTCTCCGTGAGCAGGGCGGGATTCATGGTGTAGGTGCGGGTCTGCCCGTCCAGACGCCGGAGCCACGCCATCCCGGGCGCGGTGTCCCCGGGGAAGCGCATGCCGCGCTGCAGGATGAGCCCCCAGATCGCCCGCATGGTCCCACTGGCGAGGGGATCACGAATCAGCACCTGGTCCCGCCATCGGGGGTCGAGCACCTCGTCCCAGTCCTCCGGAGCATCGTCACGCGAAACGGCGGCGCTGTTGTACACGATGACCGCGGGGGTCCGGTACACCGGGAAGTAGTGACCCGCGGAGTCCACTCCAGCCGGTCCGACGTGGTCCGCCCACACGGGGCGATAGGGCTGGAGCAGGGAGTCCCGCACACCGCGATCGAAGAGAACGGTTGGCCCCCCGAACCAGACGTCCGCCTGGGGATTGACCCGCTCCGACCGAACCCGGTCCAGGATGTCCTGACTCCCCATGTCGAGCCAGCGGAGATCGAGGTCGGGATTCTCCCGCTCGAAGGCACCCTCCAGCAGCTCCAATTGGTCCCGGCCATGGGGCGAATAGACGACGACCGCCGTGCGACCATCTCCCGCCGTACAGGCGGCGGTCCACGCGGCTATCCACGCAACAGCCCACCACCGGGACGCCGTTCGCCCGGCCGCCGCTCCCCCTCTGCAGTCACGGGTTCGCACGGGCGGGCTCCAGCGAAAGAAGGTTGAGAAAGAGGCGCAGGGCGCCGGGTGTTCCCATCGGCAGTTGACGGAAGAAGCTCAATCCGGTGTAGACGAAGCGCCCCCGACCCAGCGGCGCATCCAGCAGGGCCCCGTCGGTGGCGTCCTCCCCGGGATCCTGCATGCGGAGGAGCGGCGTGAACGCCGGATCCCACGTCCGGGGATAGTACAGCCCGCGCTCCTGGACCCAGCCTTCCCAATCCGGGGGACCGATCCGGTTGGGACCATGGAACAGGGGAGCATCGGGAACCAGCACGGTGACCGGTGCTGCTTCGTCCGTCACCCGGTCGTGCCGGTCGGCCATGGTCATGGCAACGGGGGGGAAGTGCCCCGAAAAATACCCGTGCTGCTGATATTGCACCACCAGCACGCCCCCCCGGCGGGCAAACTCCACCAATCGGTCATGATGGCGGACAACAGCGGAATCCGTTTCATAGGCCCGGGGGCCGATCACGATGACATCATAGCGCGTGAGATCTCCCCCCTCAAGGATCGCGGGATCCAGAAGCTCCACAGTCACCCCCACATCCTGCAAAACTTCCGGAATGCGATCCGCGGCACCCCGCACATACCCGATCCGGCGCCCGGCCGGGGGACGAGAGAAGTCCGCCGTCCGTACCATTGCCTGGGCCACTCCCGTCCACCAAGTCGGCTGGACATGGGGATAGTCGGTCCGGAGGAGACCTCTGTCATACCGATTCCCTCCGTCATCCTCGACCACCGCCCGAAGGACCCCGTCACCCCGGTCGTCAGGGGGGATCACCGAAAAGGCGAATGTCATCCGGGAACCCCTGCCGGCCAGGACGAGAGGCTGCGATTCCACCTCGGTCCATCCCGGGGGAAGGAGGAGTCGGATCCTCCCGGTGGTGGTGTCCGAGGCCTGATTTTCCACGCTGACGGCGATGCGTTCGGGACTCCCCGCATCGGCTCGGGCCCGCATCCGGAGATCGGTCTCCATCGCCACGGTCACACGGGGTACAACCGGGACCGGCCGACGGATTTCGCCGAGGGCCTGCTCGACGGTTCGGTGAACCACCTCCCGGCGCAGAACGGGGCCACCGTCCGTGGCAAAGGTGGCCCGGAAATCGGGTTCCCCGAACGGGGTGCCGAACACCCGGCGGTGGTGGGCGGGCCATCGATACAGAGCCCCCCCATGCGATCGATCGAGCTCCAGGAAGTAGGGGTCGGAGAGGTGCGCCGTGTCGGGAAGAGTGAAGGAGAGGGTGTCGCTCCACAGCGTCCGGGCCGCCACCGCAACGAGTGCCTGTTCCGTCACCGGCACCCCGCGGAAGGTCAATTCCGGTCGGATGGTCACGGGGGCGGAGCCAGCATTCCAGCAGGAGAGCACGAGAGGAAGATCGCGCCCGGGGATCGCGACCGGTTTGAGGCTCCGGGCATCACATACCATTTCAGTTCCCGCGGCCCAGGCCCGATCGATCGCCTCCAGCTGGTCCTCGACCACCGGGGACACATCCGCTTGATCCGGGAGTTCCTCCCACGCCTCGTGCAGCTCCGCCCGAAGCAGGGCCAGTCCCGCCGGATCGCCCGTGGCCCTCGACAAGGCGGTCTCCAAGGCGCGCCAGCGGGCCACCGCCCGTGGGCCCGCCCCCTGCACGGCGGGCATGCTGCTCAGCCGGGTGTCGATCCCCCCGAAGAATGAATCGGGCGCCTCCCCCTCTCCTGTCCGGTCCTCCAGGAGGGCCAGAAACACCGGTGAAGGACCAATGGCCTGGCTGACCCCCATGTCCTGGGAGCGGTGGAGGCTCCGGCTCCGCATCGCGATCTGGTGGAACGATTGTCCCGTAACCGGATCGAGTTGCCCGCCATCGAGGGTCAGGGTGGTTCCCCCCCGATCGAACCGCGTGCTCCGATAGAGCTTCTTCGGTTCCCAGGGCCTCAACCCCTCCTCCGCCTCCAGTTCCGGAAAGACCGACGGATCCGCGGCGAGCCGAAACGCCTCGCGAGCAGCCCACCCGGCAGCCTGGTGCTGGCCGTGGCCATCCCGCGCGCTCCCCGAGAAGATGCTGACGATGATCTGAGGGCGAACCCGGCGAACGATGCGGATCACATCCTTGAGAATGGTATCCCGGGGCCAGTGGGCCCAGGTGTCCTCGAGCGTCTTGGAGTACCCGAAGTCGTAGCCCCGGGTGAAGAACTGTCGGGCTCCGTCGAGTGACCGGGCGGCCAGAAGCTCCCCGGTTCGCAGGAGGCCCAGGGCCTCACCCAGTTCAGTGCCGATCAGGTTCTGTCCTCCCTCGCCCCGGGTCAGGGAGAGATAGGCTGCCTGGGCGCCATGACCCCGCGTCAGAACCGTCAGGAGTTCCGTGTCTTCATCGTCGGGATGGGCTCCGATGACCAGGACCCGCCGGTGGTGCCCCAGTCGGAGGAGTGCCTGTTCCCGCGCCACGATGCCACCAGTCGAGGGGCCAAGCGACTGGGCAGGGAGGGAAGAGGGGAGGAGGGCCGGGGCCAGCAGCACCACAAGCATCCCCCCGCGCGCCACGCTCCTTCGGAGGAAGGAAAGGGTCACCGCGTGGGGGGGTCGGATCGGTCGAGCGGCCGGCGTCCGAGGAAGAAGGCGATGATGAAGCTGGCCAGCGCCGTCACCAGCAACACCCTGCCCGTGGCACTCCAGGCCGTCCCCAGGGGATACAGAAGCAACAGCATCCCGAGAGAGACGAGGATGGTGCCGAGAGCGCGGAAGACCTCGTCCAGATTCTTCCAGTCGGTCCGGCGTCCCCAGTGAACGGCCGCGCCGAAACCGAGGATCCCGAGCAGCAGGATGCCATACCAGACAACGATCCAGAACTGACGACCGATCATCGGACGTCCTCGGTTCGAGAGGGGGCCCGGCGGATGTTACTGTCCGAAACAGGTTTTGACCAGATTCACCCCGGCCCGTGGCACTCGGAACAGGGACACGTGGCCCGGAGATGGGCGAAGGTGTAGATGCCGGTGCCATGACCATCACTCCAGGTTATGCGGATGCCGTAGGACCCCACAAGGGCCAGCCGCAGCGGCGTGATCCCCTCGGGCACGGTGGCGGGATCGAGGAGCGGTCTGCCCGTCATCTCCTCGAGACATTGGGCGCAGGGACACGCGAGGCGGAGCAGGCGGGCCGGATAACGGGACTGATGTCCCTCTCCCGCCTCTCCGGCTTCCCCCGCCCACTCCACCCGAATCCCATCCTCTTCCCGCACGATCCGGGTGGGCACGGCTCTGATGGCGTGATCCGACACCGCGTCCTCTCGTTGGCGACCCGATTATGTTAATAGTGTCGGCGCATTCCTGAACCCCCCTGCCGGGAACTCCCTCGCATGACAGACCTCCATCAGAACCCTTTCGGCAGCCGGATCCCCCTCGATCTCGGAGCTCAGCAGGCCACCATCTTCCACCTTCCGACCTTGGCGGCCGAGGGGCTCGGGTCCCTCGACCGCCTTCCCTTCTCCATCCGGGTCCTGCTCGAAAACGCGCTGCGTTCCTGCGGCCAGGGCTTCGTCACGGAGGACCACGTGCGCCAGGTGATGGCCTGGGGAGGCCCCTCGGACGACGTCATGGAGCTCCCCTTCATGCCGGCCCGGGTGGTGCTGCAGGACTTCACCGGGGTTCCGTGCGTGGTGGACCTCGCCGCGATGCGCGATGCGATGGCCCGTATGGGCGGTGATCCCGACCGGATCAATCCGGTCGTTCCCTGCGACCTCGTCATCGACCACTCGGTTCAGGTCGATCACTACGGGAGCGCGGACGCCTTTCGCCTCAACGTGTCCCTGGAGTTCGACCGGAACCGGGAACGGTACCAGCTGCTCAAGTTTTCCCAGCGGGCGTTCCGCAACTTCCGGGTGGTGCCGCCTGGACGAGGAATCGTGCACCAGGTCAACCTGGAGTATCTCGCGCCAGTGGTACAGCTGCGCAAGGAACGCGGGGCATGGACCGCCTTCCCCGACACCCTGGTCGGCACGGACTCTCACACCACGATGATCAATGGACTCGGGGTTCTCGGCTGGGGCGTGGGTGGCATCGAGGCCGAGGCCGTCATGCTGGGCCAACCGTACTTCATGCTCCTGCCCGAGGTGATCGGCATGAAGCTGGTGGGCTCGTTGCCGCCGGGGACCACCGCCACCGACCTCGTGCTCCGGGTCACCAACATGCTCCGTGCGGAGGGTGTGGTGGACAAGTTCGTCGAGTTCTTCGGCCCGGGCCTGGGCGCGCTGACCCTGGCCGATCGGGCCACGATCGCCAACATGGCTCCCGAATACGGCGCCACGGCGGGATTCTTTCCCGTGGACCAGGCCACGCTCACCTATCTGGAACGGACCGGACGGGAACCCGAGGTGGTGACGCGCGTGGAGCGGTACTGCAAGGAGCAGGGCCTCTTCCATGGACACGGGACCCCGGACCCCTCCTACACGCGCACCGTCACGCTCGATCTCGACACCATCACTCCCAGTCTGGCGGGACCCCGCCGCCCCCAGGACATCGTTCCGCTCACCGGATTGCCCCGGAATTTCTCCCTCGCGCTGCCCAATCTGCTGAGCGGCAAGGCGCCGGAGGATCGGCGAGCCCGGGCCAAGGCCAATGCCACCGCGTGGGAGAGCGAAGGAGGGGCCACTGCGGTCGCCACTGCTCCCGTCGGGGGAGGGGACCCGGCGAACTGCCCCGACCATCTCACCGATGGGGACGTCGTGATCGCGGCCATCACCAGCTGCACCAACACGTCGAACCCCTCCGTCATGGTGGGCGCCGGTCTCCTGGCGCAGAAGGCACTCGCCCGAGGCCTCCAGACCCGTCCCTGGGTCAAGACGAGCCTCGCCCCGGGATCTCGCGTGGTCACCGAGTATCTCACGGGAGCCGGACTCCTCCCCTCCCTGGAGGCGCTCGGCTTCCAGGTGGTCGGCTACGGATGCACCACCTGCATCGGAAACAGCGGGCCCCTCCCACCGGACGTGGCCGACCAAATCGAGACGGACCAGATCGTGGCCGCGGCCGTGCTCAGTGGCAACCGCAACTTCGAGGCGCGAATTCACCCCCTGGTGCGCGCCAACTATCTCGCCTCCCCCATGCTGGTGGTGGCCTTTGCCCTGGCCGGCCGGATCACGCTCGACCTCACGAAGGACCCCCTCGGTCACGACACCGAGGGCCACCCGGTCTACCTCAAGGACATCTGGCCCACCTCCGAGGAGATCGCCGAGGTCATGGCCCGTGCGGTGACCCCCGATCTGTTCCGCCAGCAATACGCCTCCGTGTTCGACGGCGACGACGAGTGGCAGGAACTGGAGGTCCCCACCGGGAGCCGGTTTGCCTGGGACAGGGAATCCACCTATGTCCAGGAGCCCCCCTTCTTCACCGAGCTGCCTCGGACCCCCGGCGAACCCCGGAACATCGACAACGCCCGGGTGCTGGTCATGGTGGGTGATTCCGTGACGACCGACCACATCTCCCCCGCCGGTGCCATTCCGGCGGATGGACCCGCCGCCCGGTACCTGCGGGACCACGGCGTGGAACAGGTGGACTGGAACACCTTCGGGTCGCGGCGCGGCAACCACGAGGTGATGATGCGCGGGACCTTCGGCAACGTCCGGATCAAGAACCAGCTTGTTCCGGGCCGGGAAGGGAATTGGACCTGGCACCCCGAGGAGGAGGAGGCCATCTCGATCTATGATGCCGCCATGCGCTATGCCGAGTCGGGAACACCCCTGGTGGTGTTGGCCGGAAAGGAGTACGGAACCGGATCCAGCCGGGACTGGGCCGCGAAGGGAACCGCCCTTCTGGGAGTGAGGGCGGTCATTGCCGAGAGCTATGAGCGGATCCACCGCAGCAACCTGGTCGGCATGGGGGTGCTGCCGCTCGCCTACCAACCGGGGGAGTCGGCCGCGTCGCTGGGATTGACCGGGCGGGAGGCATTCTCCATCGGCGGCATTGCGGAGGGCCTGGTTCCAGCCGGGACCGTCACCGTGACCGCCGCCCGGGAGAAGGGACCGGCCACGCAATTTCAGGCCGTGGTTCGGCTCAACTCCGAGGTGGAGATCGACTACTACCGCCATGGCGGGATCCTGCAACGGGTCCTCCGGCACTTTCTCGCCTGAGAGCGAGTGCCCGCCGCAACGTCAACGGGGCGCCCAGTAGTGGACGCCCCGTTGCTGTTCGTGCCGGGTTCACCGAAGGGGTGTCAGGCCACAAGATCCCGCAGCCGGTCGCCGGTTTCACCTTCCCGCAGTCGGAGAAGAGCCCGGTCCCGCAGTTGACGGATCCGCTCCCGGGTGACCCCCATCATCCGACCGATCTCCTCGAGCGTCCGCGAGTTCCCATCCTCCAGTCCGAAATAGAGCCGGAGGACCTTCGCGTCCCGCGGGGGGAGAACAGCCAGAGCGGCATCGATGTCGTGGGTCTGGCTGTTGGCCAGAGCCGAGATGTCGGTTCCCTCCTGATCGCCAACCGCAAAGCGCTCGATGCGTTCGTTCCCGTCACCATCCCGGGTCGGATGGTCGAGACGCACCGCCTCGGAGTTGAGCGCACTCAGGCTCCGAACCGCCTCCACCGTGAGTCCCGTGGCACGGGCAAGTTCCTCGGTGGTTGGCATCCGTCCAAGCTTTTCCTTGAGCAGAGTCGTGGTTCGTCCGAGCCGGCTCAGGTCCGCTGTCCGGTTCAGTGGAACCCGCACCGGACGCCCATGCCGGGCGATGGCGGCCTGGACGGCCTGACGGATCCACCAGACGGCGTACGAAATGAACTTGACTCCGCGATCGGGATCGAACTTCCGGGCAGCCGTCATCAGGCCGAGGTTGCCCTCCCCGATCAGGTCGACAAGGGGGACACCACGATTCTGGAACTTCTTTGCCACCGAGACGACGAATCGCACATTGTGGCGAGCCAGGCGCTCCTGAGCCGCCACATTGCCGCGGAAGGCCTTCCGCGCGAGTTCCATCTCCTCCTCGCGGTTGAGGAGAGGCACCCGGCTGATCTCGTCCAGGTACAGATCGAGGCTCTCGCGTCCCTCATCCACGGCCCGCGCGATCTGGGCCGGACGGACTTCCCGCCGCTTCGAGCGAGGTGTAGGTGCCACAGGTATTTACCTCCAGGTGCATGAACGCACCGAACAAAGACCGAGAGGGCAAAAAACGACTTACAGGCCCGTAATATAGCATCTAAATCGCTTAAAAACAACGGTTTAGATAACTTCAACATCCAGTTGAGGTTGCATCCTCATCGCCCCGACTTCCCCATTCCAGCGCGGGGAGACCCCCGCATGGAGGAATACGTCGCGAACCTCCAAAAAACGCGCCGTGTTACACATTTGTTACAAACGTTGTCACACTCCGACCTTCCCTTCTCCACCGCCCTGCGCACTCACCTGCCACGGCCACCTTCACCAATCTCCCCACCATCAGGAGACGCTCCCGACCCTCGAAGTCGCACGCGTGGCATCCCCATCACATTCCACCCCACGCCTGAGAAACGTAGCGAGACCCTGAGGGGTTCCGGGACGCGGATCCGCTGACCGGACCTGTCAGGCGGGCCCAGCGTCGGGGAGCAGAACATGCTCTGTCGTGAGGAAGTCAGTCGGTGGGGGGAGGAACCGCAGGGAGGTCCTTCGGCGTGGTCTTGAGTCTCGTCGCGTATCCCGTTCCCCACCGGAGCAGAGAAACGCCACCACCAGCCCCGGTCCATCGGACGAGACCGAACGGCACGTCGGGGCTCAGGGCGAGTTCCCTGGCTCCCGTTCTGTCTCGCCACAGATGCAGGTTGATCCGGCGACCCGCGATCTCCATCGAGGAGGCACCCGCCGGCTCCAATCCCCGGCAGCTGACACCGAGAAGGGTTGTGATGGCGGTTCGCCGACCCGAGAGAGTACTCAACATGGCCCCCGTGAGCCGCATCGCCGGTCCATTTTCCACTTCGAGGGTCGCCTCGGCAAGGTCGGTCACCGAGGCCACGGGGTACTGTCGTCCCAGGACCTGTACCGTCACGAGGTGCCCTGCCCCATCGGGACCCGACGACTCCAGGCGCCACATTCCGGGCGGGGCTTCGAGCACACCCAGGGTGAGCCTCTCCCCGTCCACGGCCCATTCCACCCAGGTTCCGGCCGGGGGAGGAGTTCGCGGCAGCTGGCACTCCTGGGGTGCCGAACCGGACGCAGGTCTGGCGCCCTCCGCCCCTCCACCGACACCGGGGCCGGACAGGAGGAGCAGGGCACCCAGGGCGGAGCCCTTCCACCGGAAGCAGGTCCGGGTCGTCAGAGCGCCTTGACCTCACTCACCAGCGCCGTCAACGACTTCTTCGCATCCCCGAAAAGCATGGAGGTCTTGGGGTCGTAGAACAGGTCATTTTCGATGCCGGCAAAACCCGATCCCATGCCTCGCTTGAGCACGATGGTGCTCCTCGCCATGTCCACGTTGAGAATCGGCATGCCGTAGATCGGGCTGGAAGGATCGTTCCGCGCGGCGGGGTTCACCACGTCGTTGGCCCCGATGACCAGGGCCACGTCGGTGCTCTGGAAGTCCCGGTTGATCGTCTCCAGATCCAGGATCTTCTCGTAGGGGACGTCGGCCTCGGCGAGCAGCACGTTCATGTGCCCCGGCATCCTGCCCGCCACGGGGTGGATGGCGTAGCGCACCTTGACCCCTTTGTCCTCCAGGGTCTTCTCCAGCTCATGGACCAGGTGCTGGGCCTGGGAGACGCCCATGCCGTAGCCGGGGACGATGATGACCGACTGCGCCCTCTCCAGGATGACGGCCATGTCCTCGGCGGTGTAGCGGGTGACGCTCGGCCGACCGAGCGTGGGCTCCCCCGGGCCCTGCTCGGCATCGCTCGTGCCCACCGCGCCGAACAGAACGCTTGCGAGACCGCGGTTCATCGAGCGGCACATGATCACGGTGAGAAAGACGCCCGAGGCGCCGACGAGCGCGCCGGTGACGATGAGCACGCTGTTGCCGAGCACGAAGCCGGTCATGGCCGCGGCGAGGCCGGAGAGCGCGTTGAGCAGCGAGATGACCACCGGCATGTCCGCGCCGCCGATCGGCAGCACCATGGTGATCCCGAGCATGAGCGAGACGGCAACGATCCCG
>JBGSKF010000156.1:0-8679 GCA_041741375.1 Gemmatimonadales bacterium | reverse complement strand
CGGGGCATGCCCGCATCGCCCAGGCGCTGGCGCACGCGCTGGGGCTCCCGGGAGTCGATGCGACGTGGAGCGCCCCGCTTCCGTTCCAGCCGCCCCCCTCGCGGCTCACGTGGTGGCTCGCGGAGTGGAGGTGGAGTTCGCGATATCTGGTGCCGTGGGTCTGGCGCCACCTGCGCGGGCGTTCCTCGGGAGACGGTCGCGGTCCCCGGCATCCGGATCCCGTCACCCTCACGGCCTCTACCCATCGGTCCCCGGTCGAGGGAGATCCGATCGGTCGTCCGCCCCGCGAGCCGCCGTGCCTCGATTCCGGCCCGATGTCAGCGTGAACGGCGAAGACAGGTTATCATTCCTCTATAATTGTCGTGGCCCCCTGCCCGGCGCGTTCGCCCCCCTCAAGCGGAGTCCGGATGTCCCAGTTCAAACCGCAGCAGCGGCGCCTGTCCATTCGTGGCCGTGTCTTCCATTTCGTCTCCTACGAGGCCCGCCCCGCCGATCCCCGCCACGATCAGCCGGCGGAGCCCTCGATGTGGTATCTGATGTGCGAGGGGCGCCGACTGCCCGCCGTTCCCGCCTACAGCGAGCAGTCGGCGGAGGAGGCCGACGCGGTTCTGCGTGACTGGGTGGAAAACAACGCCGTGGAGCCCTGCGCCGACGTCAAGGCCTGAGGAGACGGGCTCCCCTCTACGCCCGGGATCCAGTCGCGAAGAGATCGGCTTGGGGCGGCTCCAGGGGAAGCGAGAGCACGGCCAGGATCTCCTCCACCCATCCGGAGCGCCGGTCGGGATTCAGGTGATGACAGGGGATCCCGAGCGTCTCCACCAGGTCGTCGATCGCCCCGTCAATCGCCCGCTGGAAGGCGTCGCTCACGTCCCGGGTGCCATCGAAGGTCGGCGGGGCCAGGATCGGCACCTTGAAGAGGGCGTCGTAGCTCCCCACCCAACTCCGCACGAACTCCTCGTACTCGGGCCGGCGACCGGCCGCGTGCACCAGATAGGCGTAGTTGTCGAGGACCGACCGGTCGCAGATCACCACCGCATACTGCTGTTGCGCCACGAGCTCCCGGGCCACCTGGGTGTGGAGGATCCACGCCTGGGCCTCGATGGTGGTGTCGCGGTTGATGGGGAGGGGACAGCTCCGCGCCACCTCCTTCACGAGATCCACCGCGAGGTCGAGCCGCTTGAGCCGCGCGGCCAGGTCGAAGCAGAGCGTGGTCTTGCCGACACCGTGGGACCCGATGAATCCGATCTTCACACGAGAGCGCCTGTGGAGTGAGCGGGGAAGAATAACAGCGTTCAATGAACAATGATCCATAACCGTGACCAGCGCTCAGTTTTCAGTGTTCAGTGTACGGATGCCAAGGGAAACGAGTAGCCTGCCCCAAACCCGCGAGGGAATCCGTGGGTGCGCTGCTTGCGGCGCACCCTCCACCCGGATCTCATCGTGTAGTCCCCCTCTCCCACCCTGTGGGAGAGGGGTCAGGGGGGGGTCAGGGGTGAGGGCACCTTGCGCCGACCTGATGCGCGGCGCATACTCCACCCGCTCGCAAGGAGTTCCGGTCCCCGCGATACCCGTTCATTGTTCATTGTTCATTGTTCATTGTTCATTGTTCATTGTTGATTGATCATTGTTCATTGTTGATTGATCATCGTCCCCGGAGGCCCTCGCGTGACTCCCCCTGTGCCCGCCGCCTCCGCTCCCAAGGACAACCCTCGCATCATCTGGTCCTGGGCCCTCTACGACTGGGCCAACTCGGCCTTCACCACCCTCGTCGTCACCTTCATCTACTCCACCTACTTCACCCAGGCCATCGCCCCCGACGAGATCGCCGGCACCACCTGGTGGTCCCGCGCGGTCGGTCTCTCCGCCCTGATCGTGGCCCTCACCTCCCCCCTGCTCGGCGCCGCCGCCGACCGGGGAGGAACCCGCAAGGTCTGGCTCGCCCTCTGCACCGGCGTCTGTGTCACCGGCACCGTCGCCCTCGCGTTCATTCCTCCCGGCGCTCCCCACGCCGCCCTCACCGCCCTTACCCTCTTCGTGCTCGCCAACGTGGCCTTCGAGATGAGCATGGTGTTCTACAACGCCTTCCTCCCCGACATCGCCTCCGAGGGCCGGATCGGACGGGTCTCGGGCTACGGCTGGGGGCTCGGATATGCCGGTGGACTCCTCTGCATGGTCCTGGCGCTGGTCGGTTTTGTTCAGCCCGAGGTGCCGTGGTTCGGGATCTCCACCGAAAACGGATTCAACATCCGCGCCACCAACCTGCTCGTGGCCGGGTGGTACCTCCTCTTCAGTCTCCCGATCTTCTTCGTGGTGCCCGAAAAACGAATCCACGGGGCGGGCCTCCGGTTCGGTGCCGCCGTGGCCCAACTGCGGGAGACCTTCCGGGCCGTGGGCCGGTACCGGGAAATCGTGAAGTTCCTGGTGGCCCGGCTGGTGTACAACGACGGCCTCGTCACCATCTTCGCCTTCGGGGGGATCTACGCGGCCGGCACCTTCGGCATGCCGATCTCCGAGGTGATCCTCTTCGGAATCGGGCTCAATCTCGCCTCCGGACTCGGCGCCTTGGCCTTTGGCGTGGTGGATGACCGGATCGGGGGCAAGAAGACGATCCTGTTGACCCTCGTGGCCCTGAGCATCGCCACGGTGATGGCGGTGCTGGCCCCGACCAAGGCGTGGCTCTGGGCCGCGGGGATTCTGCTCGGAATCTTCGTGGGACCCAACCAGTCGGCGAGCCGTTCGCTCATGGGGCGCTTCGTGCCCGAACAACACCGGGCCGAGTTCTTCGGATTCTTCGCCTTCAGCGGAAAGGTGACGTCCTTCATGGGTCCGATCCTCCTGGGGATCGCCGCGAGCGCCTTCCAGACCCAGCGGGCCGGGGTGGCCACAGTGCTCCTCTTCTTCCTGATCGGCGGGGCCCTCCTCCTGTCGGTGAACGAGTCGAATGCCATCGCGGCCCGGAAGGCCGCCGACGCCTGACGAATGGGGCTGCCCTGGCTATCTTTCCTGATTGCCCTAAGGATCCATTTCACCGACCGGGACGTTTCCCCGGCGTCCCTTCTCAAGGAACCGCATGGCCACCCAGCGTGATCTCGAATTCACCTATTCGCTGATCGATCGAATCTTCCGTCTGAGCCTCGGCGAAATGGCCGACTTCAGCGGAGCGAAGTACGACGGTGACTTCTCCCTCTCCCTGGAGGAGGCCCAGGCCCGCAAGCACGCCTTCATCGCCGAATCCCTGGGCATCGGGCCCGGCAAGCGGGTGCTCGACTTCGGCTGCGGCTGGGGCCCCGGGCTCCGGGCCATCCGCGACCGTGGCGCCGAGGGGATCGGGGTCACGCTGTCGACCGGCCAGGCGGAGGCATGCCGGCGCAATGGTCTCACGGTGCACATTCTCGATGGCCGGACCATCACGCCCGAGACCTTCGGGAAGTTCGACGCGGTCATCAGTCTTGGCGCCTGGGAACACTTCTGCTCCCCCGAGGAGTACCGGGCCGGGAAGCAGGAGGAAATCTACGGAGACATCTTCCGCCGGATGGCCTCGCTCCTCCCCTCGGGGGGACGCTTCTTCCTGCAGACGATGGTGTTCGGCCGGAACATGCTCCCGGTCGACACGCTGGACATCACCGCCCCGCGCGACTCGGACGCCTGGTACCTGGCCCTCATGGGGAAGCAGTTTCCCGGATCGTGGCTGCCGTACGGGTTTGAGCAGCTGGAAAAAACCGCCGCGCCGCACTTCCGAGTGGTGTCGCAGAGCAGCGGCCGACTCGACTACATCGAGACGATCAAGCAGTGGCGGAAGCGCTTCGCCGAGCCGTCGTTCAAGAAGACGATGATGAAGCTCTCGCTGCTCCCCCGCTACCTTCTGAGCGCCGACTTCCGATTCGCGTTCGCCTCGGGCGTGAGCGCCAATACGGTCTGCTTTGAACGGGAACTGCTGGATCACTTCCGGATTGTGCTGGAAAAGCCATAGTAGGGAGTAGGGAATAGGGAGTAGGGAATAGGGAGTAGGGGATGGGCTCGGAGCGTCACCCCGGCGAACGCCGGGGTCCATTTCTGCGACGCCGCAGATCCCCCGCCTGCGGCTCGGGATGACAGCTCCTTCGCCCTCGGGATGACGCCCTTCACCCTTTCAAACTTCAAACCTCTTCTTCCTACGCTCCGTAGGGCACCCAGATGTTCTTCACCTGGGTCGCCTCGCGGAGGAACTCCTCGCCGCCGCCGTCCCGCGGGTCGGCCCATTGGCGCGGGATACCGCGACTGACCCAGGTCCGCTTCATATTCCCCGCCGAGAGCCGCTCCACAGCGGTACTCCCTTCCGCACTCCCGTGGTACCAGATCCCATCCACGTCGTCGTGAGCGGCGAGCACCTGGGCCAGCTCCTCCCGGTTCCCGGTGATGATGTTGACCACGCCGCCGGGGAGATCCGAGGTGTCGAACACCTGATAACAGTCAATCGCCGCGAGGGGCCACGCCCCGGACGGAACCGCCACGACGGTGTTTCCCATGGCGATGGCGGGGAGCACGAGGGAGAGGAATCCGAGCAGCGGAGCCTCGTCTCCGCAGACCAGTCCCATGACACCGATCGGTTCCGGCATGGCCAGGGTGACGTTGCGGAACGGCGTGTGGTGCACCGCGCCGTCGTACTTGTCGGCCCAGGCGGCGTACCGGAAGCACCGTTCCACCGCCAGCGCCACCTCACGCTCCGCGTCCGCCATCACTCCGCAATGCCGGCCGAGCGACTGGGCAAACTCGACCCGCCGAGCGGAGAGGTTCTCGCCGATGTAGTAGAGGACCTGGGCCCGGAGATGTGACGTGCTGCGGGCCCACCCTGCCCCCTTCCGGGCCGCCTCCACCGCGTTCCGGATGTCCTTCCGGTTCCCGGCACCCACCTCTCCCGCGGCGCGCCCCCAGGCATCCACCACGGGCAGGCTGTAGCCCGAATCGGGGCGCACCTGTTTCCCGCCGATGTAGAGCTTCGGGGTGCGATCGATCTCGGGGAGCCCATCCGTCTCCGCCGCCGGTGGTGGGTCCCCCGGGTTGACCTGTGACGCCGGCGGCACCGCGGGCCGGACCACCTTCACATACTCCCAGAGCCCCTCCTTCCCCCCTTCCCGCCCGAACCCGCTCTCCCGGTACCCGCCGAAGCCCGATGCGGCGTCGAACACGTTGGTGCAGTTGATCCACACCGTGCCCGCCTTCACCTGCGGCGCGATGTCGAGGGCGACGCCGATGTTCTCGGTCCAGACGCTCGCCGCAAGCCCATACCGCGTGTTGTTGGCGATCTCCACCGCCTCGGCGGGGGTGCGGAAGGTCATGAGCACCACCACCGGGCCAAAGATCTCCTCCTGCGCAATCGTGGCCGCGGGCGATACTCCGGTAAACAACGTGGGCGGATAAAAGAGTCCCTCGGTGGGGCAGCTCCACGACGGCTGCCAGAGGGTGGCCCCCTCGCTCACGCCCTGTTCCACCAACGTGGTGATCCGCTCCAGCTGCACCGGCGCCACGATGGCCCCGATGTCGATGCTCTTGTCGAGGGAGTTTCCCACGCGGAGCGTTTCCATCCGGGCCTTGAGCCGATCGACGAGCCGAGTCGCCACGCCCTCCTGGACCAGGATGCGGGAACCGGCGCAGCAGACCTGCCCCTGGTTGAACCAGATCGCGTCGACCACTCCCTCCACCACGCTGTCGAGGTCGGCGTCCTCGAACACGATGAAGGGAGACTTGCCGCCCAGTTCCAGCGAGAGCTTCTTCCCGCTCCCCGCGGTGGCAACACGGATCTGGCGACCGACCTCGGTCGATCCGGTGAAGGCGATCTTGTTCACGTCGCGGTGCTCCACCAGCGCCGCCCCGGTCCGCCCGTCACCCGTCACGATGTTCACCACGCCCGCGGGGAGTCCAGCCTCACGGCACATTTCCCCGAAGAGAAGCGCCGTGAGGGGGGTGTACTCCGCCGGCTTGAGCACCACCGTGTTCCCCATGGCGAGCGCAGGGGCGATCTTCCACGAGAGCATCAGCAGCGGGAAGTTCCACGGGATGATCTGCCCCACAACGCCCACCGGCGCGGTGCCGGGGAGCGCCTCCTCCATCAACTGGGCCCACCCCGCGTGGTGGTAGAAGTGACGGGCCACGAGGGGGATGTCGATGTCGCGGGATTCCCGGATCGGCTTGCCGTTGTCCAGGCTCTCCACCACCGCGAGGAGGCGGCTCTGCTTCTGCACCCGCCGGGCGAGCGCGTAGAGATGGCGCGCCCTGCCGTGCCCACCGAGGGCCCACCACTCAGGTTGGGCCCGCCGGGCTGCCGCCACCGCCCGGTCTACGTCCGCGTCGTCTCCCTGCGCCACCTCGGCGAGGAGGTCGTTGGTGGCCGGATTGCGGGTCTCGAACCAGGTACCGGAGGCGGGGGGCGTGTCGGCGCCGTCGATCAGGTGACCGAAGCGGCGCTGGTGGGTGTCGAGCCACGCGAGCGCCTTGCCCGGGGCCTCGGGTGCGGGTCCGTAGCTCATCGTCTCCAGGATTTCCGGAATGGACGGCATGGTGGCGATACCTTTCGCGGCGTCAGGCCAGCGGGTGACGGAAATCGGCGGAGTAGCGGCCGGTGGCGGCAAACTCGAGCTGGCGTTCCAGGTCGGTGAGGAGGCTGCTGGCGCCGAAGCGGAAGAGTTCGGGTTGGAGCCACGGCGTCCCCAGTTCGTCCTTCATGAGGGACATCCAGTCGAGGGTCTCCTTGGCCCGGCGGATCCCCCCCGCCGGCTTGAGCCCGACCGCGTGACCGGTCCTCTCCTGATAGCGGCGGATCATCCGCGCCATCACCAGGCCCACCGGCAGCGTGGCGTTGACCGGCTCCTTGCCGGTGGAGGTCTTGATGAAGTCGGCGCCGGCCATCATGCAGACCAGGCTGGCGCGGGCCACGTCGCGATAGGTACCGAGGTCGCCGGTGCCGAGAATCGCCTTGAGGTGAGCGGGTCCGCAGGCGTCGCGGAAGGCCCGCACCTCGTCGTGCAGCGCCTCCCAATTGCCGGTGAGGACATGGGCGCGGGTGATGACGATGTCGATCTCCTCCGCCCCGGCCTCCACCGAGGCCCTGATCTCGGCGAGGCGGGTTTCCAGGGGGGAGAGTCCGGCGGGGAACCCGGTGCTGACGGCGGCGACCGGAATCCCGCTCCCGTCGAGGGCGCGCACCGCGTCCTCCACGAACCGGTGATAGACGCACACCGCGGCGACCTTCACCTCCATCTCTCCCACTCCCAGCGCCTCGAGCACGTCCTGCCGCACCGGACGCCGGGCCTTGGCACAGATCCGGCGCACCCGGCCGGGGGTGTCGTCGCCGGAGAGGGTGGTGAGGTCGATGAGGCCGATGGCGCGGAGGTACCAGGCCGTTTGCCATATCCCTTTGATCGACCGCCGGCGGCAGTGGCTCTCGGCGCGACGCTCCACGGCGCTCCGGTTGACCCGGACGTCCCGCACCCAGCTCAGATCGAGGGGCATCCCGGGGTTCCGTTCCCGCTCGGCGTCGACCGGGTCGGCCGCAGCATCGGCCAGTTCCCCGGGGCGAACGCTCCGCGGCGTGCGATAGGGATGAGAACGGGTTGTGGTCGCCATCTGTCGCTCTCCGTTGGGTGGGGCGGGCCGAGGCGGGAGGCCTGGAGCCTGGAACCCCATGCTGGAAGGAAAGATACTAGCCCCAGGCGCTTCCGGGTTGGCTCAACCGGGGACTGGCACGGCCCGTACCACGGCGTTGGGATTGTCATAGCATGACAGCCGTGCTATCATGGTATCATGATCCGTACCTTTCGCGATCCCGGCACGGAAGACGTTTTCAATGCTCGGGACACCAAGCGGGGGCGACGGGTCTGTCCCACGAGTCTGTGGGCGGTCGCCCGCCGGAAGCTGGAACTACTCGATTCTGCCGGAGCCCTGGTCGACCTTCGGGTGCCCCCGGCCAACCGGTTGGAATCGCTGAAAGGCGACCGCCGAGGGCAGTACAGCATTCGTGTGAACGACCAGTATCGTATCTGCTTCGTCTGGACGGAACTTGGCCCGAGCGAAGTGGAAATCGTCGACTACCACGAGTGAGGTGATGGAGGCAACATGGTCCGCATTCCTACGCACGGCGTCCCCACGCATCCAGGCGAAATGCTTATCGAGGAGTTCCTGAATCCGATGGGACTTTCTCAGCGTGAGCTGGCCGACGGCATCCGGGTTCCCTATCAGCGCGTCAACGAGTTGGTCAACGCTCGCCGTGGGGTGACGCCCGCGACCGCTTTGCGCCTGGCCAAGTTCTTCGGCACGACCGCTGACCTCTGGATGAATCTTCAGCTCCGCTGGGACCTGTATCACGCCCAGGCCGCCGAGGCTCAGGACCTCGATCGTATCAAGCGGGTTCGTGTTGGATAAAGCCCCTCCGTCCCCCTCTGTTGAATAGGGGCGTGTTGGCGGAAGACCATGAGCCC
This sequence comes from Gemmatimonadales bacterium, assembly GCA_041741375.1. Lineage (GTDB taxonomy): Bacteria > Gemmatimonadota > Gemmatimonadetes > Gemmatimonadales > GWC2-71-9 > OFTM291. Next base: position 229 of record JBGSKF010000156.1, on the reverse strand, counting down.
GAAACCCCATGCTGATAAGCTGAGGATACTTACCCACAAATCAGATGCCTCTGCTCTTGCCGGCCATTTCAGGATGTGCTACATTGTCTTACATGAAGACATCCACTGTTACCATTCGCCTCGATGCGAAGCTGCAACGGGACCTTGACCGCTTGAGTCGTCGACTCGGCCGGAGCCGCAGCGATTTGGTTCGCGATGCGGTGCGCCGACAAGTCGCGTTGCTCCGGTT
>JBGSKF010000155.1:0-6298 GCA_041741375.1 Gemmatimonadales bacterium | reverse complement strand
CGCTCGTGCGTCCGGCGCTCGACGCCCACCGCGGGACCATGCTCTCGATGCATCCCGGGGTGCGCCTTGCGCTGGAAATGGCCCTCCACGAGGACGAGGAACGCCGCGCCCTCCAGGGTGAGCTCTCCATCCTCGCCTGGGCCTGGCAGCGCGAGGAGCGCCTGGCCGGCATCGCCGACCGCCTGGGAATCACCACCGACCTCGCCGAACAGATCGATCACCTCCGGGACCGGGTGGCGGGGGCGGGATCTCCCTCTCTCCAGACCGGACCCGACGCGCCCTCCACGTGACCCCCGCAGCAAGGGACGGCGCCTTTCGTGTGTTTTCGTGTATTTCGTGGTTCCGGTTCTTCGGGTCCCGAAGATGACGATTCATCACTGACGACGTAGATTCCAGAGGGCTGGCCGCTCGGGTCCGTCCCGGGATTTCCGTCCGCCGCCCTTTTCTGGAGTCACCCTCGCGGATGATCCGCAGCCGAAAGTGGATGGCCCTTGCCGCGGGATCGGTGACCGCCGCCGGAGTCATTGCCCTGACCGGACTCCTCTCCGTGCGGGATCGGACCTATGTGCGCCAGCAGCTGCGCTCGGAGGCCGAGCGCACCAGGGACGTGGTCGACGCGAAGGTCGAGGAGATGACCCGGGCCACCGAACGGTTGGGCGAGCAGTGGATCAACCGGGCGGGGATGGCGGAACCGGAGTGGGTGGTCGAGGCGGAGGCTACCCTCCGGGATGTTGCCGGTCTCGAGGGGCTGGTGTGGCTCGACGCGAAGCTGGCCCCGCGCTACCGGGCCTTCCGGGCGAACGGGACGAGGGGCGACGACCGGATCGAGGCCCTGACGCCGGTGCTGCGGCGACTCGACCCCCCGGGGTCGGGACGACCGCGCACCCTGGTGTTGACCGCAGGAGGAGAAGGTGAGGGTGTGGTGGTGGTCCCGCTCTGCTACCTCGCCCAGTGCGAGGGTTATCTCGTCGGTATCTTTTCCGCGTCCAGCGTCTTCGGGGCCGTGAGCGACAATCTCCCGGCGGGGATCGAGGTGGTGTTGCAGGCGGGAGGCCGGGTGGTCGCCTGGCACCCGCCACCGCGGGACTCATCCTCCGTGCCACCCGCGCACGGCGCGTCGGACAATGCCGTCGACCCCCTCCCCCTGGTGGTCCTCGGCTGGGTGCTCACTCAGGTTCCCTCCGACGCCACCCTTGCCTCCCTCCGATCCCGGCTTCCGGTCGCCGTGCTGGCCGGAGGGCTCGCCACCGCGCTCCTCCTCACTCTGGCCCTCTGGTTCGCCGCCGTGTCCGACGAACACCGCCGCGAGGCGGACGCCCACCGGACCCTGGTGCAGGAGAGCGAACGGCGGTTCCGGGCCACCTTCGACAGCGCCTTCCAGATGGTGTGGCTCCTCACGCCCGAGGGAAAGCTCCTCGAGGCGAACGCCACGGCCCTCGCGGTGGCGGGACCCACGGGGGAAGACCTGCGGGGCAGACCCCTCTGGGACACGCCCTGGTTCGCATCGCCCGCCGATGCCGGGAGGATGCGCGGCGCGGTCGAGGAGGCCAGGACGGGTCGGGTGGTCCGGTATGAGGATACCCTGGCGGGGGGAGACGGAGACGGAACGGTCCATGTCCTGGATCTCTCGATCAAGCCGATCCGCGACGCGGAGGGACGAGTGGGCCAGGTGCTCTGCGAGGGGAGGGACATCACCCAGCGCCGCCGCGCCGAAGCGGCGATCACCGAGTTGCAGACCCTGAGCTCGATGGGGCGGATGGCGGCCCGCGTGGCCCACGAGATCAACAACCCACTCGCCGGGATCCGCAATTCTTTCCTCCTGGTCAAGGACGCCGTGCCACCCGATCATCCTCATTACCGCTTCGTCGGGGCGATCGAGAGGGAGATCGGACGGATCGCCGTGGTGACCCGGCAACTGTACGAGACCTACCGGCCCGACCAGGAACTGCATGCCGCCTGTGCCGTGGGCACCGTGCTCTCCGACGTCGCGGCACTCCTGCACCAGGTCAACCGGGAGCGGGACGTGGCCATCACCGTCGACACCACCGGGATATCGGGAACCGTCCCGGTGGCGGAGGCGGTCGTCCGCCAGGTGGCGTACAACATCATCCAGAACGCGGTCGAGGCCTCCCGTCTCGGAGGAACCGTTCGAGTGAGTGCCCGCGTGGAGGGGATGGAGGAAGGGAACGGAGACGGGACCCTCCTCCTCATCGTGGAGGACGATGGGCCCGGAATACCGTCCGCGATCCGGGACCGGATCTTCGAACCCTTCTACAGCACCAAGACCGGGCTCTCCACCGGGGGCATGGGGCTCGGCCTCGCCCTGGTGCGCCGCTCGGTCGAAGCCCTCCATGGATCGATCATCATCGGGGACGGTGTGGACGGGGGAGCCCGGTTCGAAATCCGGATCCCCCTGTCCGGGACCACCCCCGTTTCGGGAGACGACACATGAGCACCTTGGGACGGATACTCATCGCCGATGACGAAGAAACCTTCCTGGAGAGCACAGCCGCCCTGCTGGAGCGGGAAGGGTACACCATCCGAACCGCCCGAACCGGGGCCGAGGCGATCGCGGCGATCGAAGCCGAACCGTGCGATCTCCTCATCAGTGACCTCGAGATGCCGGGAAACGCCGATCTGGAGCTGGTGCGCCGAATTGCCGACACCGCGGGAGGCCTCCCCGTCATCATCGTCACCGGCTACCCCTCCATCCGATCCACCATGGCCGCCATCGAGTTGCCCGTGGCCGCATACCTCATCAAGCCGGTCGCCTTCGAGGAGCTGCTCCCCCGGGTGCGGACCGCTGTGGCGCGGTTCCGGAGCTACCAGTCGGTGCGCGAGGCGGAGCAGCGGCTCGAGGAGTGGCGGGCCCAGATGAGCGTCCTCTCCTCCCAGGCGCCTGCCCGGGCCATCGGAGCCTCCTCAGTGGATGCCTTCCTCGCCCTCACGGTCCGGAATGTCATGGGGTCGCTCTCCGATCTGGAACAGTTGGGAAAGGCGCTGGCCACCCAGCAGCCCCCCGGGGAGCCGTGCCAGATCATGAACTGCCCCCGGGGGAACCAGCTCCGGGAGGGAATCCGGGAAACCATCGAGGTGCTCGAAGCCACCAAGGATTCCTTCAAGTCCAAGACCCTGGCCAACTTGCGCCATCGCCTGGAACTGCTGCTCCAGCACGAGGATGGGACCGCCTCCCCAGGCTCTTGACAGCGCAGTGCCCTTGTCCCATATTACTACCCAGTACACAACGCAACTCGGCTGGATCTGAGCCGAGTGCCTTGCCGGGCGAAGCTCAGGGCTTCGTCAGTCGAAGGCGCGGATGCTCCCCTCGGGGACGCATCGGCGCCTTTTGTGTTTTCGGCCACCGGAAGGAGCAGGCGTATGGCTGCCAATGTCACCCTGATGAGAGGTGTGGAAAGCGCTCGGGAATTGGGCGCGCGGGCCGTGACACCCGACATGTCGCCGGGGAGTGTGCTGAGTCTGGTGCGGGCGTATCGGGACGCCTGTCTCGATGAGGGGGAAGTCCTGGAGCCGGTTTTGGAGCCGCTGGCCCGGACGGCCTGACACCCCGGGAGGGATGGGTGCCGGGAGGAGGGGACGGGACCGAAGGAATGCAGGTTGGTCAAGGTTGTTGTGACGAAGTTTTCTCACGAAGGAGGACTACATGCGGAAAGTGCTCACGTTTGCCCTGCTTGGCGCGGTTGGCTTGATGGCCTGCACCTCCCCGAAGGATGCCGATGGCAACCCGGTGGCCCGGATTCCCACCGACTCCACGGCCTACTATCGGGTTCAGTTCGAACAGGCCTCGGCGCTCTCCGCCGAGAAGGACAGCCTGGTGACCGAACTCTCCGAAATCACCCGGCTCGTGGCCGATGTCAACACCGAGCTCGCCACGATTTCGACGTCGCCAAAATCGGTGACGCCGGCGGTCGATGGCGAGGGGTCGGCTCTCAACGCCCGCACCGAGATGCTGGCCAAGGTCAAGGATCTCACCGCGCGAGTCAAGCGGAGTGAGTCCCGGCTGGCCACCACCTCGCGCCGGCTCCGGAACCTGACCTCCGAGTCGGACAGCATGAAGGTCGTGCTCTCGTCCTATGCGTCCAGCATCGCCGACCTGCAGAGCCTGGTGGAGGGTCAGAAAGTGACCATCGAGACCCTGACGGGCGAACTCCAGCAGGTGCGGGAGCTCAACACCCGTCTCGCCTCCTCGAACGCCGAGCTGGTGGACACCGTGGGCGCGTTGGAGACCCGCGAGAACACCGTCTACTACCTGGTCGGGACCAAGAAGGATCTGCTGAAGCAGGGCGTCATCGTCGAAGAGGGTGGCACCCGCTTCCTGCTCTTCACCCGCACGGGTGAGACCCTCCGGCCGGCGGCGAAGCTCGATCCGAGCCTCTTCCAGGTGGCCGATCGGCGTCAGTTGACCGAGGTGATGCTCCCGAATCCGGACAAGGAGTACCAGATGGTGTCGCGCCAGAATCTGGCCTTCGCCACGGCTCCCGAGATGGAGCCCGGCAAGGGCAAGTTCCGCGGCAACCTGCAGATCGTGCAGCCGGCGGCCTTCTGGGGTGCCTCGAAGTACCTGATCATCGTCGAGAAGTAGCGGCGACCGGCGGTCTCCCCGGCACGTGGGGACGACCGATCGGCTGATGTTGTTGGTTGTACGTCGGCGGAATCACCCACCCGGGTGGTTCCGCCGTCGTGCGTTTGGGGGTCGTAGGGGCGAATTACATTCGCCCTTCTCAATGCAACGTCGCGCGAAAGAGTTCACACGAAGACACGAAGACACGAAGGAAACGGGGCCTCGCCGTATCCTCGGAACGTCATCTCGAGTGAAGCAACGAGCCTACCGTGCAAACGGAGCGTCACCCCGGCGGACGCCGGGGTCCATCGTGAGGTAGGAAGGAGGTGTCGGATCGTGGGGGCGAACCATCAACGAAGGCCGCGCGGAAGGGTCCACACGGAGGAAATGGGGCCTCGGCATATTCTCAGGACGTCACCCCGGCGGACGCCGGGGTCCATTGTGAGGTGTGACGGAGGAGCAGGATCATAGGGGCGAATCACATTCGCCCTCCTCTGAAGGTCTCACACGAAGACACGAAGGCACGAAGGGAAGTGTGAAGTGCGAAGTATGAAGTGGGAAGAAACCGGTCATCGGAGCGTCACCCCGAGCAAGGCAACGAGCCTACCGTGCCAACGGAGCGTCACCCCGGCGGACGCCGGGGTCCAGTGTGAGGTGTGGAGGAGGGGCCGGGCGCCACCGTGCCCCGGACAGAGCGGCGCCCGGATCACGCGGGATGAATCCCCGCGCGTTAGATCTCCGTCTTTCGCTGGCCGACCATGCGGAGCGCCGCGTTGATGGCGACGTGCAGAATAACGTATGCCACGATCGCGATGAGGATCGGCACGACCAGCGTGAACCCTCCGTCGGCGCTCTGGCTCGGCACGATGCCGCGGAACGGCGCATAGAACGGGCCGGACAATGTGTTGATGAAGCGCACGAAACCATTCGCGGACTGGGCGGCGATCAGGGCCAGGACAAAGCGAATCGCGAGCAGGGTGTAGACGACGTAGAAGGCGTAGTCCAGGAATTGGGATCCCCGTGCCGCCGTCCGCGCCTGACCGAGCGTGCGCTCGCCCCGCACCGTCTCAGCAACCGCCTTCTCCCGCATCTGTCCCGCGACCTCGGCCACCTTCGACCGTCCGTCCGGTGTCGCGACGGAGGCCCGGTCGGAGATTTCCGCATTGACGCGGCTCTCGACCTTCGACTTCACCGCATTGTGCTGCGCGGCCTGACGGGCCTCGTCGTCTGCGACCTTGCGGTCTTGCATGACTCCTCCCCGGTTGTGTTTGAGGACTGGGGTATGATCGCTCCCGGGAAGGGCGCGGGACAATCGCTCAAGCGGCCTAGTCCGAAATGGGGAGTGGCCCGCGGCGCAGCTCCGCGACGGCGGGGCCGAGCCTCGGAACGTCATCCCGAGCGAAGCGAGGGATCTGAGGAGGTTCCCGGTGTACTTCCCGTCGTCGCGCCCTCCGGTGGTTGCCCGCACGAGAGACAGATCAACGCAAAGTCGCGCGGAAGGGGTCACACGAAGACACGAAGGGAAGTGTGAAGTTCGAAGTGTGAAGTGTGAAGGGGCTCACGCGGAGACCCGGAGGCGCGGGGGGAAAAGGGGCCTCGCCGTATCCTCCGAACGTCACCCCGGCGGACGCCGGGGTCCATTGGCATGTGAGGGAGGGGCTCGGCGAGTGAGAATGGGTCGGATGACCGGCGAAACCCAATGCCCCAACGGGGCATCGT
>JBGSKF010000154.1:0-40299 GCA_041741375.1 Gemmatimonadales bacterium | reverse complement strand
CCGGTATTGGTCACTCGAAGGAGCACCCTCACGGTGTCGCTCTCCACGGTGGAACGGGCCCCGAAATCGAGGGTGCCGGTGATTTCCAGGGATCGATCACCAATCAGGCCGGTCAGGTCAGGTTCGGTGGTTCCGGAACAGGAGCCGCAGAGAATGACGAGGAGAAGGAGGACGGGGAGTTTCATGTCGACCAGCCCGGGTGTCTGGGTGAATGTCGGGGGGCTATTTCCCCGGGTGACGCCGGGAGTGGGTCGCGATTGCACATGGGTCGAGGGGAATGGGACCTCTCCAGCCCCTCTGGGTGCCGCGCCCCCTGGGTGCAGCCATGCTACATTTGGGCTGTGAGCCCCGATCCGATACACGATACCCACCCGGAGACCGAATCCCTCCTGATTGCCGGATACCGCCGAATGACGGTGTCCCAGAAACTTGAGCGTGTCAGTGCCCTCACGCGTGCGGTTCAGGAACTGGCGCGTCTGGATGTCCGCCGACGCCATCCGAACGCTGACGAGCGGGAGCAGGCGCTCCGGGTGGCATCGCGCTGGCTCGAGCCCGACCTCATGGCCCGAGCCTTCGGTTGGGACATCCGCGAAACGGGATATTGATGTCGTCGGATCCCCTCAGTATCGTCTCAAGGGTGGTGCAGACCCTTGATGCCGTCGGGATCCGCTACGTTGTCGGCGGCTCCCTCGCCGGCTCCATCTATGGGATTCCACGCGCGACGCCGGACGCTGATCTTGTCGCCGAGATCAGGCCGTCAGATGTGGAGAAGGTTGCGGCGAGATTGCAGGGGGAGTTCTACGCCGACACGGCAATGATGTACGAGGCCATTGATCGATGTACCTCGTTCAACCTGCTCCATTGGGAAACGATGTTCAAGGCCGACGTGTTCATCCGGAAGGAGGACGCGTGGTCCCGCGAGCAGATGCGCCGCGGCCGGGTGGAGCAACTGGAGACAGCCACCGGCGCGGTGTCCATCCGTTTTGCCAGCGCCGAGGACACGGTGCTCCACAAGCTGATGTGGTACAAGTTGGGCGATGAAGTTTCGGATCGCCAATGGGGGGATATCCTGGGCATTCTCAAGGTCCAGGAGGACCGGTTGGATCACGCCTATCTCAACCAGTGGGCTTCGGTCCTCGGGGTTGCCGACCTTCTCGCCCGTGCGCGGCGAGAAGAGTAAGGCGGGTCCGCCATCCTGTGGCCGAGATAGTAGCCGCAGCGCTCGGGAAGCACCTTGCCGCCCACAGGAGGATCCGAGGTGTTTACCGGACCGGTGCTCGTTCGACGGGAGTCAGGTTTCCGGTTCCCCGTTCGGTGGCCGGGGGGGGGGGGGGGGGGGGGGATGCCAAAAAATGTCGTGATGGCGGCCAGGTGGGCACGAGAGCGTGCGCCATAATGCCGCCTGAGGTCGTCGAGGCACTCCTCCACCGTCCGCGGGCTCAGGCGGAGCCGACCGGCGATCTCCTTGGTAATGAGGCCGCTGCGGAGGAGGTGGAGAACCTGGAGTCTCCGCAGTGTCAGGAACTTGTCGGGTGGTTCAGCCATCTTCCTCTCTCCCTCCGCCCACAAGGACAACCGTCTGGGGTGGCACCTTCGGGGCGATCACACGGGAACCTCCCACGTTATACACTGGTCAGGCCGGTGTCAACCGCGATGAGCCTGTGCAACTGTTGTGCCACGATGGGAAAAAGGAGGACCCGTAAAATTTCGGGTTGTGGGTGTTGCCATGAAGTCAGAATTTGTTCCTTAACTGGTTGCTGACGTTGCTTGGTACGAGTCATGCTAACCTGGGGTTGACCGGATCCACGACAAGTTCAGGATGTCGGGGTTGGAACCCCCTTCGCGAGACTCACGTATCAGGGAAGCCACTGGGGGCAGGCATGCTTCGTACAAGGGAAGCGGGTTTCGAGAGCATCATCTTTCGGCGGCACTCGGCACGAGGTGCCATGGCCTGGTGCAGGACACTGCTACTGCTCCTCCTCTGCGCAGCATCGCTCCAAGGACAGGCGCCTGCAGTCCCGGTTCAGGTGCTGAGATCCTCACCGCGCTCTGTGTCCCTCGTCCAGGGGATCAGGATTGGCAGCGAAGCAGGGCCAGACGATTCCTTCGGTCGTATTACTGACGTGTTGATGGACCCTTCGGGTAGGATCTTTGTTTCCGACCTGGACGCCTCCCACGTTGCGGTATTCGACTCCCTGGGGAGAAGGCTCGGAACCTTGGGGCGGAGCGGGGAGGGTCCTGGGGAATTCCGGTCCCCATGGACACTGGCACAAGGACGAGGGGACTCGATCTTCGTGGTGGATCTGGCCTTGGCGCGTGTGTCCGTTTTTGCAGGGGACCTCTCTTTTGTGCGATCCTTCCGCATCAACCCGTCGTGGGGGATCGGGTTCCTTGAGGAGTTGACCGACGGAACCTTCCTGGTCACGGGATATGGAGGAAAGGAGGGAGGGTACTTTCATCGCCTCGCACGTGATGGTGCCCTGCTTGAATCGGCGTCCTTCGACCCAACGATGGACTACATGGGAGCCTCGTTGTATGGGTACGAGCAGAGTCTGCTTGGCGGCACACTGGTCATCGAGAAGAACGGATATGTGTTCGCGAACAAGAGTCCCTACGCTGTCTCGTTCCTGTCCAAGGGTTGGGCCGTCCGGAAGACCTGCGGCGGGGACATGACATGGACGACACCGCCGAGTGACGTTGTTCAACGGACAGGACAGAGGGTGGCCTTGAACTGGAACCAATTCACGCATGTGACACGGATTTTGAGCGTGGAGCCGGGCGAGTATCTCGTGGTGACTCGTGATCCTCAGCGGGAGCGAACGGTGATTGACCTTCTGGACGATGAATGCCGGATCCACAAGCGAACCGAGTTGCCAGGGACAATCTCCCTGTTCCGGACCTTCGGCCGACGCGTTGTTGGCCTGGTTGAAACCGATTTCCCGGAAGTGGTGATCTACAATGTTGTTCCGTGATGAACGCGGAGGCTGTGTGGGCACATGTGCCTCTACGGAATGCAAGAAAAATGATGTCAGGGAAGGCCGTGGGTGTTTTCGCGTCACAAGAGGAGGTACGTCATGAGTCTCGGAATGAGAGGTTTCCTGGCATGCGTGGCGATTGCCCTGGTGGCGATCGCAGGCAGGCCGAACACTGCTCTCGCACAGGGCGGCTGCCAGTGGAACTGCCGGTGTGAAGGCAACACCTGCGGGTGTAGCCGTGCTGGCACGGGTGGTTCCCAGTGTGAAATCGGGTCAAACGGGTGCGCCGTCACCCTGTGTGGAGGGGAGATCGAGGCGTTCTTCGTCACTCCCGGTGGTGCCGCTGTGGGGGGTGCTTCGCAGGGCATCCCAAGCGTCAGGACTCTTCTCGCGGACAGCGACTCCGAAGAGAGCGTGCACGGCTTCGCGCCGTCATGGGCAGGCTGGCGCTCGATCGAACCAGGCGTGTCCATCCTCACCGACTGCCGCGGCTTCACCGTCCGGCGGTTTGTGGATCCGGGTGTGGCCCGAGGGCACCGGCAGACTTCGGAACTGCTGACCCTATAGCGAGTTCGCTCAGGCGGGATTCAATCGGTTGTCGGGGAGGGTTGGGTTGGGCTCGGCCAAACACAATCAATCAGCGAAAAACCAACGGTTTCGTGCTGGCGGAGTGGCGAGCAGTCGGCGCCAGTTCCGCCAGCATTTTGGGGCAACGGGATACCTCCTCATCAGCGAACCGCCGTATGCCGGGACCTGTGGGGTAACTCCGTCCTGGATGGACAGACTGTCGTGGGTGGTCGCTCCGGCTGGGGTTCGCATCTGCGTGGGCTGCAGCTCCATGGTGGGGAGGCTGTTCGGGGCTCAGGCCGTCCGGAACCCCCGGGCGTACGACTCCGCCTCCTGGAACTCCCGGGGCTCGGCCCGGAGCGCCTGGGCGATGCCCCGCTCCCGCACCAGAGGCTCCGCCATCCGGTGGCCGAGATAGTATCCGCACCGCTCGGGAAGAATTTTGCCGCCCACCGTGCGCGCCGAGCGGCTCACCCCGCCCGAGAGATACCGGAGCCGGAGCCCGAGCCCTGACTGGTCGAGCTCTGGTTCCGCAGTCCGGCGCAGAAACGACTCGAGCTCCCGCATCCGGTGGTACTGGCGCTTCGGATACCCGAAGTAATCGGCTCGGTTCTGCCCCGGCGCCACCGCCTCCGCCGCGTGCACCGCGAGCCCTTCGTTCAGGAGCAGCTCGCGGAGCGGCACCCGGCTCCCCACTTCCCAGCAGTCGTAGGTGCCGCCCTGGTCCTGAATCAGGCGTCTGATCTCACTCGCGCTCCCCGGTGAGGTGTAGCGCACGGTGTGCGCCACCTCGTGCCCCACCCAGAGGGGAATGAGATCGGGCGAGAGGCCCATGCCGAAGGTTTCGGGGTTGGCCTGCCCGGTGAAGTGCTCGAGACAGATGAAGATCGTGCCCCGACCACCGATGACCAGCTCACCGGCGTTGGCGCCACCCATGCCGACCATGAGGTAGCAGTCCACCGGACGATCCACCTGCAGCAGGTCGTGTGCCCGCGCCAACGCATCCTCCACGCGTGTCACGATGTCCACCGAGGCGAGCAGAGCGCGAAGGTCGCCACGGCTCGCCTGCATCGTGCGCTCCACGACCGCGACGGCAGGCGGGCTTTCGGGATCGAGGAGGTAGTTGTGCCAGTAGGACGAGAGGACGGCGCGGTGGGTTGTGTAGTACGTGTGATACGCCGACACGGGGTCGGGCGCATCGAGCAGCGCGAGAAACTCGGGAACAAGGTTGACGAGCACGAGGGAGAATACTGCAAGAAGTTTGAAGTGGGAAGCCGTAGGGGCGAAATACTTTCGCCCCGTGAAGGGAACGCAGCCGCAGGGGGCGAAACACCTCCAAGCATGCTCTGGTCCAATTTTGACGGGACAGCCAACGCCCGTCATTCCCGCGAACGCGGGAATCCATTGTCCTCGGATGTCCGTGAAGAGTTCCGCGAGCGAGAGTTCCACCGTTGTCCCCATGGCGGGAGAGCGCCACGTGACAACCTCGGTGCAGGGCTCATCGGTTCGCTTCGGCCGCGTGGAGGAGACAAAAACCTGCCGAGCCTCCAGGTCCACCAGCCAGACCTCCGCGACGCCAAGCTGGAGGTAGGCGTCCCGTTTGTAGTTGCGGTCGTAGAGGCGGGAAGAGGGACTCAGGACCTCCACCGCGAGCCAGTGCTCCCTCACATCGTCCCACGTGGATCCCGGACCGGGCTTCCGTGACACCAGGACATCGGGCTGCAGCTCTGTCTTCGGTGGGAGACGGACAGCCAAGCGAATGGATGAATGGGGTCTACGGAGAGAAGCCCTCCTGAAGACCGGAAGATGGATTCCCGCGTGCGCGGGAATGACGGGCTTGGGCTGTCCTGGCCCAAATCAGAGCTTCCCTTACTCTGACCCCTCCCGCTTGCGACGGGACAGCTCCCGCAGGAACTGCTGCTCCGCCTCGGTCAGACTCGTCATCCCCTCGGCGCTGATCTTGTCGAGCACCCGGTTGATCTCCTCGTCGGGCGTCGGACCCGCGACCTCCTCCTCCGGCTCCTCCCGCCCCATCCCTCCCCGTGCCGGCGCATTGGACCGCTCGGCGGAGGCCGCCTCCACCCGGAGCCGGATCGGTGCCGCCACCACCGGAGACGCGGGACGCTCCTCCGCATCGTCGGCCTCGGGGACGATCCCGCGGAGCCGGAGAAAGGCCATCGCCGCGATCACGGCCCCCATGTCCGCCAGGTGGAAGAGCCCCCCCGACCGGAACCAGAGCGCGCCAAAGCCGACAACGCCCACCATCACCCACACCAGAGTCCGCAACTGAACCGTGAGCGGAAGGGCAAAGACCGGCACGGCCCGATTGCCGTAGATGGAGCCGTACGCCACCGCCATCCCCACCACCACGCCCCAGGGACCCACCACGGGGGGAAGCTCACCGACCCGGGCGAGCACCAGCGCGAACAACGACGTCCCAAGACCGAGGATGAGGTAGTAGCCAAAGAAAATACCAGGCCCGAGCCGACGCTCCACCGCCGGTCCGAACACCAGGAGGCCGAGCGAGGTCAGGGCCAGGTGGCCCAGGGAGGAGTGGACCAGCATCGCCGTGAAGAGGGTCCACGGCCGGGTGGCCACCAGGTCGGGAATCAGTTGGAGCGACTCGGAAAAAACTGCCGAGGTGAGGATGGTGGACAACACCAGGTGCACCACCGCATTGACGATGAGGATCCGCCCGATCACGGGGGAGATGGTGGTGTCCTGCGCCTCGGAATCCATTGTCGGCCCTGCTTCCCTGCTGCCAGCCGGGTTGAACCGGCCGGGTCTGTTGAGTTCCTCGTACCTTGTCTGACGAGCCAGGCCCTCACTTGGTTCCAAGCAAGGAACGGGCCGGTCACCCCCGACCCGGTCGAACCGCTGCAGCGCAGATCCGCTCGCAGAGGTCGGGAAAGGCGATTCCGACGGCCGCCGCGGACTGGGGGAGGAGGCTGGTGGCCGTGAGACCGGGCAGCGTGTTCACCTCCAAACAGAGCAATTCTCCCTCCGGTGTCAAGCGGAAGTCCACCCGGGAGTATCCGCCCAGCTTGAGGGCCCGATGGGCCAGGAGGGCGAGTCGGCGGCATTCGGCGGCCACGGCCGGGGTAACGGGAGCGGGGAAAATCTCCTCGCTCATCCCCGGGGTGTACTTGCACTCGTAATCAAAGATCTCGTGCCGGGGGATGATCTCGCCCACGGCGAGCGCCTGGCCATCGAGAATCCCCACGGTAAGTTCCCGCCCCGGGATGAACTGTTCGATCATGATTTCGTCGTCGTGGCGGCCAGCCAGGGAGAGGGCGGAAGGGAGATCTCCCGAGGCCCGCACGATGCTGAGCCCCACGGTAGATCCCTGCTTCGACGGCTTGACCACCACCGGCCACCCGAGCCGGTCCTCGATCTCCCGGGCGTCGACTGGCGGGGGCGCCATGAGCCACGGCGCGGTGGGCACCCCGGCCAGTTGGAAGAGCCGCTTGGAGATGTCCTTGTCCATCGCCACGGCGCTGGCGAGCTGGCCGCTTCCGGTATACGGCACCCCCACGACGTCGAGCACGGCCTGGATGGTGCCATCCTCACCGCGTCCGCCGTGGAGTGCCAGGAAGAGAACCTCGGCCCGGCGGATGACGGGGAGCGACCCCAGGCTCGACAGCAGCACACCTCGCTCCAGCGTCACCAGGGACTCGTTCGTGGGAGGGGTGACGCCCACCTTTCCCGAGAGGAGCCGCTCCTCGTCCGGCGGCGCGATGGTGCCCCGGGCAGTGTCCACCACGGACACGTCGTGACCGAGGCTTCGGAGGGCCGCCACGGCCTGCACGGCGGAGGCGATGGCCACATCCCGTTCCGTGGAGGTTCCGCCGGTGAGAACAGCGATGCGCATGCGGGTCTCCTTGGTCCTAGCGACCGATCATCCGGTGCAGCAGGTCGTACCTGCTGATGATTCCGGTGAGGGTGTCCCCCTCTCTCACGAGCACCGCGGGGGTCTCGCGGCTCAGCATCGGGGCGAGCCGGTCGGCGGGGAAGGTGGCCTCCACCACGGGGAAAGCGGGGTCCATCACCTCCCGGACCGGCCGGTCGAGCACCTGGGGTTGGCCGAGGGCGTTGGCCATCAGGGACGATTCGATGAGGCCGCCGACGCAGGTGCCGTCCTCGACCACCGGAATCTGGCTCACACCCCAGGTGCTCATGAGGTTGAGCGCCTGGCGCACCGCGGCCGTGGGAGCCACGCTCACCAGAGTGGGCGCACCGGTGGTCCGGGGGTGGGCCAGGAGATCCTGGGCCGTGAGACGCGGCATCTCGAGCATCTGGTTCTCGGCCATCCACTCGTCGTTGAAAAGCTTGGAGAGGTAGCGCTCACCGGTGTCGCAGAGGATGGTGACGACACAGGCAGCGGGATCATCAACTTCGCGCGCCACCTGGAGGGCCAGGGCCACGTTGAGGCCCGCCGAACCGCCGACCAGGATCCCCTCCTCCCGGGCAAGGCGACGGGCCATGGCGAAGGCGTCGCGGTCGGGAAGCTGGCGGAACTCGTCGATCAGATCCCACCAGACCGTAGTGGGTGCCTTGTCTCCTCCGATTCCCTCCACCTTGTAGGGTGCGCCTACGGCGCCCTCCATCGAGCGATGATGGTAATAGTGCGAGTACATCGACCCGGCGGGGTCCCCGGCAATAACCCTTATTCCGGGGTTCTTTTCCTTGAGATACCTGCCGGTGCCGCTCACGGTGCCGCCGGTGCCGGCGCCCGCCACCAGGTGGGTGACCTTTCCCCCGGTCTGCTCCCAGATCTCCGGCCCGGTGGTGCGGTAATGGGCCTCGGGGTTCACATCGTTGTAGAACTGGTTGGCGAGGATCGCACCCGGGGTGTCCTTCACGATCTGCTTCGCCTTCATGACGTAGTTGTCGGGATGATCGGGGGGGACCGCCGTGGGCGTGATCACCACCTCGGCGCCGTACGCCTTGAGGAGGCGGACCTTTTCCTGGCTCATCTTGTCGGGCATGGTGAAGATGCAGCGGTAGCCCTTGAGGGCGGCGGCGATCGCGAGCCCGACGCCGGTGTTGCCCGAAGTGCCCTCGACGATGATCCCGCCCGGCTTCAGATCGCCCCGCTGCTCCGCATCCTCGATGATGGCGAGCCCGATCCGGTCCTTCACCGACGCGCCGGGGTTGGCGTATTCCGCCTTGCCGTACACCGGTGTGCGGATCCCGGCTCCCACGCGCTGCAGGCGAATGAGAGGGGTCCACCCGATGGTGTCGAGCACCGAGTCGTAGGGGGTGAGGTGCTGTGGGGTGGCGGGACCGGACGTCATGGGATGGAGCCTCCTGCGGGAGGGGGGGGCGGAACGAAAAGGACCGGCTGACGGAAAGCGGTGGCCACCGGCATGCCACTCCGCAAGGCGGGAGAATAACGGAGTTGGGGCGCCGCGACGACAGCGGCCGAATCGAGGGCCGGGTAGCCGCTCGATTCGTCGATGCGCGTGCTGTCGGGGACCACCACCCCCTGGGCTGTGATGTAGAGACGAAGCAGGACGGTGCCGCCGATCCGCTCGGCGAGGAGCGCCGGAGGATAGACCACCGGAGAGTTGGCGTTGACCGGAGTCGGGGGCTCGTCGCCGGGGCGCACGCTGCTGGAGACGGGGGGCAGGGCCACCGTCGCGTCATCCGGGGCCCGGCAGGCCGCCAGAAGGAGAACCAGGGCCAGCCCGCGGTGCATCATGACGGACGGCCCGCCCGGCGCTGGAGATCGGCGAGCCGGTTGAGCGCCTGAAGGGGCGTGAGCGATTCGACGTCGATCCCCTGCAGCTCGGTCACCAGGGGGTCGGGCCCGGAGGCAAAGAGGGGGAGCTGGCCCGGATCCACGGCCAGTGGAGTTCCCGGTACCATCCGGTGCTCCCCCTCGAGCTGCCCCAGGATCTCGGTGGCACGGGAGACGACAGGGCGGGGAAGCCCGGCGAGCTGTGCCACGTGGATGCCGTAGGAGCGGTCGGTGCCACCCGGCTCCAGACGATGGAGAAAGACGACGGTGCTGGACGTTTCCCGAACCGCCACGTTGAAGTTCCGGGCGTGGGCCAGGCGCTCGGGAAGCTGCATCAACTCGTGATAGTGCGTGGCAAACATCGTCTTGCAGCCGGCGTGGTCGTGCAGGTGCTCGGTCACCGCCCACGCGATGGCGACACCGTCGTAGGTCGAGGTGCCGCGACCGATCTCGTCGAGAAGCACCAGGCTCCGCGGGGTGGCATTGTGGAGAATGGCGCTGGTCTCCGCCATCTCCACCATGAAGGTGGACTGGCCGCGGGCGAGGTTGTCGCTCGCGCCGACCCGGGTGAAGAGCCGGTCCACCACCCCGATCCGGCCCGCGTCGGCGGGGATGAAGCTCCCCATCTGTGCCAGAATCACGGCCAGACCGATCTGGCGGAGGATGGTGGACTTGCCCGCCATGTTGGGGCCGGTGACGAGGAGCACCCGCGCACTCGCGTCGAAATGGACGTCGTTGGGGATGAAGGACTCCCGCGCCATCATGCGCTCGACGACCGCGTGGCGACAGGCGGTGAGGGTGAGGTCGAAATCGGCGGTGATCTCGGGCCGGACGTACTGGTGGCGCACCGCAATGTCCGCCAGGTCGGCGAGGACGTCGAGCCGGGCCAGGACACGGGCCGTGTTCCGGATCCGGCCGACGGCCTCGCCGGCGCGGGTGCGGAGCGCCCCGAACAGCTCCGCCTCCCGGGTGGTCATCCGTTCCTCGGCGCCGAGCACCTTCGCCTCGTACTCCTTGAGCTCGGGGGTCACATACCGCTCGGCGGTGGTGAGCGTCTGGCGACGCTCGTAATCGGCGGGGATCCGTGCGGTGTGGGTGTGGGTGACCTCGAGGTAGTAGCCGAACACCTTGTTGTACCCGACCTTGAGGGAGGGGATCCCGGTCCGCTCCCGCTCGCGTTGCTGCAACCCCGCGATATATTGCTTCCCCCCGTCCCGCAGGGCACGGCTCTCGTCCAGTTCGGCGTCGTGGCCCTGGCGGATCACACCCCCGTCTCCCAACGAAACCGGCAAGCGGTCTTCGAGGCCCGCCGCGAGCAGCGTGGCCAGATCGTCGAGCGGGTCGAATGCCGCGGCCTGTTCGGTGAGAAGGGCGTCGGTCTCGGCGCCGCGGAGGGCCCGGAGGGCGTCGTGGATCCCGGGAAGCCGAAGCAGCGAGTCCCGCAGGGCTCCGAGTTCGCGCGGGGTGGCGCGTCCCGCGGCGGCCCGGCCCCCCAGGCGCTCCAGGTCCCGGACGCCGTTGAGTGCCGCCCGGAGGGAGTCCCGTCCCCTTTCATCTTTCACGAAAAGTTCCACCGCATCGTGCCGGCGGCGAATCGTGTCGGGATCGGAAAGGGGGGACAGCAGCCAGCGCCGGAGACACCGGGCCCCCATCGGGGTGACGGTGGCGTCGATGTTCTCCAGGAGGGTGACGCCCCGGGCATCGCCCCGGAGCGGCTCCACCAGCTCCAGGTTGCGGCGCGTCATCTCATCCACCCACATGTACGCTTCGGGGCGCCGAACCACCGGACGGGCCAGGTGCGGAATCCCCCCCGGCTGAAGGTCTCCGAGATAGCGAATGAGGGCCCCGGCTGCGGCCACCGCGGCCCGGTCGGCCGGAGTGATGCCGAGCCCGTCGAGGGAGGCAATGCCGAAACGGCGGGAGAGTTCCGGGTAGCCGAGTTCGGAATCGAACTCCCACGCCTCCCGCCGGGTCTGCATGACGTTGGGGAGGTCGGCCCAGGTGGAACCGGCGGGGAGGAGGAGCTCTGCGGGGTTGAGCCGGCCGAGCACCTCGGCCAACCCGGCGGCCGATGCCGTCTCCAGAACGAAATCCCCGGTGCTCAGGTCGATCGCCGCGATCCCGACGTCGGGCGCCTCGCCACCGGCGGAATCGGAGGCCAGCGCCACGAGAAAGTTGTTCCGGCCTCCCGGGAGCCATCCGTCTTCGAGCATGGCCCCGGGGGTGAGCGTCTCCACCACCTCCCGCCGGACGATGCCGCGGGCGGCCTTGGGATCCTCGACCTGTTCACAGATGGCAACGCGGTGCCCGGCCTGTAGTAGTTGCTTGAGATACTCCGTCGCTGCTTTGACCGGAACTCCGGCCAGGGGGACTCCGTCGCCCCGGGAGGTGAGGGTGATGTTCAGGGCGCGGGCACCGATCTCGGCGTCCTCGAAGAACATCTCGTAGAAGTCGCCCATGCGGAAGAAGAGGATGGCGTCCCGATGGTTCGCCTTGATCTCCCGGTACTGCTTGAGGAGCGGTGTGGTGGTTCCGCCGTTGCCGTTGCTCATCGGACGACGACGATGAACGGTCCCGTCCCGAAGCGCTCCCGGATGCGTGGAAGGGCGGCGCGTGCCTCATCCCGGGTGCCAAAGGGCCCGGCCTGGACCTTGTAGAAACTGCCCTCATGCACCACGACCGACTCGAATCCGAGGGCCTTGAGCCGGGCCGCGAACTGGTCGGCGTCGCTCCGGGTCTGCAGTGCGGCGGCCTGGATCCGGTAGACGGGTCCGGTCTGCGCCGGGGGTGGTGCCGGAGCCGGGGGAGGAGGCGTTGGTGCCGGGGTCACGGCCGGTTGGGCGTCACACCGTTGCTGCTGAAAGGCGAGCTGATTGCGGAGTTCCACGTCTTCGGTGTTCGCCGCGATCCCGATTGCTGCAAAGCGACAGGCCGCCTCGGTGTTTCTCTGCTCCCAGGCGGCGCGGGAGCCCCAGAGGGCCGCGGCGGCCCGGATCGGGCTTTCTGGGTAGTCGGAGAGGAGTCGCTCGAAGTAGCGGAGCGCGCCGGCGGGGTCATCGATGGCGTAGTCGAGCTGGCCGAGGAGGAGGAGGGCATCGTCGGCCCAGGGGGAGAGGGAGAATTCGACGGTGACGCGCTGGAGGGCGAGGCGCCGGTCCTGGAGGCTCCCGGCGACGAGGCCCTGGGTGTAGAGAATCTCGGGATAGAGGGCACTCGTGGTCGGCGTGGCGTCGAGCAGGGTGCGGGTGACGGCGCGGGCGGAATCGCCGAGTCCTTCGCGGGCGAGGCGGACGGCGTCCTGCAGACGGGGGTCGTCCTGGGCGGCGGCTCGGGCCGGCAGGAGAAAACCGGCGAGGACGAGCGAGAGAGCCGGGAGGATGCGTCGGCAGGTGGTCATGCGGCGGCCTTCCGGGATCCCTGGAGGCGGAGAAGGAGGTCGATGACGATGGCGCCCTCGTCGGAGAGGGTGGTGCTCTTCAGCGCCTCGTCGGCCCAGCGGGCGTGGCGGATTCCGGCGCGGACCCGGTCCATGGGCCAGCGTCCGGCCCAGCGGCTCCAGGCGGCTGCCGTCTCCTTGTAGTCAATTCCCCAGAGGCGGGCCTTGCGGAGAGCGTTGAATACCGCCGACTCGAGGGTTCGGCCCCGCTTCCCCTGATCGTAGAGGGTGCGGGCGAGTCCGAGCCCGACCAGGGTGGTGCCGAGGAGGGTGACGAGCCGGACGCCGGAGACCCCCGATTGCTGGAGAACCGGCCCGGTGAGGGAGATGGCGCGGCCGGTGTCTCCATCGAGAACCGCATCGCGCCAGTCGAACTGGGTTTCCCCGTGGCGCACGCCGAGGAGGGCGCCGACCCGGTCGATCCCGATGGGCTCATCTCCGGAGAGTCCCGAGAGCTTGGCGAGTTCGGAGGCGAGGGAACCGAGAGAGGCGTTGGTGACGCGTACCAGGTGCTCCACCGCTTCGGGGGTCAGGGTGACTTGCATTCCCTCGGCGCGGCGCTGGACCCAGCGGGCGGCGCGTTCCGGCGGGAGGGGCGCGAGTTCCACGGTCCAGGCGTGTTTGGCGAGGTCGGCATCCGGCGCGGCGTCGCTGGTCTGGACCAGAACGAGGACGGTTTCGGGGGCGGGGCGCTCCAGGTAGGCCAGGACGGCGGCCTTTCCCTTGCTTTTCCGGGCCCAGGCCTCGGTGTCGCGGATCACGACGACGCGGCGGTCGGCCATCATGGGGAGGGAGCTGCAGATGCCGGGGATCTGGTCCGGGGTGAGGTCGGAGGCGCTCCGGAGGTCGAGATTGAAGTCGCGGAGGCCGGGGTCGAGGGCCTGGTCGAGGATGGCGTGGACCGCCTCGTCCTTGAGCTGGTGCTCGGCACCGTACAAATAGTAGACGGCGTGGAGTTCGCCGGTCTTGAGGGTGCGGAAGAGGGTGTCGAAGTCGTGGGTGGCGGCCATGCGGGGGAATCTAAGGGAGTATGGAGCAGGGAGTAGGGAATCGGGAATAGGGAGTGGGGATTCGGGGGTCGGGAGCAGGTGTCGTCATTGCGAGGAGGCGCAGCCGACGTGGCAATCTCGTGAGCCGATGCTGGCGTGGAGAGACGAATGGTGGGCCTTTCTGCAGGGACTGTCATTGCGAGGAGGCGCAGCCGACGTGGCAATCTCGTGAACAGATCCGGGATTTGCGAGACGACGGGTTGGCCTTCCTGCCGGGACAGTCATCGCGAGGCGGCGAATGCCGCCGTGGCGATCTCGTGAGCCGAATTGGGTACCACAAGACTAATGGAGGGCCTTCCTGCCGGAACTGTCATTGCGAGGAGGCGAAGCCGACGTGGCAATCTCGTGAACAGATCCGGCCTCGCGAGACGACAGGTTGGCCTTCACGCCGGGACAAAAGCCGTCATCGTCAGGGCGGAGGTTGTTTGATCGCTCTCCGTACGTTCACGTTGGGCTGAAGCCAACGCGATGCACGCTGCGCGTGAGTGCCCTGAAGGGCAGGGCAACCGCGGGTGCACCGCGCGGCATTCATCCCGCGTGATCAGTGGAGACAGCCCCCCGGCGACAACCGACGACTGGGGCCGCGCTAGGTTACGCAGGAGGCCTCCGGTACGGTACCTTCATGGCCTACTCCCTACTCCCTACTCCCTACTCCCTACTCCCTACTCCCCACTCCCCACTCCCCACCTGTCCGTCCGAGTCCGCAGCGGCAGGCAGCTTCGAGGGGCCACTCCCAGCCGGGCCTCGCGTTGTAGGCGGCCAGGGTAAAGCCGAGGGCCCGGCGGACCCGCTGGCCCTCGCGGGTGGCGGTCGTGTGGTCGTCGAAGGCGAGATCGTTCACGGTGTCGGCGAGCCGGGGGAGGGTGGCGAGGTGCGCCAGGCGCCGGAGGTCGGAGGGGCGGCAGCGGAGGTCGGTGCGAAGTTGCCGGGAATGGGTGCGGCGCGGGAGGGGGTTGCCGGGAGAGTTCCCGGAGAGCCCTGCGGCCAGGAGGGATTCGAGATCGGGCTGCTTCAGGCGGATGGCGAGCCACCGGGCCATGAGTTCCGGCGGAGGTGGGGGGCGGTGGTTGATGTGCTGCCGGAGCGACTCGGGATCGGGGAGAACCGGGGAGGGGCTCACCATGATGGTGGGCTGGCCCGCGCGGGGGAGGTCGAACGCCGTGAGGAACGCCTGGAGGGACGCTTCCAGCTCGGGAGGTGCCACGACCACGAGGGGTACCCGGTTGGGCAGGAGGGCGCAGGCCTGAATGAGAGGGGGAAAGCAGGCCGGTTCCGTGACGACGGCGGCACAGAGGAATCCGAGGGGGAAGCGGGTGGAGGGGGTGAGTGGGGAGCAGTTTTGGTCGTTGGGGCCCAGCGTCACGCACTCGCGCATCGCATTCCTCCAGCCGTGTCCTGCCCCTCGAATCAACCGGCTGGGAGGGTGGATGTCAAGATCCGGTGGATGGCGCGATCAAATACCACCAGTTTTGGCCATTTCTGGCCAGAACTGGTGTTGGCGAGGAATGGACCAGAAGACATCTTTAATGCCTGCCATCGGAAATGGGCAACGGTCACGACCATCAAAGGGAGCAGAGGAACATGAGAACTCGCACTTGGAAACTGATTATCATTTCGGCGCTCGCATTGGTAGCGAATGGGGCGTACTCCCTTCTCGTTCCTGAGCCCGCGCAAGCCCTCCAGGTATGCGCTACGGGATGTGGGTGCAAGAGCTATCCGATTGACCTGGAAAACTGCACGGCAAACTGCTTCTGTTTCCCGAATCCTACGTGCGAAGTGGACGCCCCGGGGGCCTGCGTCAACTAGAGCGCCAAGGCTCACGACTGGGGCGACATCACTGGGGCGCCTCTTCGAGAGTGTAGGGACAAGGGAGACTTGGGCCTGTTTCGACAGGGGGTTCAAGCCGGGCGCATCGGTAGAGCCATGCTCTGCAGACCAACGGAGGATCCGTGGGGGTATCTAAGGCCAAGTTGGCGGAGTACTTTGCGGCCCTGCTCGTCATCATCGCGGTGGTTTGGACTGGAGTCAATGTCCGGCGAGAGTTTCTTCGCCCGCGCCCACGCCCTACATCTGCCACGGCGTTAGTCGACGAGTGGCGTAGTCTGGCGTCTGTCGGTGAGCGACGCGGCCACGACAACGCCCGAGTCACGATCGTCGTATTCTCTGATTACCAGTGCGGTTCCTGCCGCGAGATGGAAAGAAGGATAGGTGTTCTTCAACGGAAGCATCGCGACGCGCTCGCGGTTGAGACGCGTCACTTTCCACTACCGACTCACCCTTACGCAGCTCCTGCAGCCCGGGCCGCAATCTGTGCATCTCATCAGGGCCAGTTCGCATCACTCCACCGACTCCTATTCTCAACAGAGGTCGATTCACTTGGGAGCAAGGCTTGGGTTGAGTATGCGGCTGCCGCTGGCATCTCAGATACGACCGCGTTTGGTCGCTGTCTCGAGAAGCCCGAGGTCGCGGCTCGCGTCAATGCCGACCGTCAGGCTGCGGAGTGGCTAGGTGGCTTCGCCACTCCGACCTTTCTGATCAATGAGGAACTCTATGTCGGTCTCCCGTGGGACTTCGAGCGGATTGTTGCAAAGCACGTCAAGCGCTAGGAGAGGCAACATCTCGATGCATGACGCGCTGGCCATCCTCCTCGTGGTTGGCATCTGCAACAGCGCGTGCACTCGCCAGCGGCCGTCTCCTCCACCAAGTGACGGAGGCAGCGCTGTCGCCAAGGGCACTCTTCTTGACCCTGAGCCATTACTCGAGATTGGCGCCTCGCAAAGTGGTGGTTTTGCCTTGGGAACTGTGACGGGGGCGACCCTGCTTCCTGATGGTCTGGCCATTGCGGACAATGGCGCACACAGCGTCCTTGTGTTTGATCTCCAAGGGAGACTGCTCAGCACACTGGGACGAGAGGGCAGCGGGCCCGGCGAGTTCAGGTTGGTTTCGAGAGCGATCCGATGCGGTAGCGACTCTCTTTTCGTGCTCGACAACGCGTTGAAACGGATGACGGTCTATGACGCATCCCTGAGGAGGGTACGACAGTTCAGGGTCCCTGTGTCCCTGCACCGTACCGCCTGCTCGCGCGGTGGAGTGGTTGCCATGCTCATGCAACCGGATCGGTTCTACGGACCCAAGGAGATGGGGAGATACCCCCCGAGTACAGCTCCGCTGTTCCTGACCTCCACGGGTGGTGATACAATCGCATCACTTGGTACAGTCAAGTTCGGCGACCAGCGTCCCCTCGGTAGCGTAACGTCGCTCGCAATGTCGGATGATCGCCTCTACGTTGCCCCAGGCGATTCAGGATATGTGGACGTGTACGACCTTGACGGCCGCTTTGAAGGCAGGATCTTTCTCGGCATTACACTACGTGCTGCTACCTTGCGTGATTACGAGAGCGAGATAGACCGCCTTCTCTGGCAGCCGAACAGACCGGATCCGGACCCGGAATCGCGAAGGCTGTTCCTGGCGATACCGATGCCGCAGCATCTTCCAACCTATCGTGATGTGGTGGCCACACCAAAGGGAACACTGTGGGTCATAACCTCTCCCGCCATGGATTCATTGACGGAAGTCCGCGTGTTCGATCGGTCAGGGCTGGAGTTGGGCCGGGTCACCTTGCCGACCGGGGCCCGACTCCTGGAGGCCAGTGAGAACCACCTGCTGGCAACATTCCAAGACGGTGGTGGCGAGCCACGCGTGGTCATGTACCGCGTGCGCCTTCAACGTTAGATATAACCATCTCGTGTCGTCACATTCAGCGACGTTGTGGGACCCGCCGCCGCGAGGGGTATGAATGGCCGGGAGGTTGTCATCGCGACGCGGAGGAGGCCGCTGTGGCGGTGTCGTGAACCCATGCCGACGTGGAAAGACGAAAGACAGACCTTCATGCCCGACCATGGGTCGTCGTCGCAAGGAGGGGACCGGTGGCGTGGGCCACCTCGTCTGGCTGAGCAAGGTTCCCCGGCCTGCAGGCCGGGCTCGGCGGTTCTCGACGAGCCATGAATGGCGCTCGTTCAAGGGATGGTTGTGGAACCACGAAAAGCATGAAAAGGCACGAAAGGTGGGACGGGCTCAGTAGCTCCGTAACGGTACTTTGAGGTGCACGCCGGTGGCGTGAGCCACCTCACCTGGCCGAGCAAGGGGCGTCAGCCCCGGGATACCCATAACCAGACGTCGAGCGAGGGAGTTCCGCCCCAGGTTCGGCGGCGAGAGACCGTTGACATGGCTTGGCATGCCTTGCACCGCATCCGAGAGCGTCCTCGCGCTGGGTACTGGCGCCTACGGTAGAATTGGGCTAGCATGTATTAGAGCCCTAACCCCTGAGGCCCCATGCTCATGCCCGCCGTCACCGAGTGGCAACCCCTTGACCCCGGCGTCGAGCGTCCGGCGGAATTCCCTGCCGATCTGCCCTTCATCCCGGGCATTTCCGGATTCTACGGTTCGACCTCCACCGGGGCCTGCTGCCGCTGGTTGATCCCGGTGTCGCCGGCGGAGGCCGCGCGGCAGCGGGAAGCAGTCGCGGTGGCTGGGACGGACGCCAAGGCCTACCTGGAAGCCCTGCCGATCTCCGAAGGCTCACCCCGGATCGCGGCGGCGGCGATGACCGTCCTGGCGGAGAACGCCCTGCAGGCCGGGTGGACCGCGGTTCCGGCAGGAGAGAAGACCGGCTGGCCGGGAATGGCGGAGCGACGGGGGTTCACCCGGGGTGACCGGTACCTGGAGATCTGGGCGATGACCTTCGGGGAGGAACCACACATCATGGTGATCACGGGGCCGAGCGAGCAGTCTCCAGTGTGAGGCCGGGCTCGGCGCTTCGCGACGGGCCATGAATGGCCGGATGTCGTCATCGCGAGCCGAAGTTGGCCTGGAGAGACGAATTCCGGGCCTACCCGCCGGGACAGACGCCGTCATCGGGAAGGCGGTGGTTGGCACGTTCACGTTGGCTGAAGCCAACGCGATGCACGCTGCGCGTGAGTGCCCTGAAGGGCAGATGCCGGGTTGGCGCAGGAGCACGGTGGATGGGTCCGGCACTTCAGTGCCGGTCACCGCAGGTGTACCGCGCGGGATTCATCCCGCGTGATCACGGGCGGATAGCCGCTCGGCGACATCCATGGATGGCCGGATGCCGTCATCGCGATTCTGTGGAAACCACGAAAAGCACGAAAAGGCACGAAAGGTGGGACGGGCTCAGTAACGGCACTTTGAGGTGCAGCCGATGGCGTGAGCCACCTCACCTGGCCGAGCAAGGGGCGTGAGCCCCGGGATATCCTAAACCACGGGTCGAGCGAGGGTGTTCCACCTCATCCGTCCTCGGCAGGGGAGGTGGTTGATGGCTCTTGGCACCTTCACGTTGGCTTGTGGTGCGGTACCTTCATGGCCCACTCCCCACTCCCCACTCCCCACTCCCCACTCCCCACTCCCCACCTGTCCGTCCGAGTCCGCAGCGGCAGGCGGCTTCGAGGGGCCACTCCCAGCCGGGGCGGGCGTTGTAGTTGGCGAGAGTGAGGCCGAGGGCCCGGCGGACCCGCTGGGCGAGGCGGGTGATGGTGGTCCCGGCACTGGCGGCGAGCTGTCCGGTGTTGTCGGCGAGGCGTGGAAGGATGGCGAGGTCGTGGAGGCGGACGAGATCGGAGGGTCGGCAGGAGAGGATCTCGTGGACCCGGCGGTGGAGAGTGCGACGGGACGCGCCGTTGGGGCTGCCGTCCTTGTCGAGGCAGGCCATGAGGAGGGCTTCGATGACCTCGGCGGGCTGCTGGAGTCGGCGGGCGAGCCAGTGGGCCATGGTCGATGGCGCAACGGTGGGTCGCTGGTTCACCGATTGGCGGAGTGTGGCGGCGTCGGGGAGTTGGGCGAGGGGGTGCGGGACGACGACGGACTGGGCGGCGCGGGCCTGGTCCAGGGGAGTGAGCAGGGCCGTCAGGGAGGTGGCCAGATGCGCGGGGACCACGGCGACCAGGGGAACCCATGGGGGCAGGTCCTCCAGGGCGGTGACGAGGAGGGGGAAGCAGTCCGGCTCGGTGACGAGAGCGGCGGCGAGGGAGCCGAGGGCGAAGCGGGTGGCAGGGGTGATCGGAGTGGAGGTCTTGTCGTTCGGGCCCAGCATCATCCAGGATCGCATCTCCATCTTCCTTCCCTGAAAAATGGCCTGACGGTGGGAGGAAACCTCTCAGAGGGACGTGTTGTCAAGGAAAGAGAGGTTCTGAGGAGGGTGGTTGCCACCAGTTTTGGCCAGCAATGGCCATAACTGGTGTTGTGGCATCTGGGATACTGCAGAAGATTATGGGTGCAGTATTTTGCAACGTTAGAAGGTCTACCCCGGCACAGATATCCACATCACAACGGAGGCGCAAATGACTTTTCTGAAGTCCCGCCGGTTTTGGCTCATCGCTGCCTTGGTCGCGCTGAACGCAGCGATGTTCCAGGCACGTTCGGCAAAGGCCGAGGATCCAGGCTACTTCCTGGACTGCAAGTGGGCGGGTACTCCGTCCGCGTTCTGCAGCTACTGGCCGTTCCTCCACTGTACTCCGGCCACCTGCCAGCCGACCGGACTGGAGCCCTGACGGTTTGAGCCGAGGGATCTTCAACCCGACAGAAGGCCACGGCCACGTAGGGTGGGCCGTGCGCTTTCTGTCCCCCGGCTGTCTGAGGTTCACATCCACCGCACCGGGAGGGCGAACCAGTGCGACATGTCAGCGTGGTGCTGATCCTTGCCCTTGTCGGGGTGACCGGGTATCAGTTACTTCTCAGTTCCCGGTCACCAAGACTGCCCGAGGCCATCGCAGAGCGCTCGGTGGGAGACCTTCTGCCGGATGTGTCACTACGTAGGAGTAGTCTTGATGGACCTTCGGGCATCACTGCACCGAGACTCCTTCGTGATGCAATAGGGTCCAGCTGTGCCGCGGTTCTATTTTTCAGTCCAACGTGTGTCGCGTGCGAGATCATCGCTCCGCTATGGTCGGACCGCCGCTCCATTCTGGTTGGCGCCACGCGACTTTCTGTCGTGTGGGTTTCGGTAACCCCTGACGTGGAGGAGGGTCGAGCCTTCATGACCAAGCACCGCTTACATGGCCCTCTCTACGTGCTCCCACGGATTTCCGAGATGTTCACGCTTGGCATACACGGGACACCTACCCTGTATGTGGTGGGATCAGACCTGCGCCTGCTCGGTGTGTCCGATGGAAATCCAGAGACGTTGCCGCAACGGATTAGACCAGGTCACTGCCGCGTAGCATAGATTGACATACTGAAGCTTCATAAACCGTGACACATCAGAGCCGCCCAAGGCCAGGGAACCTCCTATTGCGGTCATCGAGAATCCCGTTATGCGCTGTCACGTCGTTCGGGTCTGGACGGCAGGCTGGACGCCATGGAATCGGGAGAACGGTGATAAGGTGGCTGGCACCAACCCCAACAGAGTCGCCTGCATACACGTCTCGGTCTATCATAATAGAAGCCGACCTTCTTGGACGGTGTCAATCGATAGGTTTGGGGAGTCTTCGGGGTTTCGCGTGGGTCAGGCTTGGCGCGGCCCGCAGAGGACAGCGGCTCCCGGGAAACTGCCGAAGAGCAAGAGGCTCAACCACGAAAAGCACGAAAGAACACGAACGGGGATTGGGGGAGCACTCTTTCGTGTGTTTTCGTGTATTTCGTGGTTCCTGTTCGTTGGCACCAGCGGATTGGTTTCCATCCTTTCGTGCTGCTTGTGGTTAGCTCTCGGGATGAAGAGAGGTGCTCCGGCTCCACAGGAGCCGATGCCAATGCCTGAAGAGCCAGTTTGGGAAACCGACCTGCGCGACGTCGTCCCCTCTGATCCAATAGGAGCAAAAAGAATGACCAATGCGGCAAGACGTATGCCCCATCTCCCGGTACATCGCATGGCCCTGAGTCTGAGAGGTAGGACGTACGGATTCATGGCCATTTTCCTGTGGGGATGTGTGGGGGACCGGGAGAACCCGATGGTTCTGGAGGCAACTCGAGCTGACAGCAATAATGTCACCGTCATCACGCTCTCCACCGCTCTGAACGATATCTCCAGCCGGACTGAAGGCATCGCCACTCTGGCGCCTTCCTGGACGTTGGGGACGGAGAGTCCAGGGTTCACCGATGTGGCCGACGTCACCTCCTTCGGCGATACCGTGGCGGTCCTCGATCGGAATGACGGCGCGATCCATCTGTTTCTACCTGATGGGCAGGCAGTCGACCGCAGAATCGGAAAGAAGGGTCAAGGACCGGGCGAGCTGATGATTCCCTGGGGGATGGAGCGTGTAGGTCGATGGTTCGTGGTGGCGCAGGGGGTGGAGGGAGGCAACACGCTGACAATGTTCTCCGTAGAGGATGGATCCGCGGTGGCGACGAGTCCACCGGTGGCCGGAGACTGGGGGCAATATTTGTTCCGAGGACCGAACCTGAACCTCGACGTTCCCACGAACGCCGGGATCGAGGACTGGGCTCGCCGTCTGGCCTCCTTCGACGATTCTACGCTCGCCGTCCTCGTCCGAGGCACCGAGAGGGTTGGCGACGATGGCCAACCCGTGGTGCCCAAAACGGTGCACCTGATCCGGATGAGACTGCCACTCCCTGCCTCTGTGATCGACACATTCGCCGAACTCACGGCGCCAGTGGTGCAATTGTGGATGCCAGGGGCGGGCCGCCGACCAGCGGTATTCCAGGAACCTCTGTTCAGTGCTCGGCCGCACTGGGCGGTGGGGGATGACTGGTACGCCCTGGCGGAGGGGAACGCGCCTGAGGTACAGGTGTTCCGGAAAGATGGCCACCTGCTCTCACTAATCCGGTGGCCTAGGATGATTGCGCCGATATCAGACCAGGACAAACTCACGGCCGCAGCGACGACTGCGGACTACAGCATGAGGAGCTCCGAGGAAGTACGCCGACAGCTCGAGGGGATGTCCAACGCCCAAAAAGAGGAAGCGAACCGCCTCTTTCTTCCTCTCTTGAGCTTTGCGGAGGAGGTTCCACAGATCAGCGGGATCCATGCAGCGGGGCAGTGCCTCTGGATGAGCGGGTTCAACCCTCGGGACTTTCTGGATGGGACATCCCTCACCTGGGTAGGAATCAACGTTCACACGGGTGAACTCTTCCCACCGGTGAGGATCCCCGGCACGGACGTGCGGGTCCGGCACTTCGATCGGAATGCCGTGTACACGAAGGAGTTCACCGCGGAGGATGTTCAGACCGTGGTACGGTATCCGCTCAATGAGGTGGCTTGCTGAACGATTCGTCACAGCAGAACGGGCTATGAGTGTCGCGATGTCGTCATTGCAAAGAGGCGAAGGAGATTGCATCAGGCTCTTCGGGCATTCGCAACCAGGCCAACGTGGCAATCTCATGAGCCGATGCCGACCTCACGAGGCCAAGGGTTCGCCTCCCCTGCCGGGACGAACTTTGTCACCGTGAGGAGGCGTGAGCCCCGGGATATCCACACTCATAGGCCGAGCGAGGGTGTTCCACCTCATCCGTCCTCGGCAGGGGAGGTGGTTGATGGCTCTTGGCGCGCTCACGTTGGCTTCCGGTGCGGTACCTTCATGGCCCACTCCCCACTCCCCACTCCCGGTCGGGCTGGCCGAGTCCGCAGCGGCAGGCGGCTTCGAGGGGCCACTCCCAGTCGGGGCGGGCGTTGTAGTTGGCGAGAGTCAGGCCGAGAGCCTGGCGGACCCGCTGGGCGAGCCGGGTGGTGGTGGTCCCGGCGCTGGCGGCGAGCTGTCCGGTGTTGTCGGCGAGGCGTGGAAGGATGGCGAGGTGCGCCAGGCGCCGGAGGTCGGAGGGGCGGTAGCGGAGGTCGGTGCGAAGTCGGCGGGAGAGGGTGCGGAGCGGGAGGGGGGTGTCCGGAGAGCTGTCGCCGGAGAGTCCCGCGGTCAGGAGGGATTCGAGATCGGGCTGCTTCAGGCGGATGGCGAGCCACCGGGCCATGAGCTCCCTACTCCCCACTTCACCGATAGACGTCCCGCCGGTGCCCGATGCGGACCACGAGCACCACGAGCCGCTCGTCCTCGATGGCGTAAATGATCCGGTAGTTGCCTTGCCTCAGCCGGTAGCGATCGAGTCCGGAGAGCTTCTCCGCGCCGGATGGCCGGGGGTTGCGCCCAAGTCCCTGGATCCGACTGGCGATCCGTTGGCGGTCCCGGGCCGGCACCGCCTCGAGCTCCTTGACGGCCGAAGGCTTGATGAAGACGCTATAACTGGCCACGCCGGGTGAGGTCGCGGAGAACCTCCTCGAACGCCAGGTTGGGCTCCGCGGCTCGGGCCTCGAAGGCGGCGAGGTCCTCGGCGTCCTCGGCGAGGGCCGCGCGGACGGCGGTGTTCACCAGATCGGAGAGGGACCGGTCGGTAGCGGCGGCCTTGACCCGCAGGGCCCGGTGGAGGCCGGGGTCGAAATAGACGGTGGCGCGCTTGGTAGTCATGGCTCAAGTTAGCGTCAAGACGTCATGGCGTCAAGGGACCGTGCCGCGAGTCGGGCCATGATATAGCTGGATGCCGTCATTGCGAGGCGGCGAAGCCGACGTGGCAATCTCGTGAGCGAATATCGGCCTCACGAGACGAATGGTGGTCTTCCTGCCGGATGCCGTCATCGCAAGTGTTGTGGAACCACGAAAAGCACGAAAAGGCACGAACGAGAACAGGGGCGGGCTCAGTAATGTTCTTCGAAGTGCACCAGGTGGCGTGAGCCACCTCCTCTGGCCGAGCAAGGGGCGTCAGCCCCGGGATATCCCATGCCAGAGGCCGAAAGTGTTGTAGTTGTATCAATAACTACTTTTTTCTGGCCCCTGTTGATCGGGATCTGGGCCGACCTGCGGGAGATCGCCCCCTTGCCACGGAGAGGGCATCGAGAATCGCGTCACCGGATCTCTCCCGCTCGATGCGGACGAGGTCAACCAGTTCGCCGGGTCGCAACCGGCTCCGAACCGGCGGAACGTCGAGCGGAGACTCCTCGGAGCGGAGGGGCTGCACGATGAACGTGGAGCCATCCTGCCGCCGGATCCGAACCTGGCCCTCCAGGCGGGCCTGATCCAGCAGGGTGGCCAGACGCTGACGAGCTTCTGAGTAGGTATAGGTCCTCATCTAGAACTCCACCAGGGGAATATGAAGCTGGGTCGCCGCGGCGCAGAGCCGTCGGTCCAACGACAGCAATGGCAGGCGCAATCCGCGGGACAGCACCAGCATGTAAGCATCATAGGCGTAGAGTCCGAGCTGGAGGGCCACCGCGATGCCCTCCCCGGCATCCACGTCGACAAGGCGAAGCGGGACGGACTCGAACGCTGACCACGCTTCCAATGCCTCGGCCCCGGTGAGACGGTGGCGGCGCACCGTGGCGACCAGGGCATTGCCGACCTCCCAGGGCAAAGACGCCGGTGCCAGAAGGACCGCGCCGCGGGTTGCGGAGACGATCGCGGATCGTTCGGGCTCATCCAGGAGGACCGCAACCAGCGCGGATGTATCCACCACGATCTGCACGAAAACCTCCAACGCATGTTCTATTGTACAATGATGCCGGAGCGGCTGAATGTCAACCCATTCGGGGAACGTCCAGAGGCGTCGCCGACCCTACCGCCACGATGCCGCAGGGGAACCGTCCGCCAAGGGCGACGCATGCGTCGTCCCTGCAACCGCCTCTCGCCTACCGCCTACCGCCTCATCGTCTGAACGTACATCAGCGCCACCAGGGACTTTCCGTCCACCACCTCGCCGCGACGGATCATCCGGCCCACCTCCGACCAGCGCACCGTCTCCACCTCCATGAACTCGTCCGCATCGCGCTGGGTAGGAACGGCGCTGAGTCCCGCCGCGAGGTAGAGATGGATCCGCTCGTCGGTGAAACCCGGCGTGGTGAAGATCGTGGTGAGCCGTTCCAGGCGAAGGGCACTCACCCCCGCCTCCTCGGCGAGTTCACGCGTGGCACAGGCTTCGGGAGATTCTCCGGGCTGGAGGGTCCCGGCCGGGATCTCCCAGATCACGCCGTCCGCCGCGTGGCGGAACTGCCGGATCAGCAGCACCCGCGGATCGGCGCTTTCGGGATCATCGAGAAAGGGGACGACCGCCGAGGCGCCGGGATGGCGGACCATCTCGAGGGTGCCGGTGGAGCCGTCGGGGAACTGGACCGTGTCGTGGTCCACATGGATGATGCGGCCGGAGTAGGCGCGGCGGGAGGAGAGGAGCATGAGGGCAGGGTGTAGGGAATAGGGAGTAGGGAATAGGGAGTAGGGAGTAGGGAGTAGGGAGTAGGGGCGAATTACATTCGCCCAACGCCCAAAGGATTCAGATACCGGCAGCCCACGGGAAGTACGGGCCGTTCGCGAACGGCCCGTACCACACCTCATTCCTCGCGCGGCTCGCGCAATTCGATGGCACCGAGACCCAATCGCTCGATTCCGGGTCGCACCTGGGTCAGATCCCCCACGACCACGATCACCATGCGGTCGGGGTTGACCCAGGTCCGGGCCACGCGCTGCACATCCTCCGCCGTCACCGCCATCACCCTCTGCACATACGACTCGAAGAACGCCGGTTCCTGCCCGAAGGTGAGCAACTCGGCGAGCTGGCCCGCCATCTGCCCCGTGGTTTCGAAGTCCCCCGGGAGACCAAGCGCCAGATAGGCCTTGGCGCGATCGAGTTCGGCGGGCTCCACCGGCGTGGTGCGGATCGCCTCGAGCTCCCGCATGAACTCGACCAGGGAGCTGTCGGTGACGTTGGTGCGCACCTGCGACGATGCGAGGAAGGGACCGGGAATCGGCCGGTTCTGGAACCGGGAACCGGCGCCGTAGGTGTACCCCTTCGTCTCCCGCAGATTGGTCATGAGCCGGGAGGAGAACGATCCGCCCAGGATGGTGTTCATGACCTCGACGGCGAACCAGTCGGGATGGTCGCGCGGGATGCCGCGATGGCCAAGAAAGAGCACCGACTGGGCGGCCCCGGGCTTGTCCACCAGGTAAACGGTGGTGGAACGGTCCACTGGCGGCGGAGCCTCCGCCGTGCGTTCGAGGGCGGCACCCGCCGTCCACCCGCCGAACCGGGCCGCGATCTCCCGCCGTGCCTCGGCGAGGGTGATGTCACCGGTGACGAGGAGGGTGGCACGGTTGGCCACCATGGTCCGCTCGTAGAAGTCGCGGACGGTGGCGGAATCGAGTGCCGCGGTGGAGAGGGAGTCGCCGCCGGGGCTTCGGTGATAGGGGTGGTCGGATGGGAAGAGTTCGGCGTTGAAGACGAGATTGGCCACGGCGTTGGGCTGGTCCCGCTGCTGCAGAATCCCCGCCAGCCGGAGATCGCGCTGGCGGGTCACCTCGGCGGGCGCGAAGGTGGGCCGGAGAACCACATCCGCCATGAGGTCGAGTGCCGCAGTCATGGTGCGACGCGGAACCCGGAGCGTCACGGTGGTCTGATCCCAGGTGGCCGTGGTGAAGAGCGAGGCGCCCAGAAACTCCGCCTCCGCCGCGATCCCGAGAGCATCACGGGTCCCGGCGCCCTCATCGAGCATGCCGGCGGTGAAGGTGGCGAGGCCCGCCAGCGCGCCGTCCTCCCGGGATCCTCCCGCCACGAGGAGCTGGAACTGGACCAGGGGGACTTCGGTCATCCGCACGAGACGGATCTGGAGACCGTTCGGAAGCGTCGCCGTTTCGATGGCGGGAAGCCGGAGCTCGGGAGGGGGGGCAAGCTCGGGGGGACGGGTCCGGTCCACGGCCTGCTGCGCGGGCAGGGTGGCCGGGATGATGGAAAGCAGGGCAAGGCCCGTGAGAGTGGCGCGTGTCATGGGGTGGCTCCGATCGGAGTGGCCGCGAGGTCGGTGCGACCCTGGGGCACGATGCTGAGCATGACCTTGGGTGCGGTCAGCCAGGTCCGGACCGCGGTCTGGACGTCGGCCGTGGTGACGGCGCGGTAGCGGTCGAGGTCGGCCTGGAAGCCATCGGGATTGCCGGTGGCGTAATAGTAGCTGTTGAGGAGGTCGGCCTTGCGCCCGATCCGCTCAAGGCCATTCAGGAACCCCGCCTCGAAGGAGTTGAGTGCCTGTTCCAGCTCCCGCGCGGTGGGTCCCTCGCGGGCAAGGCGCTGGATCTCGTCATCCAGCACCCGCTGAATCCGGGGGAGCGACACTCCGGGCCGAGCGGTGGCGTAGAGGGTGAAGTCACCGTCCAGGCGCTTCCCATCCTGGAAGGCCACCACGTTCGTGGCGAGCTGCTGGTCATACACCAGGGCCTGGGTGAGCCGGCTGTTCTTGGCGCCGGCCAGGACATAGGCGGCGAGGTCGAGCGCCGCGTCTCCCACCGCGTGCTCCTTGATGGTGTGCCACTGGTAGTAGAGCCGGGGGAGCTGGACCCTGTCCTCCAACACGCTGGCGGTGTGGCGGGCGAGCTGGAAGGCGGGGGCCTCGCGTCGTTCGATGGCCGGTCCCCGGGGAATGTCGCCGAACCAGGTGCGGACCAGGGCGAGCACGGAGTCGGCGTTCACGTCTCCCGCGATGGAGAGGACGGCGTTGTTCGGGGCGTAGTAGGTGCGGAAGAACTCCCGGGTGTCGTCGAGGGTGGCGGCGGAGAGGTCGGCCATGGATCCGATCACCGACCAGGAATAGGGGTGTCCCGCAGGATACATCATGTGGGTCATCGTTTCCCACGCGAGGCCATAGGGCTGGTTCTCGTAGCTCTGCCGCCGCTCGTTCTTCACCACGTCGCGCTGGAGGTCGACCTTGGGGGCGTCCATGGTGGGGAGCATCCACCCCATGCGATCGGCTTCGAGCCAGAGCATGAGGGGGAGGGCCGTGGCCGGTCCCTCCTCGAAGTAATTGGTCCGGTCCTCGGTGGTGGAGCCGTTGTTGTTGGCGCCCGCCCCCTCCAGCAGCCGGTCGAATGCCGGATAGGGAGCATGCTGCGACCCCATGAACATGAGATGCTCGAACAGGTGCGCGAACCCGGTCCGGCCGGGCTTTTCGTCTCCCGATCCCACATGATACCAGACATTGGTGACGACGGTGGGAACGGAATGATCCTCGTGGACGATGACGCGGAGCCCGTTCGGCAGCGTGTCCATGACGAAGGGGACACGGAGGGGCGGAGGGCCCTGGGCACCCGCCCCGGAGGCGACACCGAGGAGGAGAGGGAGAACGACACGGGGGAGACGTTGGAACATGGGCACCTCGGCATCAGGGAAAACGGTGGATCAGAAGCTGCGCATCCAGACCACGGGAATCTTCAGCGCCTCGGCGGCGAAATACTCCAGCTCGCGCCGCGAGTTCCGGACGATGGGGCTCGCGGTGGCGGGCGAGGTCCAGGCGGTGAGGCCGGTGCGCCGCGCCTCGAGACGGAGCCGCAGCATGTGGAAGGGGTCGCTCACCAGGAGCACCGATTCCACGTTGCGATCCCCCGCCCACTCCGCCACCGAGGACATCGACTCCATCGTGGTGCGCCCCTCGGGACGCACGACCACGGCGGTGGGCGGCAGGTCCCGGGTCACGAGATAGCGCTGCCCCACCGTGGCCTCACTCTGGGTGTCGCCGGTTCCGATTCCCCCGGTCACCACAATGACGTCGGCCAGTCCGGCACGATAGAGCTCCAGCGCGTGATCGAGCCGGGCCTTCAGGACCGCGGACGGCCGCCCATTGTACTGGGCCGCTCCAAGCACGACTATCGCGTCGGCGGGGCGACGCTGGTCGTCGCGGGCCACCAGCACGACGGACACGTACAGCAGGGCGTACACCGTGACGCCGAGCCCGATTGTGACCAGCGCCGCACGAACCAGCCGGCGCATCACAGGTCGAACGACTCCCCATGCCGAGGGATGGTCACGTTCTCGATGCCCTCCTCGCGCAGGAGATCCGCCGTGGCGGTGAGAGCCTCCGGCTCGCCGTGCACCAGGAAGGCGCGTCGCACCGGTCCTCCGAGCTTCTTGATCCAGGATCGCAGTTCCTCCCGGTCGGCGTGAGCGGAGTAGCCCCCGAGCGTTTCGATCTGGGCCCGGCTCTCCACCATCTCCCCGAAGATCCGTACGGATCTCTCGCCCTCCTGGATTCGCCTCCCGAGGGTGTGTTCCGCCTGGTATCCGACGAAGAGGACGAGGTTCCGGTGGTCGCCGATGTGGTGGGCAAGGTGATGGAGAATCCGCCCCGCCTCGCACATGCCGCTCGCCGCGATGATGACGGCGGGTCCGGGTTGCGAATTGAGCGCGATCGACTCGGCGACGTCCCGGACGTAGGTGACGAGCCGGAAGTCGAAGATGGCGTCGGTACGGGAGAGGAGGAGCTCGCGGCGGTCAAACACCTCGGGGTGCATCCGGAAGACATCGGTGGCGTTCACCGCCAGGGGACTGTCGATGAAGATGGGGATGTGAGGGATTTTCTGATTGCGGAAGAGGTGATGCAGGCTGTAGACCAGTTCCTGGGTCCGGCCCACGGCAAAGGCGGGGATCAGGATCTTTCCCCCGCGGGCCGCGACGTCGCGCACGAGTTCGCCGAGCCGCTCCTCGCTGTCGGTGACGCTGGGGTGGGTCCGGTTGCCGTAGGTCGATTCCATGATCAGGGTGTCGACCGGTCCGGAGGGGGGGTCGGGGTCGCGGATGATCGGGAGACCGGGCCGCCCGATGTCTCCGCTGAACACGAGGCGGTGGCCCGCGCCGCCTCCCTCGGTGAGGTGGAGATCCAGCGAGGCGGAGCCCAGGATGTGGCCCGCCTCGGTGAATTCCAGGGCAAGGTGCTTGCGGAGGTGATGCACCCGCCGGTAGGGGAGTCCGATCATCAGATCCTGCACCGCCACGGTGTCCGCCATGGTGTAGAGGGGCTCGCTCTCGGGCCCCGCCTTGCCCCGGCGGACCAGGTGCTCGAAGTCCTTTTCCTGGATGTGGGCCGAATCGGGCAGCATGACGGCCGAGAGATCGCGGGTGGCCGGGGTGCAGTAGATGGGGCCGTGGAATCCGTGACGCACCAAAAGCGGAAGCCGGCCCGAGTGGTCGATGTGGGCGTGACTCAGGATCACGGCGTCGAGCCGGCGGGGATCGAAGGGAAGGCTGGCGTTGAGGGCCGCTGTCTCCGCGCGGCGCCCCTGAAAGAGACCGGCGTCGAGCGCGATCCGGGCCCCGGCCGCCTCGAGGAGGTGCATCGAGCCGGTGACCTGGCCGGCTCCGCCCCAAAAGGTGAGTCGCGCGAGTGCCATGGTGCAAATCTCCGTCAGCGGGTCCCGAAGAGACGATCCCCGGCATCGCCGAGGCCGGGGAGGATGTAGCCCTGGTCGTTGAGCTGGCGGTCGAGGGCCGCCGTGTAGATGGGAAGGTCGGGGTGAGCGGTGGACAGGACGCGGACCCCTTCCGGCGCGGCGACGATGCAGAGGAACTTGATCCGGGTGGCCCCCGCCTCCTTGATCATGGAGATGGCGGCGGCCGCCGACCCGCCGGTGGCGAGCATCGGGTCGAGCACGAGGAAGTCGCGATCGGATTCGGCGGCGGGGATCTTGAAGTAGTAGCTCACCGGCTGCAGCGTCTCGTGGTCGCGATAGAGTCCGATGTGCCCCACCCGGGCCGACGGGATCAACTGGGCGATCCCCTCGACCATGCCGAGTCCGGCGCGGAGGATGGGGACAAGGGTGAGCTTCTTCCCCGCCACCATCTGGCCAGTGGTCCGCTCGAGGGGGGTCACCACCTCCACCGGCTTGGTCGCGAGGTCGCGGGTGACCTCATAGGTCATGAGCATCGCGATCTCGTTCACCAGCTGCTTGAAGTCCCTGGTGGGCGTGAGCCGGTTCCGCAGCAGGGAGAGCTTGTGCTGGATCAGGGGATGCGAGAGGACGGTGAGATTGGGGAAGGGGGAGGGCATGGGGGGAATATGGACCGTCGCGGACGGTCCCGGAAGCGCCCGCCGGGCGGAGGCGTTGCGGCCCCCGTCCGGCGAGTCCCCTCCCGACTCAGAATCGGTATCCGAAACCGACGCCGATGACCACGGGGTCGATGTCGAGGTCGAAGAGCCGGGTCCCGTTCGACTTCACATCGGTGCCGATCTTGACATACTTGGCGTCGATGTTGAACACCGCCCGGCGGTTGAGGGCAAAGTCCACACCGGCCTGGGCGGCCCACCCGACGCTGGTGTCGAGGTCGAGGTCCTGGAGGGCGCCGGACTTGTTGTAGAAGTAGGTGACGTTGCCGCCGCCACCGAGATAGGGGCGCACGACGCCGGTGGAAATCGGGTGGAACTGGAGGAGGAGGGTGGGGGGAAGATGGTTGACGGCCCCGAGGGAGCCGTTGGGGTCGGTGACCTCCTGGGCGGCGGAGGCGAGCACCAGTTCGAGCGAGAAGAGGCGGTGGAAGGCGTAGCTGATGTCGAGCTCGACGGTGCCGTCGGATTCGACATCGAGCCCGGCCGGGGAGCTGGAGGCGTCGGGGACGATGGCGATGCCGCGGGCGCGGATGAGCCAGGGGTGCTCCGGCCGGGACTGGGCGAGGATAGGGGAGGAGGCGAGGAGAAGGAGGGCCACTCCGCCAAGAATCGAGGGACGCATGAGATCTCCGAAGGTGAGGTTGACGGGACTCGGAGCGAAGGTGGCAGGTTCATCATGAAAGGATGATGAATCAGGGGTGATCTGTTCTGGTGGGACTGTTTTGGTGGGAATTGGGGTGGTGGCTTGGCCTTGGGGTGGTGGCGTCCTTATATTTTGCGCTCGCGTGCGGGCCAGGTAGCTCAGTTGGTAGAGCAGCGGACTGAAAATCCGCGTGTCGGGGGTTCAATTCCCTCTCTGGCCACTGGAGTCCGTCCGTCCTTCCCTGCGTGGGTTCCGTCGTCGCTCGGGGGTGGAGCTCGCGGTGCTCGCTCTCCTTCGCCGCCTGACGGCGGCTTCGGATCAATTCCCTCTCTGGCCACTGGAGCCCGTTCCGGGATCGTCTCGGGGCGGGCGTCGTCGTTCGGGGGTGCACCTGCGGACGCTGCGCGTCCTCGGTGACCTCGCCCCTTCGGGGCCTCGGTGCAATTCCCTCTCTGGCCACTGGAGTCCGTCCGTCCTTCCCTGCGTGGGTTCCGTCGTCGCTCGGGGGCTTGTCCCGAGCGAAGCGAGGGATCTCAAACGCACCAAGTGCGCCTTTCGCTGCGGGAACGGAGCTCGCGGTGCTCGCTCTCCTTCGCCGCCTGACGGCGGCTTCGGATCAATTCCCTCTCTGGCCACTGGAGTCCGTCCCGGGATCGTCTCGGGGTGGGCGTCGTCGTCGTGACCGGCCGGTGGATGTGTGTCCGGGGTCCGGGCGACGCTCGCGCGCCGCCCCTGCCGTCCGAAGCCCCTGGGGCTCGCCCTTGACAATATGTGTGATAACACGTAATATTCCAACCATGAATACGGGAAACACCGGGCTGAGAGCCGAGATTCAGCAGGAGAGGCCGTTCGGGAGCCTGGAGCAGGAAGTGTTCCTGAACCTCATGAGGACGGCGGCCGCCCTCGAACACGCCTTCGAGGACGGTCTGGCGCCCTACGGAGTGACGGCCACGCAATACAATGTTCTGAGGATCCTGCGGGGAGCCGGGGACGGTGGGCTCTGCCGCAACGAGGTCAACGCCCGGATGATCGCGCCGGTGCCGGACGCGACCCGCTTGCTGGACCGGCTCGAGGCCCGAGGGTACGTGGAGCGGCACCGCGAGGCTGACGACAGACGTTTCGTGAGGGCGCGGATCAGTGACGCAGGTCTCGATCTGCTGGAGCGCATGGAGCGCCCGGTGGCCGAGCTCCACGAGGCCCACCTCGGTCACCTGTCCGCGTCCGAGCTACGGCATCTCAACACACTGCTGGAACGGGCGCGTGCGGCACCCGGGTAGGAAGTTTTGTTGGCGATAATATGTGTGACAACACGCAACGTGACAACACTCACAAAGGAGGATCCCCATGACAACCACCACGACCGCTCCCGGCACTCTTTCCACCTGGACGCTCGACCCCGCGCACACGGAAGTCGGCTTCGAGATCAAGCACATGATGTTCGCGAAGGTCCGCGGTCGTTTCCCTGACCTGGAAGGGACGCTACGGATCGGCTCGCCGGAAGAGGAGTCCACGGCCTCGGTCACCATCCGAGCGGCAAGCATCGACACCGGCCAGGCGCAGCGAGACGAACACCTCCGCTCGCCGGACTTCTTCGACGTCGAGCGCTTCCCCGAGCTGACCTTCGAGGGGACGGGTCTTCGCCGCGACAAGGGACGCGTTCTTCTCGCCGGCAACCTGACGATTCGGGACGTTGTCCGGCGTGTGGAACTCGAGGTCGAGGAGTCGGGCCGAGGGATCGATCCCTGGGGCAAGGAGCGCATCGGCTTCACGGCCACGGCGACCATCGACCGGCGCGACTACGGCCTCACGTGGAGCCAGGCGCTCGAGGCCGGTGGCATTCTGGTCGGGAACGAGGTCAGGATTGTGATCGAGCTGCAGGCGGTCCGGGAGCAATCCTGACATGGAACGGGACAAGGAAACCGGAAGTCGGGCGAACCCGGCGGGAGCCGCTGACTCAGGCTCGGGTTACCGGCTTCCGGCCCGGACGCGACTGGGCACCGTGCGACTGCAGGTTGCCGACCTGGGACGATCGGAGGAGTTCTACACCCGGGTGCTGGGCCTTGGCGTCGCCGACCGGGGGAACGGCCGGCTGGTCCTGGCGGTCGGCGATACCGGTGAGCCGCTGGTCGAGTTGACCGAGGGTGCGACGGTGCGCGGCCTGGCTCCCCGTTCGAGGCTGGGGTTGTTCCACTATGCGCTGCGGGTACCGGGCCGGGGCACGTTGGCCGACTTCGTCCTTCATGCCGATCGCAACGGCATCCGGCTGGGGATGTCGGATCACGGGGTCAGCGAGGCGCTCTACCTGCGCGATCCGGACGGCCTTGGCATTGAGGTCTATGCGGACCGTCCCCGCGCGGAGTGGCAGTGGCGCGGTGGGCAGGTGGTCATGACGACCGAGCCCCTCGACGTCGACGATCTGCTCGCGGAAAGCGACGGCGGACCGTACGGCGGCCTGCCGGCCGGGACGGTCATGGGACACGTTCACTTTCACGTGGGTGACCTTCGCGACGCCTCGCGTTTCTACCACGACACGCTCGGCTTCGACGAGGTTGTCCGGGACTACCCGGGGGCGCTGTTCTTCTCGGCGGGAGGATACCATCACCACGTCGGCACGAACGTGTGGGCGCCGGGCGCTCCGAGCGCCGGTCCGAATGATGCGCGGCTGCTGTCGTGGACGCTGGTACTACCCGAGGAGGGAGACATCAGCACGTTCCGCGAGGTGGCCGTGGCGCGCGACCAGGTTTTCACGGAAAGGGGCGCAGGCGGTGGCGTGCTGCTGTCCGACCCATGGGGCGCGGAGGTCGCGATGCTGGCGGGCGGGCCCTGATGCTTGATGGTTATCTCCTGCGCCGCGGCGGGGCTCGTCAAGCAGGTGCGGGACGGCAAGGAAGTTTCGAACACCACGGGTTGAAGCGTGGGCTACGAGGGCAGGCGCTTTTGGACCCTGGCGCGCGTTCAAAGGGTACGCATCCCGGCCTCGCGCGCGTGAGATTCCGGGGCCCTCACCAGGGAGCCGGATCCGATGTCCACCGCGCAGCCGAAGATGAAACTGTTGCAGGCCATGCGGTCGAACATGCTTCTGCGCCATTTCAGCCCCCGCACCATCACGAGCTATCTCTCCTGGGTGAGGCGGTTCGTTCGTTTCCACGGGATGCGTCATCCCTCCGACCTTGCGGGGGCGGACGTTCGCGCGTTTCTGGGGTGGTTGGCAGAGCAGCGCCAGGTGGCGGCCTCGACTCAAAACCAGGCCCTGGCCGCCCTCCTCTTCCTGTACCGTCACGTCCTGGACCGGCCACTCGAGGGGTTGGGAGAGGTTCCCCGCGCCCGGATGCCGATGCGACTCCCGGTGGTCCTGACCCGCGAGGAGATCGGGAGGATCCTGCCGCATCTCTCGGGCTGCCACCGGCTCGTCGCGTTGCTGCTCTATGGGAGCGGCCTCCGGCTTCTGGAGTGTCTGACGCTCCGGATCAAGGATGTTGACCTGGTACGGCAGGAGATCGTCGTGCGCCGGGGGAAAGGCGGCAAGGACCGGGTCACCGTCCTGCCCGCGGCACTGTGCCAGCCCCTGTCGGCTCACCTGGAGCAACTCCGCGCTCGTCATCTCGCGGACATCGCGGAGGGTGCCGGGTGGGTGGAGCTTCCGGGGGCACTCCGAGCGAAGTATCCCGCGGCGGGCCGGTCGTGGCCCTGGCAGTGGCTCTTTCCGGCGGCGCGACGATACACGGACCGGGAGACGGGGGAGCATCGCCGCCACCATCTGCATCCGTCGGCCGTTCAGCGGATGATGACCCGGGCCGTCCGGGAGAGCGGGCTCGGGAAGCGGGCCACCTGCCACACGTTGCGCCATTCCTTCGCCACCCACCTGCTGGAACGGGGCTACGATATCCGGACGATCCAGGAACTCCTGGGTCATCGGGATGTGTCCACGACAATGATCTACACTCATGTGCTGAACCGGGGAGGCCGAGGGGTCCGGAGTCCGGTTGACGACCTGACGGAGGGGTGCGGTTCGGCCGTCTTGCGGAATTAGGCTGCGGACCGTACAATCTCTCCCGAAGGGGCTGTTGGGAGGGCATGTTGCCCTGCAGGTCCAATACTTGTTAGACCTCACTAGTTTCCCGAGCAGAACATACGAATGCTTTGGAATGAACTAATCTCAGTGCGGAGGTATGTGACAGCCAAGCGGCGATGAGTCCCGGTAGCTCGCTCCAACTTGGAGCCAAGTCTGCGCTCATTGCTTGAGGCAACGAGGTGTTGTCTTGACTCCTCCGCGTTTTTTTGAGGGGGCAATGCGTAGAGTTTACGGCAATCACTCGAGATTGGAGTATCTTTCCCGTTCGGGCTCGGCCTACTCTCACTTCGGGATGATACACAGATGTCGTTGGCCATGACGATGCCACTAAATACCACGGACATCCCGCGTGCTGACCTGGACATTAAATCCC
This sequence comes from Gemmatimonadales bacterium, assembly GCA_041741375.1. Lineage (GTDB taxonomy): Bacteria > Gemmatimonadota > Gemmatimonadetes > Gemmatimonadales > GWC2-71-9 > OFTM291. The sequence continues at coordinate 3,581 of JBGSKF010000154.1, read as the reverse complement.
AGGTCAGAAGCAATCCGCTGCCGTGGAAGGGTCAGTTTTCACCTCAACTGGTTGAAGTTCTGCTAACCACCTACGCTTCACCACAAGACCGAGTGGTTGATCCGTTTGTCGGCAGCGGAACAGTTCTGGGTGAGTGTGCTCGTTTGCAGCTCCCAGCTGTGGGAGTGGAAATCAATCCTGCCGCAGTGCTGCTTGCACAGCTCTATGACTGGGCAAACATCGAAGTCCCCGTGAGAGCTCGGACACTCGCTCGAAGTACCTCAGTTTTGGAACGGCTAGTTGCGAAGGAAACTGATAGCTCAGTTGATGTACGCAACGTACCCATCATTCGACCGCAAGCCCTAGCACTCACCGCACAATCATCTCCTCCGGCGATACGACGCATTCTCGAGGCAACGCTTGTGCTCGCCGATCCAACCTGGAGTGAACTGGCTGTTGGTCGAGTCATGAGCGCACATAAGCGTGTTCGAGATTTCATTTTGGGCTTGCCCTACTCCGCTGCCCCGATTTGCACGCACCATGGGGACGCCCGAGCGGTTCCCATTGAGGACAGCAAGGCGGACTTGGTCCTCACCTCACCACCTTATATCAACGTTTTCAACTATCACCAACAGTACCGACCAGCCGTCGAGGCATTAGATCACGATGTTTTGGAGGCAGCACGCTCGGAGATCGGTTCGAACAGAAAACATCGAATGAATCGTTTTCTCACCGTTGTTCAATATGCGATTGATATCGCAGCAACGCTGGACGAGATGAAGCGTATTCTGAGAGATGGCGGTCGTATGATCATTGTCATCGGAAGGGAATCCAAGGTGCGGGGCGCCAGTATCGCGAATGGCAGCTTGATCAGCAGCCTTGCGGTTGCCGGAACTGGATTGCGGCCGGTCATGAGGCAGGAGCGATCCTTTCGCAACCGCTTCGGCGAGAACATTGTCGAGGATCTTTTGCATTTCGAGCGGTCCGGTGAGTTTAGGCCGACGCCTCATGGAGCTCCGGTGGCAGTTGCTAAATCTGTACTAGAGGCACTTCTTACCACGACGGACGGTGAAGTGCGGGCTGATGTCCTAGCTGCGCTCGCCCTCGCGGCCGAGGTCAAACCATCTCCTATGCTCAACCCCTGACGGGATACTAAGTACTATGGCGTTCCCCACACCTCATCTCGACAAAATCACACGAGCTCTTGAGAATGAGAAGATGCCGCCAGAGGACGTGCAGATACTGCAGGCCGCCAAGCTGCGTTACAGCGAATGGATTGCCAAGCTCGACGCCGTCACCGGAAGCCCTGATGAATGTTTGGCCAGGCTGGTCCAACTCTACAACGAATATCGGACATGGGTTGATGTCGATCTCATTTTTGATAGCGAGCGCGACTTCCTCTATCGCCAAAAGGGCCAGCTGAAACTCGACAATTCGGTCTTGGAAGAGTTCCTCCCCAGATTGATGACACCAAGCGTCGTGCCGGAATTACGGGGGATCGAGCTCCAAATCGGGCCGACCTACTCGTTTGCATCAGCATACTTTGTCTCTGGCCTAGCAAACCTGGAGAAGGGAGGTGGGCTATCCGTTCGCGGCAAGGACCAGGACTTCGCCATCAGTCGGCCACTCTACTTGCGAGCATCGCATTCCTCGGGATTCAGCGACTTCAAAGAGGAGACTACCTCTTTGGCCTATGTCGCGGCAGAGTGCAAAACAAACCTCGACAAGACCATGTTTCAGGAGGCAACGGCAACCGCTCGTGATCTTAAGGCCGCCGTCACCGGCGCTAAATACTTTATTATTTGTGAGTGGCTCGACATGACCCCGCTTAGCACAGCTGCTACTGATATTGATGAGATCCTCATCCTGAGAGGGAAGCGTCTAGGATCGCACGTGCGCAAGCACTTTGACACCTACCCGCGGCGACAAGCGAAACGCGGTGAATATTTGGAATATCTGAAGGCCAATCCAGCGCGACTCGAGGTCTTTCAGCGAATTGTGCAACACGTTCGGCACATATTCTCTGACGACCTTCCAATCGAAAGCAGTGTACTTGAACGTGGCTATTTCTGAGCGTGCAGGACACGACGACCACTTACCACATATCGACTTGGCTATGCAGCCAGTCTTGCCGCTCTCCGTGCTACCAGCTTCCGGTCGCATTGGGTTGAACGTCTAGGCCACGAGCAAACGGAGGGCTATTTGTATCCCCAACGACGAACACTTTACGAGAAATGGGAAGCCGAGCGGGGTTGCAAGATCCTTTTCTACGCAACCGGCGATCGACCAGGATGGGAAACACAAGTGCATCCAGAGGCACTGGACTATTTCTCGCAACACCTTGACGCTGCCGGGGATGTAGAAAAAATCGAATTGTTTCTGTACACGAGGGGAGGTAGTACTCTTGCCGCTTGGGGGCTCGTCAACCTTGTACGGCAGTTCTGCAAGGAGCTGAGGGTAATTGTGCCCTCGAAGGCCCACAGCGCTGGCACGCTCATTTGCCTCGGTGGAGATTCGATCCTGATGACGAAGCAAGCCACGTTGGGACCTATCGATCCGAGCGTGAACGGGCCGCTCAATCCTGAAATCCCAGGGGCACCTCCCAACGTGCGGGCACCTGTTAGCGTTGAGGCCATTAACGGGTTCGTAGCGTTCGCGAAAGAAGCGATTGGCCTCGAAGACGACCGAACGCGTGGAGACATCTTGAAAGCGCTGACTGACAAGGTTCATCCACTTGTGCTTGGTGAGGTCTTTCGGAGTCGTGCACAGATCCGAATGCTTGCGAAGCGACTCCTTGCACGGCAGATCCAAGATGAAGAGAAGATCAATAAGATCCTCGATTTCCTATGCAGTGAATCCGGCAGCCATGACTATGCGATCCACCGTCAAGAGGCCAGAGATGACCTCGGGCTTCGTGTGGAGAAGCCGGATCAGGCACTGTATTTGCAAATCAAGGCGATCTACGATGATGTCGCGAGTGAGATGGAATTGGGCAGACCATATAACCCGGAGGCTTTGTTGGGTACAAACAACCAAGCACAATACTCCTTCACTAGGGCGCTCATCGAGAGTGTCACTGGTGGGTCGGATGCGTTTATCTCCGAGGGAAGCCTGAATAGACAGCAAGTGCAAATACCTCCAGGCATTCCACAGATCGCGCTGCAAGACCGACGGACTTATGATAGATGGCGGCACACAAATGTCTAATTCAAACTCCTCGTCTACTCCACCCTACATAGACGGGACATCGACAGCTCGAGAGGTTCCGCAGACGGAGTCCACTGCACCCAGTGGCAACCTCGCGAGCATTCTCCGCAACTGGACCATTCTCCTACCCGGCGGCCCAATTGCACGGCCCTCTGAAAAACGTCCACCGCGGGAGTGAGGCCTAACAACAATACTCTTCACTTAAGGAGTTTAATTCGGTAGTCCGACCGAGGGGTGCCGCGTCGCCGCCGCGGGCGGAGGGGCGAGTTACTCATCTTGCGCTTCACGCCGCGCGGCACCGTGCGGCCGCGACTGGAGTGGACGTGCTCCGCGCGCACCTCGCGGAGGATGGCTTGGTGCACGCGCGGCCGGTCCTGAGGGGGGAAAGGCCGCCC
>JBGSKF010000153.1:0-1809 GCA_041741375.1 Gemmatimonadales bacterium | reverse complement strand
CCTTCGCAACAAGGCCCGTGGCGATCTCGTGAGCGGAGGCTAGCGCCGGGAGCGGGTGGCCGGCCTTCATGCCAGGGCCCATTGGCAGAACTCCGGCAGGATGGCCGACCTTGCGTCCCGCCTGGCAGGCATGGGCTCACGGGATCGCCACGGGCCCTGCGGGCCCTCGCGATGACAGCATGGGCCCTCGCGATGACAGCCTACGTGATGGGGAACTCCGCCTCCGAGATCGCCGCCAGTTGTTCCCGGCCGAGCTCGAGACTCGCGGCGGCCACCGCGTCCATCGCATGGGGAACAGTGCGGGCCCCCGGAATGGCGAACACCGTGGGCCCCTGGGAGAGCACCCAGGCCGTCACCACGGCGTGGGGGGACGCCCCCGCCTCGCGGGCGATCCGTGCCACCGCCGGGTGATCGGGGAGCTTTTTCTGGAGACGCCCGCCGCCGACCGGACTGTACGCCAGGAAGCCGATTCCCTGACGGGCGCACTCGTCTACCACTCCCTCGTCGATCGCCTCGCGGAAGAAGGGACTGAGCCGGTTCTGCACCGTCAGAACGGGAACCATGGCCCGGGCCTGGAGCAACTGCTCCACCGACACGTTGCTGAGCCCGGCCCAGCGGACCTTCCCTTCGCCGGCCAGGTCGGCGATCGCCCCGACCGACTCTTCGAAGGGAACGTCGGGATCGGGGGCGTGGAGCTGGTAGAGATCGATGTGATCCACCCCCAGCGCCTTGAGTGACCTCTCGCACGCGCGGCGCAGGTGGTCCGGCCGGCCGTTGCGGGTCCACTGCCCTCCCGGACGCTCCAGCCCCCCCTTGGTGGCCACCATGACGTCCTCCGGAGTGCCGCGCCAGGTGCGGAGAGCCTTGGCCACGAGCCTCTCGTTGTGCCCGATGTCGGTGTGGTCGAGGCAGTAGACGTCTGCAGTGTCGATCAGGGTGACGCCGGCGTCGAGGCTGGCGTGGATCACGGCGATCGCCTGGGCCTCGTCCGGGCGCCCCGCGATGGAGAGGGGCATGCCGCCGAGCCCGATGACCGACACCTCCGGTCCGCCGGGCCCGAGCGTCCGGGTGCGAGGACGGGGCGGGCGCTCCGGCGCGGCTCCAACCTCCTCAGGCAAGGCCGAGTTGCTTGGTGAGGCGCAACCACTCGGCGGGGGACACCACACCCTCGAGTTGCAACGGAGAGAGGACGGCGAGAATCTCGGCGCGGTTTCCGTCAATCCGACGGTCCCGCAATTCCCCGATCATGCGGGCGAAGCGGTGCTCGTATTCGTCGGCTTTGATCTCGCCTCTCCGGAACGAACCACAGATCCGGCGGAGTTCCTCGGCCACGCGTTCGGGTGAGATCGGTTTCAGTTCTTCGTTCGGCATGCGAATTCCTCGGCCGGGTGTCGTGTCAGGGTGGAGACGGTACGGAATGACCGAGGAATATGGGCCGGGGGCTCGTTTCACGGTAGGGGCACGAGCCGCCATCGCGAGGAGGCGCGGGACCCCACGGAGGTCGTCATCGCGAGGAGGCGATTGCCACAGGCCCTGCGGGCCTTCGCAACAAGCCCGACGTGGCGATCTCGTGAGCGGAAGTCGGCTTCGGGAGCCGGTGGTCGGCCTTCGTGCCAGGGCCCATTGGCAGAACTCCGCAGGATGGCCGACCTTGCGTCCCGCCTGGCAGGCATGGGCTCACGGGATCGCCACGGGCCCTGCGGGCCCTCGCGATGACAGCATGGGCCCTCGCGCGGAGGTCGTCATCGCGAGGAGGCGATTGCCACAGGCCCTTCGGGCCTTCGCAACAAGGCCCGTGGCGATCTCGTG
>JBGSKF010000152.1:0-20760 GCA_041741375.1 Gemmatimonadales bacterium | reverse complement strand
AGGGATCTCGCCGGGTGCGACGGGGGCCCTTGTCGCTCGCGGGTGGAGCTGCGGGCTCAGTGGGTTTCCCATCCCGCCGAGGGCGAGGCACGCCTCGCCCCAACACGCTCCGACCGCCAGGGCGGTCTCCCCATCGAATCCCGCCCTGGGAGCCTGTCCCGAGGGGGCGCGTGCGGCCCCGAGGGATCTCGCCGGGTGCGACGGGGGCCCTTGCCGCTCGCGGGTGGAGCTGCGGCGGTCTTCCGAGTCCCCCAAGCCGGTAGAGCCGGATCCAAAGAGGCGCCTCGGGGTCGCGCGGGTTCCCCGGGGCTTCCGCCCCGGGCTCGGCGGCGAGAGGCCGTTCACACGGCCGGGTGGTCGCCCGACCTCCTCGGTGGCGTGAGCCACCTCCCCTGGCCGAGCAAGGGGCGTCAGCCCCGGGAAACACCAATCGCGGGTCACGGCGCGCTCCGTGACGTGAATACACCAGATACCTCAAAGTGGGACGCCTTTACGGAGGCCGTCAAACGCACTGCCGGCGAGGGTTTCCGGGCGTCGCCCAGAATGTTGTTGCCGTTTCGTGTTCAATCTTGTCCGTGAGGGACTATGGCCCCGGCCGAGGCACGCCTCGCCCCTACACGCTCCGATCGCCAGGGCGGTCTCCGCATCGAATCCCGCCCTATCCGCTGGTGTCGCTGGCCGCGGAGCGGCCACAGATCATGGCCCACGGCTTCAGCCGTGGGGGTGCCTTTGCGTGCCGACCCCAGAGCGGCTAGAATCCGGTCTTGTCCCGGCTGCGACAACTCTCCTGGAGGTTCCCCATGTCCCGGTCCCGCCTTCCGCTGTTGGTCCTGATCCTGTCCACCGCCGTCACGCCGGTCCCTGCCACAGCGCAGGAAGGTTTCACAGGGATCGTCACCTACGACCTCCGGGCCAACGGGCAGAGCATGACCATGCGATACCTCTCGCGCGACGGAAAGATCCGCCAGGAGATGGAGATGCCCGGCATGGCCGGATCGATCTTCACGCTCCTCGGGGTGACTCCGGGCAGGATGCAGGTGGTGATGCCGTCCATGGGGATGTACATGGAGACCGACATGACGGCGTCGGCCATGGACGCGGCCGCGGTCCCGGCCGACAAGACTCCGGTCATGAAGAAGCTCGGCAGTGAAACAATCGCCGGGTACCCCTGCGACAACTACGTGATGGGGGAGGAAAAGGCCCAGGAGTTGGTGGAGGTGTGCGTGGCCAAGGGGCTCGGCTGGTTCATGAATGGCTCGACGCCCAAGGGCCCGATGCCGGGAGCGGGGCCCATGCCACCCAACCTGAGTGCCTACCTCTCCGCCTTCAAGGACGGGATGTTTCCTCTTCGAGTCACCCAGCTCAAGGATGGAAAGCGGGAGGTGATCCTCGAGGCCACGGGGATCGACCGCACGGCACCGGAGGCGTCACTCTTTACCCTCCCCGCCGGGCTGCGGAAGATGGACATGCCGGGCATGGGGGGCTGAAGGCGATTCAGAACTCCTGTGGATCGGCCTTCGGGGGCACCGCAACCAATCGGTGCCCCCGAGCGTTTCATGAAGGAAGGCCACGGGTGTGCTGGAGGAGGAGTTGCTGAACGTCACCGGGATCTGAAGCCCCTGGCCCGCGTCGTGGAACCAGGTCACCATCTCGTGGGAGAGTTGCATGCTGATTCGTCGTCCACCCGATATTCCCTCCTCCGAGATCACTCCGGAGCGGCTCTACCTCGGCCGACGGGAGTTCGTGGCCTCCCTGGGCCTCGGGGTGGCGATGACGACCGGGATGGCTCAGCGGGCCGAGGCGCTGATGCAGAGGGTGCATGGCGGTCCCCCGATGCAGGAAAAATTGACACCGTGGGATTCGGTGACCGGGTACAACAACTTCTACGAGTTCGGGACCTGCAAGGACGATCCGGCCCGGAACGCCCACACCCTTCGACCACGCCCCTGGTCCGTGGTGGTGGAGGGGGAAGCGGGGAAGACCGGGACCTTTCCCGTCGAGGACCTGATCAAGGGCCTTGCGGTGGAGGAGCGGATCTACCGGCACCGGTGTGTGGAGGCCTGGTCGATGGTGGTGCCGTGGAACGGCGTGCCTCTCCGTTCCGTGATCGATCGCTTGGAACCGACGAGCCGGGCCAGGTACGTTGAGTTCCTCACGTTGCACGACCCCGTCCAGATGCCGGGACAGCGTCGGCCGGTGCTCCGATGGCCCTATGTCGAGGGGCTGCGGATGGACGAGGCCCGGCACCCGCTCACCCTCCTCGTGACGGGGGTGTACGGGAAGACTCTTCCCAACCAGAACGGGGCCCCGATCCGGCTTGTCATTCCCTGGAAGTACGGATTCAAGGGGGGGAAGTCGATCGTGAAGATTCGCTTCACCGAGCGGCAGCCGATGAACAGTTGGCAGCTCTCGGCGCCCCACGAGTACGGGTTCTTCGCCAATGTGAATCCGGAGGTGGATCACCCGCGCTGGAGCCAGGCGAGCGAACGACGGATCGGGGAGTTCTTCAAACGCAAGACGCTGATGTTCAACGGGTATGCCGATGAGGTCGCCTCGCTTTACGCGGGGATGGACCTGCGTGCCCAATACTGACGGATGATGCGTGGCACTCTCCTCTGCAGCCTCGCGATGACAGGCTCCGACAACCCATTCCAACACCCGACACCCAATACCCAACACCCAACACCCAATACCCAACACCCAGCACCCAATACCCAACACCCAGCACCCAATACCCAACACCCAGCACCCAATACCCAACACCCAGCACCCAACACCCAGGGTCAGTGGATCACCCGGGTGGCCAAGCCGTTGGTCTGGCTTGCGGCATCGGGGCCCGCGGTGTGGCTGCTGGTCTGCTTTGGTCTGGGTGACCTGGGCCACGACCCGGTCAAGACCATTACCTGGACCACCGGGATCACGGCGCTGATTCTCGTCCTTTCCACCCTCACGATCACTCCGCTCCGGCAGGCAACGGGATGGAACCCCCTGATCCGGCTCCGGCGCCTGGTGGGACTCTGGGCCTGGTGGTACGCCCTCATGCACTTTCTGACCTGGGCCGTGTTCGACCGGGAGCTGTCGCTGGCGGGCATGTGGGAGGACATCGCGGAGCGGACCTGGATCACGGTGGGGTTCAGTGCTTTCGTGCTGCTCACGCTGCTGGCGGCGACCTCCCCGCGGCGAATGGTCCGATGGCTCGGCGGGAAGAGATGGCAGGCGCTGCACCGGCTGGTTTATGTGGCTGCGGCCCTGGGGGTCCTGCACTTTCTCTGGCTCGTGAAGCTTGACGTCCGGGAGCCGGTCTGGTACGCTCTTGCCCTGGTGCTTCTCCTGCTGGCCCGGACCCGGTGGGGGTCCCGACTGCTCCAGGTCCGCGCCAAACGAAACCGAAATCGCGCTGATCTCGTCAATACGACAGGATGATGAACCTTTTCCGCCGGCTGCACTCCCTCGCTCTCCTTCTGATCCTGGCCTCGCCCGGGATCGGGGGCGTGGCGATGCCGGTGCTCCACCCCTGCCCGGTGGACCTTCCCTGGCTGGCGGGCGGGGGAACCGAAACGGGTCCCCACGGGGGCTCTCACGGGTCCCCAGTCACCGACCATGAGGGCCATGGCGACCACCATGGGTCCTCGCTGGGTCAGGGCTCCGGTACCGAAGGCCATCAGGACGGTGGAGGGCACCTGTGCAGCTGCATGGGCTCGTGCTGCCCCGGGGCGATTGCCGAGTCACCGGCCCCTGTCCCTGGCCTCGTGGCCGGCATCGAGAACCACGGTTCCCCGGTGCTGGGTGGTGCCCCTCGTGTCCCCGGCTCCGACCATCTCTCCCTCCTCCCTCCGTCCACCGCTCCTCCTCTGATTTGAGTCTGCGGCACACCTCCGGGTGATGCCGTCCTTGTTCGCGTCGATTCACTCCGGTACGGAGGGGGTCACGGTTCGATGACTCACGTGCTGGTCCGCTCTCTCGCGTTCGGACCGGTCTCCAGGATGAGGAGTTCTGCTCATGATGTTTTCCCTCAAGGCCCTGGGCCTTGTGTTTGCCGGTGTCTTGGTGTCCGCGTCGGTGCAGGCCCAAGCTCCCACCGCCGTGGTGCGGGGTGTGATCTCCAACCGGGAAACCGCCGCCCCTCTGGTCAATGCCCAGGTTGCCGTTGTGGGTTTTTCCCGGCCCATCCTGACCGATGCGCAAGGACAGTTCCGGATTGCGGGTGTTCCTGCGGGACTCTGGACCGTGCAGGTGAGGCGTCCCGGGTTTCGGGCGCGCTCCGAGGAGGTGGAGATCCGCGGTGGGGAGGTGGTCCTCGACTGGTCTCTCGCTCCAGCGGTGACGGAACTGGTGCCCATCGTGGTGACCGCCACCCGCGATGAGCGGAGTCTGATCGATGTTCCCGCCGCCGTGAGCGTCGCAGACCTGACGACCCTGCAATCGAGCCGAACGGCCGGGCTCCATGAGGCCCTGCGGTACATGCCCGGAGTCCAGGCCACCTCCCGGTACGGCCTCGATGACGTGAACATCTCGATTCGCGGATCCGGAACCCGCACCACCTTCGGGGTCCGCGGCGTTGCCGTGGTTCTCGACGGTGTGCCGATCACCGAGCCCGATGGGCAGACGCGTCTCGACCTCATCGAACTGGGATCCGCCCGGCAGGTGGAGGTGGTGCGGGGTCCGAGTTCGACCCTCTACGGCGGAACGGCGGCCGGAGGAGTGGTGAACATCATCTCCCGCAGTGCCGCCGATGCCCGGGGCACCACATTTCGGGCCTCGACCGGGACCTTCGGTTTCCGGAAGTACGATGGGATGGTCGGCGTCCCCTTTCTCGAGGGCCGCGGGGGTGTTCTGCTCTCCGGCACCTACACCGAGAGCGACGGATTCCGGCAGCACAACACGAACGAGATGACCCGGTTCAATCTCCGCTCCGATTTTCAGGTGAATGACCGGACCAAAGTGGCACTGGAGGCGAGCACGTCGGATCTCGACATGACGATCCCGGGTGCGCTGACCCGCACCGAATTCCGAGCCGATCCGACCGCGGCGGAGCCGATCACCGTCGTCAACAACTATGCCCGCCGGGATGAGCGGTACCGGGTTGGGGTGCGGGTGGAACACGAGGCGAACGTCGGTCGTCCGGTGGCGCTGAACGCCTACGGGTTCTTCGGAGGCCGGACTCTGGACCATCCGATCTTTCAGGTCCTCAACCAGAACATTCACCGGGCGCAGGTGGGTGGCCGGGTTCGCTTCGGTCTGGATGGCGGTCCGCGTCCGGCGGTCCGGATGACAGTGGGAGCGGACGTGGACGATCTCTACGGTCCGGACCAACGCTTTGCCAACGTGGGAGGAGAACCCGGCAACCTGCTGGTGTCGCAGGACAACAGCGTTCTGAACGTGGGAGTCTACAACCAGGTCGAGGTCGAGATCGGGGACCGGTGGGCCTTCACGGGCGGCCTCCGGTTCGACCGGATCCGCTATGATGTGAACGATCTGCTCTTTCCGGAGCGGAGCGTGAACCGGGCCTTCGAACAGTGGAGTCCGAAGGGCACGGTGACCTACCGCCTGAATGCCGCCTCCAGCCTGTACGGATCGGTGTCTCGCGGATTCGAGGTGCCCACCCAGAGCGAGCTGACCACGAGTCCCGACCCCACGGTCGGATTCAACGCGAACCTGCGGCCCAAGCGCCTCACCAATTACGAGGTGGGCCTCAAGACCCTCGTGGCGAACCGTCTCTTCGTGGATGTGGCCCTCTACCGCCAGGACATCACGGGGGAACTCCTGCCCCGCACGGTACCGGTGCCCGGGGCCATGACCGCCACCGCGACGATCTTCGAGAACGCCGGTCGCTCGCGACACCACGGCGTGGAGATCGGAACCACGGCGATTCTGGGCGGGGGAGTCGATCTGTCGACGAGCTATACCTTCAGCGATTTCGAACTGACCGAGTTCGTGGGGAGTGTGACGGGGGCGGATGGAAGGCAGGTCGCCACAGACTTCTCGGGGAACCGTCTCCCGGGTGTTCCGCGCCATCGGATCACCGGCGAGCTGCGCGTGGCCCCGGTGTCGGGAGTGCTCGCCACGGTGGGAGCCGAGTGGCAGAGCAGTCTCTTTGTCGACAACGCCAACACGACCGAGGGTACCCTCTTCGTGCGGGGCTTCGGGCCGAATCCCACCATCTCCACCGTGGCGTTCGGCAACGTGGGCTCCTACGGGCTCGTTCACGTGGGAGCGTCGTATGAATTTCGAGGGATGAAGGCCTTTGCGAACGTCGAAAATCTCTTTGACAAGACGTACGTGGCCAACACCACACTCAATGCATCCAACGGCAGGTTCTTCAGCCCCGGGGCGGGGCGCTACCTCGCCGTGGGTCTTTCCGCCAACGTGTTTGGAGGTCGATGATGCGTCCGCACACCCTTTCTCTCCTGCTTCTGGCCGCCGCCTGTTCTCCGGGGCAGACCGGGGAGGCGCCCCTCACACCGGCCCAGGTGGCCTCGGCCGAGACGGCGAATGGAGCCACACCCATGTTCCTCGTCACCCCGTCGGGCGACCGGGTGCTCTCCTGGGTCGCCGAGCCCGACGGAGAGGCCGGTTCCCCCAGCCGCCTGTTCGTGCAGGTGACGTCGCCCGCGGGGACCTCCCGGGGCCCGATCGGCGTGTTGGCCGATCCGCTGGGAGGGATCGAGCCGCATGGGGAGGCACCGCCCCAACTCGCCGCCGGACCCGACGGGGCCCTCCTCGCTCTCTACACCGTCGGTCGGGATGTCGGGGCGCGGTTCCCCGTGAGTGCCCTCCGGTTGGCGCGGTCGCAGGACCTCGGCCACACCTGGGACCCGCCGGTCACCCTGAACGAAGGGGAGACCTTCGGATCGCACAACTTCCACTCCCTGCTCGCGTCGCCCGACGGAGCGGTGTACGCGGCCTGGCTGTCCACGGCGTCTCCCCCCGGGTCGCACACGGCAGACCATGGACAGGCGGGGGGGGGGACCCACGATGCCCAGGGGCATGGGGAGAGCCGGGTCTGGATCCGTGCCTCGCGCGATGGCGGACGAACCTGGGAGCCGAGCCGCATTCTGCATGGAGAGCCGACCTGTCCCTGCTGCCGGACGGCCCTGGCGGTGGGACCGGATGGCACCCTCTACGCCGCCTGGCGGAAGGTGTTTGCGGGAGATGTGCGCGACATCGTGGTCGGACGCTCCTCCGACGGGGGCCTGACCTGGGAGACTCCCATTCGGCCCCGCGAGGATGGATGGGTGTATCCCGGGTGTCCCCACGCCGGTCCCTCGCTCGTGGCCGGTGCGGACGGAGTGGTGCATATCGCGTGGTGGACGGGGAAGCCGGGGGAGGCGGGCGTCTACTATGCCCGGAGTACGGACCGGGCCACGTCGTTCACTCCCCAGCCGATGGCCGTGGGGCCGAGTGCCCGTCCGACTCACGTCCAGATGGCGGTCACCACCTCGGGGGAGGTGGTGGTGGCCTGGGACGATGGCCTCTCCGATCTCCCGGGGATTCTCCTGCGGGCCTCGACAGACGGCGGGACCGGCTTCGGCCCGGAGTGGCGGGTGAGCGAGCTCGGTGTGGCGGGAACCTTTCCTGTGGTGCGAACTTTCGCGGACTCCGTGCTGGTGGCCTGGTCCCAGGTGGGGGGGGATGTGCATCGGGAAGCGGAACGGAATCGGCCCGACATGCGGAATCCGGAGGCGCGAGTGGGGTTGCCTCGCGTGGGACAATCGGAGATTCTGGTACGCCGGGGCGCGGTGCGCGCTTTGGCCGGGGCGGGGACGTGAGGGAACGGGTCTGGTGGCGCACTCTTCAACCTGAGGTGACCATGACAGCATTTGCTCGTGCCGGGATCCTGCCGGGACTTCTCGTGGCGGGAATGATCGCGGCCACCGTCCAACCCGCGGGTGCGTTTCACAACCACCTGGTCAAGAGCACGCCGGCGGCGGATGACACGCTGGCCACGTCTCCCCCTCAGATCCGGCTCTGGTTCGCCGAACCGGCCATCCCGCGGCTGAGCGGTGTGGCGCTGTGGACGGTCGGCGCCGACAGCACCCGGATCCCGGTGGGTCCCATGGCCGCCACCGACACCAACGTGTCGGTCGCCACCACGCTGGCCACTCCCCTCGCACCCGGGACCTACCGCGTGCGGTGGCGCACGGCGAGCGCCGATGGCCACGCGATTCGCGGATTCTACGACTTCGTCATCGCTCCCTGAGCCCGGTCGCCGTTCCCACTCGCCGGGCGTTGCGGCATCCCGGGAATCGGACTAGGTTCCGCGCCCGAGATGCCCAACGCCACTCGGATCCTCGATCAGGCCGCCATGGAGCGGGCCCTGCAGCGCATGGCGTCCGAGATCGTGGAACGGTGCGGCGGAACCGAGGACCTGGTCCTCGTCGGCATCCAACGCCGCGGGGTGGAACTCGCCGACCGCCTCGCCGCCCTGATTTCCTCCGCCCACGGGGTGACCATTCCCCGGGGCAAACTCGACATCACTCTCTATCGCGACGACCTCCAGGCCATTGGTCCCCGCCCGGTCGTCAACGAAACCCGTCTCCCGGACCGCCTCGACGACCGGATCGTGGTGATCGTGGATGACGTCCTCTACTCCGGCCGCACGGCCCGCGCCGCCCTCGACGAAGTGGCCGACTTCGGCCGGCCGAGCCGCATACTGCTCACGGTGCTGGTGGATCGCGGGGGGCGGGAACTCCCCATTCAGGCCGACGTGGTGGGAACGACCGTGAGGGCCGGCCCCGGCGACCGGGTGGATGTGCGGGTGACCGAACTCGACGGCGTGGACGAGGTGATCCTCGTGCGAGCCCCGGCATGACGGCGTCCCTGGGCAAGGATCTGACCGGCCTCCGGTCGCTCTCGCGAGACCAGATCCAACTCATCCTCGACACGGCGGAACCGTTCAAGGAGGTCAGCGAGCGACCGATCAAGAAGGTGCCGGCTCTCCGGGGCAAGACGATCGTCAACCTCTTCTTCGAGGCCAGCACCCGCACCCGGATCTCCTTCGAGTTCGCCGAGAAACGGCTCTCGGCGGACACCGTGAACGTCGCGTCGTCGGGCAGTTCCGTTTCCAAGGGGGAGACGCTGGTGGACACCGCGCGCAACCTCGAGGCGATGCGGATCGACATGGTGGTGATCCGCCATGGCGAGAGTGGCGCGGCGAAGTTTCTGGGGGACCGGATCCGGTCAAACGTGATCAACGCCGGGGATGGCACCCATGAGCATCCGACCCAGGCCCTGCTCGATCTCCTGACCCTGCGGGACCGGTTCGGCCGTCTCGAGGGCCTCAAGGTGGCCATCTGCGGGGATTTCCTGCACAGCCGCGTGGCCCGCAGCAACCTCTGGGGGCTGCGGACCATGGGGGCCGAGGTCGGGGTGTGTGCGCCGCGCTCCCTCCTGCCGCGCGGGATCGAGGAACTCGGCGTCACCATTCTCCCGCGGATCGAGGATGCGATCGCCTGGGCGGACGCCCTCAACATTCTCCGGCTCCAGCTCGAGCGGATGCATGCGGGGTACATCCCGTCACTCCGCGAGTACAACCGGGTGTTCGGCGTGTCCCGGGCCCGCCTCGAGGCGGCGCCCGGGGAGATCGTGGTCCTGCATCCGGGCCCCATGAATCGCGGGGTCGAGATCGACAGCGACGTGGCGGACGGGCCCCACAGCGTGATTCTCCCCCAGGTGACCAACGGAGTCGCCATCCGGATGGCGGTGCTCTACCTCCTGGCCGGAGGGGCCCCCGACTGGGCGACGACCGGAGGTGACGACCGATGAGACCCCTGCTCCTCCGCAACGCGCGCATCATCGATCCCTCCCGGCAGACCGACGGCATCGCCGACCTGTTGGTGGAGGAGGCACGCATCGCGGCGGTGGGGCGGGGGATCGAGGTGCCCGAGGGGGCCGATGTCCGGGAGTGTACCGGCAAGGTGGTGGCCCCGGGTCTCATCGACCTGCATGTCCATCTCCGGGAGCCGGGGCAGGAGGAGGCCGAAACCATCGCCAGTGGTGCGATGGCGGCGGCGGCGGGGGGGTTCACCGCCGTGTGCGCGATGCCCAACACCGATCCCGTCACCGACAACCAGGCCGCGGTCGGTTTCGTGGTGCGCCAGGCGATCAGGGCCGGGAAGGCGCGGGTCTACCCCATCGGGGCCGTGTCGACGGGACAGAAGGGGCAGCAACTTGCGGAGTTCGGAGAGCTGGTCGGGGCCGGCGCGGTGGCCGTGAGCGACGATGGTCGCCCGGTTGTGTCCTCCCACCTCATGCGGACAGCCCTGGAGTATGCCCGCACCTTCGGGATCCCGGTCGCCGACCATTGTGAGGATCCCACTCTGGCCGGGGGCGCCATGCACGAGGGGTTGGTGGCCACCCGGCTCGGCCTCAAGGGGATTCCTTCCGCCGCCGAGGAGATCATGGTGGCCCGGGACATCATCCTGGCCGAATTGACCGGGGGGCATGTTCACCTGTGTCACATGTCGACCCGGGGCTCGGTCGACCTGATTCGCCGGGCCAAGGACCGGGGCCTGAGGGTGACAGCGGAAGCGACACCCCACCACTTTGCCCTCACCCACGATCGGTGCGAGCGGTACGACACCAACGCCAAGATGAATCCCCCCCTCCGCGAAGAGGAGGATCGCGCCGCCATCCGGGAGGCGCTGCGGGACGGGACCATCGATGTGATCGCCTCGGATCATGCGCCCCACCACTACGACACCAAGGAGCGGGCCTTCGCGGAGGCTCCCAACGGGATCGTCGGTCTGGAAACGGCTCTCGGTCTGGGGATCCGGGAACTGGTGGCCCCCGGCCTCCTCACCCTGCCGGAGCTGATCGCGCGAATGAGCACGCTGCCGGCCCGGATATTCCACCTCCCCGGTGGAACCCTGGCTGTGGGCGCCCCCGCCGACCTCTTCGTCTTCGATCCCGATCGGGCGTGGACCGTTCGCGCCGAGGATTTCCACTCCCGGAGTGCCAACTCTCCGTTCCTCGGGGAGACCCTCCTGGGGCGAACGGAACTGACTCTGGTGGATGGACGCATCGTCTTTGAACAGAGAGAGAGCCAGGGCAGGGTGCAATGAGGATCGCGCCTCGCACGGGTCCTCGACCAGAGGCGAAGGCTGTCGTCCGCCAGCGGCAGTGAGCGGAAACAAGTCGGTGTAAAGTCTCCCGTGCCATTTCCTGCACTCGCCTCGGGCTACACCGGGTTTCTTCTTCGTTGTACATTATGAGCATCCGTCGGGCGCGGAGTGGGGCAGGGCGTGGTAACGTGTTGCTGTACAGTGCGGTATGCAATCGTTCTGGAGACAACCCGCATCCGGCCTTCGGTCGTGACCGACCGATGGCTCCCGACAGGGATCCGGTGTGGGGACGGTCCCGGTCTCCGGCGGCCCGGACCTTGCTCGTTGAGAGCGATTCAGGCCATGCAGCCGGGTGACTGGGCCCTGTCTGATCGGGCTGAAACAAGGAGTTGGTCATGACCGACGACCGGAAACTGGAAGAGCAGGCCATCGAGGAGCTTCTCGGCACCCGCCAGCAACTGACGGAATGGCTCCAGAAAATAAACGCTGCGGGAGAAGACGTCCCGGGGAGCGTACGGGAGAGGGTGCGGGCCGACTATGAGGGACGACTGGCGGATGTCGTGTTTTCGCTGCGCAGTCACTCGGAAACCCTCACCGCAACGGTGGATTCTCTCCGCATCGCCCTCGAGGAGCAAGATCAGATCAGGAAACAGGAGGAGGAAACGATTGCCGAAGTCGAACTGCGCTTTCACGTCGGTGAGTACGACGAGGGCGAGTGGACGAGCCGGCATGATTCATCTCAGAAGAAGCTGGAGGAAGCGCTGGAGGCGATCGGTCAGCTGACGGCGGACATCTCCCGGTTCGAGGAGGTTCTCGGTCAGATTCAGGCGGACTCGGAGAGGGAGGTTTCCGCCGCGGCGGAACCGGCCGAAGCCGAGGCCGCAGTGGAAGCCGCCGCAGGTGGGGAGGAACGGATGGGGGAGGCGATCGGTGTGCCGGAGGATGTGCCCGCTGTCGAGCGGAGGGATCAGGAGTCCGAGATCCCTCTTCATCAGACCCAACCTGGGGCGCATGCCCACGTTCCTGAACCGGTCGAGGCCCCTCGTTTCATTCCGAAGGGGGAGCCGGTGGCTCCGCGCCCGGCTCGTGTGGGGGCGGGGATTTCGCCGCGCAGTTCGGGTGGGGCCTCCGGCGACGATCTCGCATTTCTGAAGGCGATGACCATCGATCCTTCCCGGTCCACCGCCGCCCCGCGGGCGGGGGAGCGCGCCGAAAGGGCAGGGTCCGGGACTTCCGCCAAGTCGCTCAAATGTGGAGAGTGCAGCGCCATGAACCGTCCGACCGAGTGGTACTGCGAGCGGTGCGGCGCCGAGCTCGCCGCCCTCTGATCACCCGGGAGTCAGGGAAAAGAAGACGGGGGTCCGGCCTGAGTGGCGGGACCCCCGTTGAGCATGTCCGGCTCGACCGTCGAAAGTCGGTCAGGTCTTTCGGGCCTGGACGGTGCGGGCCAACCGATGCTTGGTCCGGGCCGCGGTATTGGGGTGAATGAGGTGCTTTCTCCCCGCCCGGTCGATGATCTTCTCCGCCGCGGCAAAAGCCGCCTGGGCTTCCTCCGGCGTCAGGGCCGTGCGGACATGTTTGATGGCGGTGCGGAGCGCACTGCGCTGCTGGCGGTTCTGTTCGGTCCGGGTGCGGGTCTGACGCATCCGTTTCTTTGCGGATTTGATACGGGGCACAGCCACCTCAACGGGACTTCGAGTGGATTGTTCGGCGCACCCGCGTTTTCCGGGAGCGTGTGACCAAGCCTACCAAGATACCCGGATGTGGGTGGGTGCCGCAAGGCGTGATCTCGTTTTGACTTGGGACGTGGGGGGCCGCTAACTTCCCCCCCGCTCTGACACGAGGACGTCCCCTGCTCGGTGATTTTGCGCTGGCCCTTCCCGTACTCGTCTTTTCCGTGGTGGCACACGAGTACGCTCACGGGGCGGTTGCCCTGAGCCAGGGGGATCCGACGGCGGCTCGGCTCGGACGGCTGACCCTCAATCCGCTGCCCCATACCGACCTGTGGATGACCATTCTGCTGCCGGCCCTCCTCTGGTTCGGCTCGGGAGGACAGTTTACGTTCGGCGGGGCGAAGCCCATTCCGGTGGATCCGCGCAACTTCCGCGATCCCCGATGGAGTGACGTGCTGGTATCGGCGGCGGGGGTCGTGACCAACGCTCTTCTGGCCCTGGTGGCCGCCCTGGTGTTCGTGGTGGCAGGTCTCGTGGCCGGTGCCTGGCCCGACGCTGTCCCGATGGCTGATGTGGTCCAGCGGATGATGACCTGGGGGATCTGGCTCAATCTCATGCTTGCCGTTTTCAATCTCATCCCGGTGCCGCCCCTCGACGGCTCCCACCTCCTGTATCACCTCCTGCCCCCCCGGATCGGGCTGGCCTACCGGCAGGTGGCGCGGTTCGGGGTCATTCCGCTGCTCCTGCTGATGGTGTTCTACCCGGGGGGGATTTCCCTCCTGCTCGCGCCGGCCCGGTGGGGAGTGTCCTGGTTGCTCGACCTCGTGGTGCCGTTCGCCGCGGGGACGGGATGGAACATCTTCGGATGACGGTCGTGGAATCCGGTGCCCCGGTGCGCGGGACCGTGGAGGACGGCGGTTTCGTCGTCCGTCTCGATTCGTTTTCGGGGCCTCTCGACCTGCTTCTGCACCTCCTTCGCGAGGAGCAGATCGACATCGCCGACATCCCGATCGCGAGGATCGCGGATCAGTTTCTGGCCGCCATCCATTCCCTGGGCCTGAACCAGGCCGCGGACTATCTGGACCTCGCCGGCCGATTGGTTCGGCTCAAGGTTCAGATGTTGCTCCCCCGGTCGGGAGACGGAGAGGAGTGGGTCGATCCCCGGGCGGAACTGGTCCGGCGGCTCCTCGAGTATCAGCAGATCAAGGAAATCGCCCTCTGGTTCGACCGGGCGGCGTCGGAGCGGGGGAACCGTTTCGCGCGGGGCTATCTTCCGGAGCCACCGGCCCTGCCCCCTCCCCCCCTGCAGCTCGATCTGGTCGAGCTTCTGAGTGCCGTGGAGCGCGCCATCGCGGGGATCGTGCACCCCGTGATGCACAGAGTGGTGGCCCGTCCCCTGGACGTGGAAGGCGCCACGGCACGGATCATGGCTCTGCTCGAGGACCAGGATGCCTTCGACTGGCGCCGTGCCCTGGGAGAGCGTCCCTCGATCATCGAGGTGCTCTCCACTCTCCTTGCGCTGCTGGAACTGGCCCGTCGTGGTATCGTTCGGGTGGCCCAAGCATCGCCCTTTGCCTCCATGATGGTGACCCGTGACTCCTCTCGCCCAGCTGATTGAAGCGGCCCTGTTCGCCGCCCCGCGACCCCTGACCGCGGAGGAACTGCAGCCTCTCGATCCCGACCGCTCCCTGGACGAGGTGAGGGAGGCGCTTGCCCAACTGCGCGACCACTATGAGTACGACGGCCATGGTGTCGAACTGCTGGAGATCGGGGGAGGGTTTCAGATCCTCACCCGCCCCGCCTTTGCCGCGGCGATAGAGCGTGCCCAGTTTGCCGTGCGGGCACCGAGGTTGACACCGGCGATGCTCGAGACCCTTGCGGTCATCGCCTACCGGCAGCCGGTGGGCCGGGCGGAGATCGAGGACATTCGCGGCGTGTCGGCGAGCGGAGTGCTCCGGACGCTGCAGGAAAGGGGGCTCATCGAGGTGGTCGGGCGGAGCGAGGGGCTGGGACGCCCTCTGCTGTACGGCACCACCCCGCTCTTCCTGGAACTGCTGGGCCTGGCGGATATCGGGAATCTTCCCCGCGCCGAGGAATTGAGCATTGCCCTCTCTCCCCCGTTGCCGGAGCAGGTGGATCCGGACGACGCCGCGGTGTGGGTCGAGGCCGACGCATGACGCTCATGAGATTGCAGCGTGCCCTGGCCCGGGCGGGCGTGGCGTCGCGCCGGGCGGCCGAGGACCTGATCACGGCCGGGAAGGTCCGGGTGGACGGAGTGGTGGCGACCCTCGGCAGCAGCGTCGATCCCGACACGCAGGCCATCAGTGTGGGGGGACGACGCATCTCCCTCAAGACCACCCGCTGGCTCGCGGTCCACAAGCCGCTGGGGGTGGTGACCAGTGCCTCGGATCCGGAGGGACGCCGCACGGTGTTCGACCTGGTCCGGGATCCCGCGGGACTCGCCTATGTGGGGCGACTGGACATCAACACGACGGGCCTCCTCCTGTTGACGACGGATGGAGACGCCGTGCATCGGCTCACCCACCCACGGTACCGGGTGCCCCGGGAGTACATCGCCCTGGTCCATGGACGCGATCCGTCCGAGGTCGCCGGATTGGTGTCGAAACGGGTGGTGGTGGATGGACGGCCCATCCTGCCCACCGGGGTGCGGGTCACGCCCGGCCGAGAGGGGCGGAGCGTGGTGCATCTGACGCTCACCGAGGGGCGCCACCATGTCGTGCGGAAGTGGTGCGGCGAGCTCGGTCTCAAGGTGGAGCGTCTCGCCCGGGTGGCCTACGGGCCGATCCGCCTCGGGGACCTTCCGGTGGGCAAGACCCGGCCCCTCACTCCGGGCGAGGTGTCGGCCCTGCGCCGGCTGGTGAACCTCGAGGAGGGGACCGATGAAACCGTCCGCCGACCCAGGTCGTCGAGCAAGAAGACCCCCCGTCGCGGGGGAGGCAAGGAGAAGGCATGAGCGCGGACCCGATCACAGCCCCGAGGAGCACCGGAGTGGGAGCCACTCCCATCGCGGCCGTGGTGGCCGAGATCGGAAAGCGGGTCGTGGGGCAGGATGCGATGATCGAACGCCTGCTCATCGGCCTTCTCACCGGCGGGCACGTGCTGCTCGAGGGGGTTCCGGGTCTGGCCAAGACCCTCGCGGTCCGGACCCTCGCGGAGGTGCTCCACGCCTCCCATGTGCGCATTCAGTTCACTCCCGATCTGCTGCCGTCGGATCTGATCGGGACCATGGTGTTCAACCAGAAGACCCAGGAGTTTTCGGTCAAGCGGGGGCCTCTCTTTGCCCAGATCGTTCTGGCGGATGAAGTGAACCGGGCCCCGGCCAAGGTCCAGGCGGCGCTGCTGGAGGCGATGCAGGAGCACCAGGTGACCATCGGAGGGACCACCTTTCCCCTGGAGGAACCCTTCCTCGTTCTGGCGACCCAGAATCCGATCGAGAGCGAGGGAACGTACCCCCTTCCGGAGGCGCAGCTCGACCGGTTCATGATGAAGGTGCACGTCGGGTATCCCTCCCGTTCCGAAGAGCGGGAAATGCTGGCCCGGATGGCCGGCGGCGTGCCGATCCCGGTGCGCCGGCTGATGACTCCGGAGGCGATCCTCGCGGCCCGGCTCGAGGTTCTGGCTCTGCACCTCGACCCCCGCCTGGGCGACTACATCGTGGACATCGTGCGCGCCACCCGTGCACCCGCCAGCGTGGGACTGTCCACGCTGCAGCCTCTGGTGGGCTTTGGAGCCTCACCCCGGGCGTCGATCGCGCTGGCCCAGGCCTCGCGCGCCCACGCGTATCTCCGGGGGCGCACCTTCGTGACCCCGGATGACGTGCAGGCGGTGGCCCCGGACGTGCTGCGGCACCGCGTCGTGCTCACCTTCGAGGCCGAGGCCGAGGACGTGACGAGCGATGTCATCATCAGCCGCATCCTGGGAGCGGTCAAGCCCGCGTGAGGGACGTGTGACGTCTCCCATTACCCCCGCCATCCTGAAGCAGGTCAAGTCCATCGCGATCCGGACCCGTGGCCTCGTGGATGCCCTCCTGGGCGGTGAGTACCGGAGCGTCTTCCGGGGGCAGGGGATGGAATTCCTCGAGGTCCGGGCCTACGAAGATGGCGACGACTACCGGGTGATCGACTGGAACGTCTCGGCCCGGCTGGGGGAACCCCACGTCAAGACCTTCACCGAGGAGCGGGAACTCACCCTCTTCCTGGTGGTGGATCACTCCGGCAGCACCGATGTGGGCGCCCCCGTGACCAAGGTGGCTCGCGCCGTCGAGATCGCCGCCGTCCTCGCCCTGGCGGCGGTGCGCCAGCAGGACCGGGTGGGCGCCCTTCTCTTCACCGACCGCATCGAGCATGTGGTGCCCCCGGCCAAGGGGCGGCGCCACGCGCTGCGCGTCATCCGCGATCTGCTCGCCTTCTCCCCGGTGGGACGCGGCACCGACCTCGCGGCCGGTCTCGACTACGCCGCCCGCCTCCTGCATCATCGAAGCATCGTGGTGATCCTGTCGGACTTCGTAGCCGAGGGATGGGAGCGCCCGCTCGCGCGGCTCGCGGCGAAACATGACGTGCTGGCGATCACCATCGACGACCCGCGGGAAGTGTCCCCGGTGGCCTCGGGGTGGATCACCTTCTCCGACCCGGAGGGAGAGGCCGAAAGGCTGGTGGATCTGGGAGACGCGCGCGTACGGGAGGCCTGGCGGACCGAGGCGGCCCGGATGGCGGAGGCCCGGGCCCGGGCGTTCCGGGTGAGCGGAGTCGATCATCTCGCGCTCGACACCACGGGAGACTACAGCACGGCCCTGCGGCGGGCCTTTACCCGTCGTCCAAGGCGGCGGGGCCGGGTGGCGCGATGATCACGGTCGGATGCCTCCTGCTCCTCCAGACGGTGACTTCCCCCTTTACGGTGGGCGACACCGTGACGATCCTGCGGACGGTGGCCCTCCCCGTGGGAGCGGTGCTCCGGTTCCCGCCCCCTCCCTCCGACCGGGATCATGCCCACCTCTCGGCCCCCGCCGTGGAGCCCGACCCCGACGGCCGCTCGGTGCGGATCCGGTATACGCTCACCTTCTGGCGGGCCGGCTCGCACCCGATCGAGATTCCCGGCCCCGTGGTGGTGCGGGCCACGGGGAGTGCGGACACGCTTCCCCCGTACCGGATCACCGTCCCGATTCAGTCCGTGCTTCCCCCGTCGGCAAGCGATTCCACGCCGCCGCAACCGCCCGTGGGGGTCATTCCCCGCACGACTCGTGTCCTCTGGCCCGCCCTTCTCCTTCCCCTGCTCGCGCTGGGAGTGATCATTCCGGTCCATCGAGGGCGCCGTCGTCCGCCGCCGGCTCTCCCTCCGCCGGCTCCGCCCCCGGGCCTTCCCGGACCGGAAGTGCTCCTCCCTGTGTGGGTTGCTCTCGGTGAGGTGCGCACCGCGGCGGCTCACTGGCTCGCGATGCTTCCCGCCGAGGCGACCGCCGGGGAGGAACTCGCGGATGTGAGAGAGCGCCTGACCCGAGCTCGGTTCAGCACCCCCGACCTTCCGGATGGCCGCCAGGCGTGCGCCGACGCCGCGGCCTGGTGGGCCACCTCCCGAGGGGCGAGTGGGGGAGAGGGGGGCACTCCATGAGCCTGGCGCGCGCGTGGATGCTGCTCCTGCTCCTCCCTCTGGTCTGGTGGTGGTGGATCGGTCGTCGGCGCCGGGTCACGGTGCCCACCGGGGACTTTCGTGCCGCGTCCCGTGCGGCGCGTCACCAGGGGTGGGCTCACGTCCCCCCGATCCTCCGCTCGCTGGGGATCGCCATGCTCGTGGTCGCGGCGGCTGGTCCCCTGCTCGGGGGAAGGGAACGGACTCTCCGGAAGGACGGGATTGCGATCGTCATCGCCATCGACGTCTCCAGCAGCATGCTCGCCGAGGACTTTGCGCCGAGCAATCGGTTGGAGGTGGCGAAGCGACAGGCCATCAGCTTCATCCGGGGGCGGGACGCGGACCGGATCGGGCTGGTGGCCTTTGCCGGCGAGGCCCTGACCCAGGTTCCGGTGACGCTCGACTACCTGGTGCTGGAGCAGGCGGTGACGAACCTGCGGGTGGGGGTGCTGGAGGATGGCACCGCCATCGGCAGCGGGCTGGCCACGGCGGTGAACCGGCTCCGCCGGGTGCCCGGACCCTCCCGGGTCGTCCTTCTGCTGACGGACGGCGAAAACAACCGGGGCGCGGTGGATCCTCGGACCGCCGCCGCCACGGCCGAGAGCTTCGGGGTGCGCATCTACACGGTGGGGGTGGGTACCGAGGGTGAGGCACGGATTCCCACGGGGCGGGGTCTGAGCGGATATCGCTACGAGGTGCTCCCGGTTCGCATCGATGAGGCGCTCCTGACGGAGATCGCGGAGCAGACGGGCGGCCGGTACTTCCGCGCCAAGGACAGCGAGGCTCTGAGCCGGATCTTCCGGCAGATCGACGCCCTCGAACGGGCCCCCGTCGACGTGGTCCAGTATGCCTCGCGCGAAGAAACGACGCGGCCCTTTCTGCTGGCCGCTCTCCTGTTCCTGGGAGTGGAACTCGTGGTAAGCGCAACCCGGGTGGTGAGGGTACCGTGAGGACGGATGCCCCCTTTCTCCTGGTGCTGGCCCCCGTGCTGGCGCTGGCTCTCGGGGCCCTTGCCTGGAGAGCCCGCCGCGCCCGGGTGCGCCTGGCCACCGCGTGGTCGGACGCCCTGGGCCAGAGAGCCCGCGGGACCAATCGGTACGGATGGATGGTCTTCGGCGTGACGGGTGTGCTCCTCGGGGTTGGCCTTGCGGGCCCGCGGGGGGGCCGTCTCGACGTGGACGCCACCAGCCGGGCCCTGAACCTTGTGATCGGCGTCGACCTGAGCCGGTCGATGCTTGCCGAGGACGTGGCCCCGAACCGGCTTGGCCGGGCCGTTCGTGAGGCGCGCCGCCTGAGCCAGGATCTGGCGCAGGACCGGATCGGCCTTCTCGGGTTTGCGGGAAGCAGCTACATCCTGGCTCCGTTGACGCTCGACCATGCCGCGGTGGAACTTCACCTCACCGCCCTCGACCCCGACCTGGCGAGTGAGGGAGGGACCAATCTGGCCCGGGTTCTCCGGCAGGGCGCCGAAGTGCTGGACGGGGCGGGACAGGGAGGGGACCGGGCCCTCGTGCTGTTCACGGACGGTGAGACACACGACTCGCTGTCGGAGAGCATTGCCGCGGCGGCCGCGCTGCGCGAGGTCGGCGTGACCCTGGTGCTGGTCAGCGTGGGGGACACGGTCCCGGTCCGGATCCCGCTTCGCGATCCCGGCGGCCGGCGCATCGGCGACCAGCAGACCGCCGAGGGAACCCCGGTGGAGACCCGGCGCCGGGATGACCTGCTGCGCCCCGTGGCCGAGGCGGCGGGCGGAACGGTGGTGTCCGCCACGGTGCAGAACCAGAGCGACGTGGTGGTCGGAATCCTTCGGGATCTGGCCCGGGCGCCGGCCCGGGAGCGCCGGGCGCAGGATCGGAGACCCCTGGCCTGGGTCACGGCGCTGCTGGCCGCTCTTCTCCTGGTGCCGCCTGGCGATGGCCGTGCGCAGTTCCTCCAGACCGATCAGCTCGCTGTAATGGGTCTCGCCGGCGCGCAAGGAGGCGATCGTGGCTTCGGTGATGGCGGCCGGGGTGTCGAAATCGGGATCGCCGACCGAGAGGACGATCACGTCCCGGCCGGCGCGCTTGTCGGCCTGGGCGCGGTAATGGATATCCCAGGCGGAGAGGCCCTCCCCCTGCAAGCGGTCGACCAGCGGCGAGAAACGCATGCAACCCTCGAATTTCTTAACGCGGCGCAGACTGCAAGACCTCGCTGCCGGGGTCAAGTCGCCGGGTCAAATCGTGGGACCTCTTGGAAAATGGTTGTAGAATGAGCCCATTCGGGTCATTGCGGGGCGCGCGCTGCGCCGATAGGCCTTGGCCGAACTGGCGTGAACTGGGAGGCGGAACGTGACCAAGACCTATCATCAGCCGCTCGGCGGCAACAAAATGCCGCGCTTCGGC
>JBGSKF010000151.1:0-69493 GCA_041741375.1 Gemmatimonadales bacterium | reverse complement strand
AGAAGGGACCCGGTCTGACGGATGAAGGTGGCGCGGTTCATGGGACAATCCTCCGGTCGGATGGGAACGGAACGCGACGCGGAGCACGCTGGAACCACGACCACCCGACCGGCACAACCGAAAGAGCGCCGACGGTGGCCGTCGGAGGCTCAGGAGCGGTTTTAGCAGGTTGGTATCGCGGATGCAATCGCCTCAAATCGCCGCGGTGACCCCACTCAGGGGCACGACCCAATATTCACCCGGAGCTCCCGAATCGCGCAAGATTCCCCGCGACTATTTGTGAAATATTTCACAAGCCCTCCTGCGGATGAGGGTTCGAGCGGTGGGATCGAATGGGGGCGCGATTTCCCGGGCCCTTGGGTCTTGCGCTCGGAACGACACAACGATAATGTTGTGTCGTGATCCGCCTCTGGAGAGTACCCCTGGTGAGAATGGTCACCACCAGCTTCCGCCGGGAATCCACCGGGGCACGCGGCCGGAGGTGGTGGAGCGGTTTGGAACCAACGAGCGGCGACGCGAAATCCTTGCGGGCTTGCAGCGGGCACTGCACGCACTCCGGGCGGCGGGGTGTCGACGCGTGTTCATCGACGGCAGCTTCGTCACATCCCAGGAGATCCCCGGCGATTTCGATGGGTGCTGGGATCCCGATGGCGTGGATTTCGAGGCGTTGGACCCTGTGCTGCTGAACTTTCAGGGCCACCGTGAAGCGCAGAAAGCCAGGTTCGAGGGCGAGTTCTTCCTCGCGACGACTGGTGCGGACGGGCTGGGGACTCGATTCCTCGACTTCTTTCAACACGACCGGAATGGAAGACCGAAGGGAATCGTACAGCTCGAGCTCAAGGACATGGCATGATCACAAACGAGAGGCAGTATCAGATCACGCAGGCCCAGGCGGCGAAGTTTCGTGAGGCATTGTCCGCTGCGCCCGCCGAGGGCTTGCACCCGAAAGCGCTCAAGGCGATGCGCGACGGAGCCCGAAGTCAGCTCGCGGAACTCGAAGAGCAGCTGGCTCAGTACGAGGCTTTGCGCAGTGGCCCGATCGAATCCTTCACGGTGGACTCGATCACGGGGATCGGTGACGCGCTCGTCAAGGCGCGGATCATCCGCAAACTGACGCAGAGGGCCCTGGCCGAGAGAATGGCAGTGGCGGAGCAGCAGATCCAGCGCTACGAGGCTACACGCTACGCCGGTGTATCGATCGAGCGTTTGCAGGCGGTGGCTGACGCCCTGAAGTTGCGCGTCAGCGAAGTCGTCACCCTGGAGGAGGAGTGAGCCGTCCCCGGGGGAATGGGAACACGAGGAGGTGTCCATGAGATTCCGGCGGCATGAGGTGTTGTTTGCCGCGAGTATCCTGGCCTTGGCGGGGTGCGCATCCGGATCCGGGAGTCCGACCGGACCGGACTCCGGGGATCTGCGGCTCTCCACTGATCGGACGTCCTACACGGCCGCCCTCCTCGGAGACCCCGGAACCTTCGAGGAGCACGGATTCACTCTGATCGCGACTTTCACCAATGACGGGAGCTCTCCCGTGTACCTGGATCGCTGTTTTCCAGACACCTCCATTCCGATCTACAGCGTCCGACTGATTGACTCCTCGGATCCGTCCGGTTCCGCCTACAGTCCGTTCTGGGCCTGTGTGGGTCACGACCAGCAGATCCTGGTGCCGCCCGGGAGTACCCGCACCGACACCCTCCTCCTCCTCGGGCCCAATGCCCGAGATGGCGCCACGAAGGAACCACTCGGCGCCCTCAGCGGCGAGATGCGGCTCTCCTACCGGGTGCAGAGCTGCCCCGGCGACGGGCAATGTCTGATCCAGGATGCGGGACTGTCGCCCGCCTTCTCTGTCATATTCCAACCGTAGTCCCATCCTGGACGTTGACGGCTCCTTTCACGACGGTCCATCGGGGATTCCATGGCTGTGGCGGGTGCGAAGCGCGGGCGGGCATCGTATGGAAACATTCACACGAAGACACGAAGACTTGCCAAGCATCCCCACCCATCCTTTCCTGGGGGTGCACCCGTCCACATCCACCCCGGTAGATGGGAGTGGACTTCACCATCCGAGCCGGTGGCCGGGGTGCGCCCAAAGCAATTCTCACAGTCCACACTTTACCCCACTGGAAGCGTGACGCTCGTCGTTGGCGATAGGCGGGGGGCGGTAGTACACCAGGGACCCGATGTCCTTCGTGTCTTCGTGTCTTCGTGTGAGTTCCTCCCGGCCTCACGCTTCCTGTCCACCTTTCTCCTTCACACCACCGGGTTTCGCCGGGGTGACGCTCAGAGACAAGACAGCCGCTCGTTCCTTTCGCGCCTTCGCGTCTTCGCGTGACCCTCGCTTCCTGGTCGAGTACGAGTACGTGTACGTGTACGGGGGTACGGGTGGGAAGGGTCATCACATGTAAGGCGCGAGGAGCCGAGCAGCGCCATCCCGCAGCTTGAGCGGCAGGGGGCGATGCTCCAGGGCATGCGCCGTGAGGGGCCGCGTCCCGGCCATGCGTTCGGCGGCCACCGCGCCGAGCGCCTCCGCAAGCGCCGGATCCCATGCCTCGAGGTTGAACTCGAAGTTGAGCTGAAGGCTCCGCGGATCCCAGTTGGCACTCCCGACCAGGCACCAGAGATCATCCACCACCAGGTACTTGCTGTGATCGAAGGGCCCCGGCGTCATCCAGACCCGGCACCCCTCCTGTACCACCTGCAGCACCACGGGGTTCGCGGCCCACTGCACAAAGGGCCAGTTGTTGGTCGCCGGGAGCAGGATGTCCACCTCCACGCCGCGGAGCGCCGCGTGGCTGAGCGCCGTGACGAGTCCCTGGTCGGGCAGGAAATACGGGGTGGCCACCAGCACCCGGCGCCGCGCCTGCCCCACGCCCGCCAGGAAGGCCCAACGGCACTTCTCGTGATCCTCGTCGGGACCGTCCACGATGCCGCGGGCCGGAGCCGCACCGCTCGGCGCGATGTCGGGAAACCACCCCTCCCCACCGAGCCTCTCGCGGGTGGTGTACTGCCAGTCGTCGGCGAAGGTGCGGGTCATCTGGCGCACCACCGGCCCCTCGACCCGGAAGTGGAGGTCCGCGGCATCCGGCGGGTGCCCCGCGTGGGAAGCCCGCAGGTTCATCCCCCCGGTGAAGCCGATGTGACCATCCACCACCAGGATCTTCCGGTGGTTCCGCAGATTGATGTACGGCATCCGCCAGGGAACAAAGGAGTGGAGGAACCGGGCGAAGGGAACACCACTGTCCCGCAGTACCTTCAGAATCGGGGGCCAGGTATAGTACTGCCCCGCTCCGTCGATCAGGATCCGCACCTCGACCCCTCGGCCCACCGCTCTCTGCAGGGCATCCACAAACTGGCGGCCCCAGAGATCATTGCCGAGAATGAAAGTGCAGAGACCGACCGTGCGGGTGGCTCCCTCGATTGCGTCCAGCATGACGGGATAGGCGACGTTTCCATCCCGCAGGGGGGCAACCGCGTTGCCCGGAATCAGGGGAACTCCGGTGACGCGATCGAGCACCTCCTTGAGGCCTTGCCAGTGGTGCTCCGGGGGAACGCCGGGTACCTCTCCCCCTCCCCCCGGCAGCGCGGGGATCGGACGCTCCCCCGTCTCCCGAAGTATCCTGGCCAGACGCTTGATCCGATTGACCCCAAACCCCACGTAGAGGAACGCACCGAGAAACGGCACCAGCCACACCAGTCCCATCCACCCGAGCGCCACGCTCGGCTCCCGCTTGTGCAGGAGCACGTGGACGCTGACGCCGAGGCTCAGAGAAAGCGACGCAGCGCCGAGGAGGTAGGCCCAAAGGGAGGGGAGCATGGTGGGTGAATTATAGGGAGAGAGCAGGGAGTAGGGAGTAGGGAGTAGGGAATAGGGAGTCGGGAGCCGGGGATCCGGCGGGATCTTAACACTTCGAACTTTGCACTTCGGTTCTTCTCAGGTTCAGGTGATCTCTGTTCCGTCGGCATCCCGAGTGAGACGAGGGATCTGAGGAGGTTCCCGGGTGTACTTCCCGTCGTCCGGGTCTTGATGACCAGGTTCGCCTTTTTGACACAAGAAATCATCTTATTGACAAAACAAAACAATTGCAGTACCGTGCAGTTACTACACTACAGTGGCATATCGCGCTGCTTGTAGTACCGGGCCAGCATCCACCGAGCTGGTTCGGGAGGCTCCTTTTCCGATGCAGTAAACACTGACAAAGGAGGTCGGAGATGTCGCACCATGCCCGAAGTACCCCCCCCCCCCCCCCCAGTAAGGAGAAGGCTCCTGACAGCGCTCGTGGCGCTCGTGGCGCTGTCCTCCTGTACTGACGGAAGTACCAACCCCACCGAAGAGGTGGCACGCTCACCGCTTGTCCAGCAGAACCTGTCGGCCGGTTCCGGGCTCGCGATCACGGCCGCCGCCGAAAACGTCGCCCGGCTCCTTGCCCTGGCGATGGGTCAATCCGAAGTTCGCGCCGCCGTCCTCGCTGCGATGCGCGACTCCGAGGCAAGCGAACACAAGCTCCTTCTCCAGAGGTTTCTGGCATCCCCGGCAGGGAGCCAGATCTACCAGGCACTTCAGCAGTCCGGTGGCTCCCCAGGGGAACTACGTGCTGAATTGGCGGCTCTTCCGGCACTACAGTTCTACGTGCCCATCCGGTCCCAGCGTCTGTCCTGGGAGGGCGATGGGAACGTGGTTGTCGTGCCGCAATTCGAGGCGGGCCCGACTGTGTCGGCCTACGCGACGGATGGCACACGGAGTTCGCTGATCCTGGACCGGGCCCGACTCCCGGAACAAACGTTATTCCTTCTTCAGGTTGCGGAGCCGATGGCTCGGCGCCTGTCCGTCCAGCGCGGATCGGGCTCCACCATCCAAGAGCCCGGAGAACGGGATATGGGCGCGGTGCTGCTCCGACGCGGCACGCGAGATCCCTTCGCGGACTCCGTCTTCATAGATGGCACTGTGGGAACATTGTCCGAAGGGGAGTGTGACCCGGAGGTTGCGCTCGAGTTCTGCAATACCGACCCGGGGGGTGGCGGCGGCGGCGGGCTGAAGCTCGTCCGCCTAGTAAACAATGGAGTGGAGGATGGGACGCCGTTCGAGAGCCTCGAGTTCGAAATGAGGGCGATGCCACAGTCAGGGGGATCGGAGACAATTCTTCGGTTGACGGGAATCAGCCCCTTCGACGACTGGCAGGGGAGCATGCTGGTCTCGACACAGTTCGCGACAACCCAATGGATCGATGTCCACACCTTCGAAACCGACGGGTTCCCGAACCCTGACGACAACTTCTTCTGCCTGAACGGGGGTGCGCCCCTGTGCTCCCCGAACGGCGATCCCAGAATCGGGCCTGTTCCGTTTGGGTGGACGACGGTCCTGTTTCCGCTGTGCGAAGACTTCATCACGACGTGTGCACACGCACCTTCTGACTTGTTGGTCCAGTTCAAAAATTAGATGTCCCCCGTGCGGCATACTGGGGTTGGGAGGCTTGCCTCCCACCCCTACACGGGGACACCCCCGTTTCAAGTGATCCGGAGACAGCTTCTTTGAGGAATCGAAAGCAGATGGCCTTGGGGCGTTTTATCACCTGTTTTTTCGAGAGCACCGGCAACCCAATGCATCACCTTGGCGTCATTATCGCGATCCCGATCTACCTCGTTGGCTGTGGCGTTTCCCCTGGAGAACCACCACCACCAGCCCCGGTGGTGCAACTGGTGCTTGTCGTGGGGGACTCCACCCACCGGGCCACGATCACCTGGAGCGCCACTCCGGACAGCACGATTCCCCAGCCGGCCCTGCCGGTTGATCCTGCCCTGGTGGACCTGATCGTGACGGGACCGGGAGGTGCCGCACCCCTTCTTCCGGATGGCGCCCCCGGGGAGTTCCGCGTCGATCTGCAGGGGATACCCGGGGGAGCCTATTCCCTCCGCGGCACCGTGGCCGGCCAGCCCTTTGAGGGGACCACCGTGCTTCCCCTGAAGTTCGCGCTGGCAACACCCCGCCAGGACACGGTCTCGCTCTCAACGCTGGTGCCTGAGTTCCTTGGGCCCGGCCTTTCCAGTTTTCGTGCCCCCATCGAGGCCAGCGGCATCGAGTCGATCGATTTCGCCAGGTTTCATCCGCCGGATCAAATGTTGATCGTCGTCGGGGGGGGGCTCTCCGATAGTGTCGTGCTCCGGGGCCGGAACCGAGAGATGACCGATTGGGCCACCTCGTTCTTCCGGCTGGTGTCGCCCCTCAGGGAGGGTACCGGGGTGATCGGCGGGGTGATCGAACTTCGATTCATCGTGGTACCATGAGGCGCGCGACTCTCGTTCTGTGGGCCGGCATCATGGTGCCCCTTCTGGTGCCCGGCACGACATCGGCCCAGGGGGTCGTTGTCGAGGTTCGCTCCACGCTGGGTGACGTTCCAGTGACGGGCGCCCTGGTGACTCCGATCGGCACCCCGCGCACCTTCACCTCGGACCGGATCGGGAGGGTCCGGATACCGAACCTCGGGACCGGCGCCGTGCTGGCGGTGTCGGCGATCGGGTTCGCGCCCGATACCGTCACCGTGTCGCAGACGACGGCGATCCTGCTGGTGCGCCTCCCCCCCGTGCCGGTGGTTCTCAGCGACTTGAGCGCCCGGGGCGGCGGAACCGGCCTGGCCCGGGCGGGATCGTGGACCGTGCCGCGCAGTGTGATCCGCGCCCTCCCGGCCGCGGTGGAACCGGACCCCCTCCGAGCCTTGCAGACGGTTCCCTCGGTGACCTTCTCCTCCCCGCTATCCTCACGGCCCATCGTCCGGGGTTATGATGCGTCGATGACCACGGTGCGGATCGACGGATACGAGATCCTCAACCCCTATCACATCGGTCGCATCTTCTCCACCTTCCCGGCCAACGCGGTGGATGCGATCAGTGTGACCCCGGGGACGCCCGGGTCGGACCAGGGCGGGTCTCTGGCCGGCGTCGTGGATGTCACCGGCCGGAGGGCCGTGA
The DNA here is from genome assembly GCA_041741375.1 of Gemmatimonadales bacterium. Taxonomy (GTDB): domain Bacteria; phylum Gemmatimonadota; class Gemmatimonadetes; order Gemmatimonadales; family GWC2-71-9; genus OFTM291. The sequence goes on along the minus strand of JBGSKF010000151.1, from coordinate 62,536 downwards.
ACCCGGTGGAGGGGGGCGCGGACCTGGCGTTGACGTCCCTCACCGGCTGGGTGGGCACCAACCAGGCCATCCCGACCTTCGGAGCGGGCCGCGTGGCCACGATCGAGGGGGCATCCAAACTCATCGGCGCGCCCCTCCCCTACTCGTTCGCGGACGGATATCTCCGCTCCTCCCTTCCCTTGGGCGGGGACCGGTCCTCCGAGCTGACCCTGTTCCTGTCCCGCGATCGTCTCGGCCATTCCCTTAGCGGCCTCTTCATGCGATGGTCCAACGTGCTTCTGGGCAACAGGATTCGTCTCCAGGAGAGCCCGCGGGGTTCCCTCGAGTTGACCACCTTCTGGAACGCGTTTCGCGCCACGGGGAGGGAGGTTCCCTCCCGGGGGCAGGAGGTGGACCTCCGAAACCGGTTCGACCAGCTCTCCGCCACGCTGCAGGGGGATCGCTCCCTCGGTTCCGCCCTCCTCCGGTTCGGGGCCGGAGCGGGAGCGCGGCGGACCACAAGCACCCTGACACCCCGCCGGCGACCCGACCAGATTTTCAACCAGCACGACCGTTTCCTGGAAGGGAACGGATTCGTGGAGATCTCGGGCCGGATCGGCGGAACCGACCTGGTGGTGGGAGGCCGGGTGGATGCCAATGCCGCTCAGGCGGTCTTCGGGCCCTCGATCACCCTCGGCCGGGATCTCGGCGAGGACACCCGCGCCACGCTGCGGGCCGGCCGGTCCACCAGGCTCTATCAGCAGATCACCGACGTGCAGGCCGAGCCCGATCTGGCGTTTTTCGACCTCTGGCTCACGGCGGGACGCGATGGCGTGCCGACGCCGCGCATCGATCATCTCTCGCTGGACGTGGACCACGACGCGGGCCCCGTTCGGCTGGCCGGCGCCGCGTTCCTCTCCCGAGGCCGAGGGTTGGGAGAGCTCCGACCGTCAACTGACCTCCTTCGGGATGATCCCACCGGGATCCGGTACGGAAAGAGCCGCACGCACGGCGTGGAACTCCGCACCAGTTGAGCCTCCGCAACGCCGGGAGGAGCCAACGCCGCCCTCTCGTATGTGGTGTCCTGGTCCGATCGCCAATGGGAGGATGGGAAGTGGCGCGCGTGGACCCTCGACCGCCGTCACCTCCTTCGGTTCCAGACCGACCTCTCGCTGGGGCGCGGATGGCGGTTCGGTGGTGTGGGAGAGTTCCAGAGTGGCCAGCCGATCACCCCGGTCATCGCGGTGGTCACCGTCGAGCCCTTTGGCCCCACCTTGCAGTTCGGCGAGGAGTCATCGGGTCGGGGAGCCGGGACTCTCCGGTTCGACCTCTCGGCGCGCAAGCGATTCGGGGGACCGGGCAAGTCCCATTTCGATCTGGGATTCTCCCTGATCAACGCCGGGTTCGGTCCGGTGGCGCCGAGCGAGCCCAAGCTGCGGAGCCGAACCGGTCCACTCTTCCCCAATGGGGTCGAGTACGAACGCCTGTTCAACCTGCCGGCGGTGCCGTCGTTTACCCTGCGATGGGAGTTCTAAAGCAGGGAAAGGGAGTAGGGAGTGGGGAATGGGGAGTGGGGAGTAATGCCCGTCATTCCCGCGCACGCGGGAATCCACGACTGGGAGCCTTTCGTGGCCTCCATACACCTCGCGTCACTGCGTCCTGGCGCCTTGGCGTTTGAGCAGGGCGAATGCAATTCGCCCCTACGACTTCACACTTCAAACTTCGTTCGTGGGCAACCGAAGGTTCGCGATGCAGCCCGACCCCTCCTCGGCGGGACGGTTCTGCAGCGTCAACGTTCCTCCGTGCGCCTCGGCCACCTGTCGGCTCAGGGTCAACCCGATCCCCGATCCGTTCCGCTTCGTGGTAAAGAACGGGACGAAGATGTTGGTGGGAGACGCGATGCCGGGGCCTGAGTCCCGGACCCAGACCTCCAGCTCCGCGACGTCCCCGTCCCCGTCCCCGCTCCATCCGATCGTCACCTCGCCGCCGGTTTCGAGGGCGGCGTCGGCAGCGTTCTTGACCAGGTTGATGAGCACCTGGTCGAGCTGATCCCCATCGGCGCGAATGGTGAGAGGCGGGCCCGGTTCCACCCTCACAGGAATCCGGGCCTCCAGGGCGGCCACGCGCCGCACCCACGTCTCCACCTCCACGTCTCCCAAAACCGGCGCCGGCAATTTGGCGAGCCGGGCATACGCCGCCATGAACCGATCGAGCGATTCGGCGCGCGCCGCGATGACCTCGAGCCCCCGGGCCAGATCCTCTTCGCAATCGTCGGGACGAGGGGAGCGCTCCAGCAACGCAGCCAGGGTGCCGGCCAGCGACTTGATCGGTGCCAGGGAGTTGTTGATCTCGTGACTCAGCACCCGGATCAACCGGCGCCAGGCTTGCCGTTCCTCCTCCCGCACCACGCGGCTCACATCGGCCAGCACGACCATCTCCATCGGAAGCCCTCCCTGACGGAAGCTCCGCCTCCGGACTTCCCAGCGACCGATCCCCCCCAGGAACGTCTGCTCCATCATGCGGGGGGTGTTTCCCCTCAGGCAGCCATCGAGGCCGAGGTACTCCGCCGTCCGCCCGAGCAGACGCTCCACCGGCTGGCCGAGGAGCTGTTCACCGGCCCGATTGGCGAGTTGCAGCGTGTGGTCCCCGGCAAAGGCGAAGACGGCGACGTCGATCTCCTCCATCACTCGCCGCAACAGGGCGTCGGCCTCGACGGCGCCGAGCCGCTGCTCCTGCAGCATGCCACCGAGAGCATTGACTTCGCGGAAAACATCGGAGAGGGGATCCCCGTCGGTGGTCCCACGGGCCCGGAGGGTGAAGTGCCCCTCCCGGAGCCCGGCGAGAAGGTTGCCGATGGTGCGGAGAGGCCGTACCACGAGACGCCGAGCGGCAAAGGCAACCCAGAGCCACCCCAGCGCCAGAAAGAGGAGGACGGTGAACGTGAGGAGGGTGCTGTACGACGCGACCCACAGCAGAATGGTCACGGTCACGAGAGCCGGCGCCCCCGCCAGCAGGACGAGCCCGAGCAGTCGCCGATCGAAGCGGGCGGTCACGGAAGGGTCACAGGCCGAGACGCTGCAAACGCCGGTAGAGCGCACTCCGGCTCAGGCCGAGCTCGGCGGCGGCGGAACTCACGTTTCCGTCATGCCGGGTGAGGGCCGCGCGGATCACTTCGCGCTCGGTCTCCTCCAGGGTCCGTCCGCCGGAGGGGGACGGCACCTCCGCCGCGGACGTCCCGGGTAGGGCGAGGTCGGGTGCGGTCATCGTCGTCCCCCGCGCCATCAGCACTCCCCGTTCCACCGCATGCTCGAGTTCGCGCACGTTGCCGGGCCAAGGGTGGCGTCGAAGGGCCGCCACCGCATCGTCGGCAAACCCGGTGAGGGCCTTGCCATACTTCCGGCGAAACCGTGCCAGGAACCCCTCGGCCAGGGGCAGGAGATCGGCTCCGCGAGCCCGAAGCGGAGGGAGCGCGATCTCGATCGTGTTCAGCCGGAAGAGGAGATCTTCCCGGAACCGGCCCGATGCCACCTCGGCAGGGAGATCGGCGTTGGTCGCCGCGATCACGCGCACGTCCACATGACGGGTCCGGGACGAGCCGACCCGCTCCAGCTCCCCCTCCTGGAGCACCCGGAGGAGCCGAGCCTGCTGCGCCAGGCCAATATTCGCGATTTCGTCGAGGAAGAGGGTTCCCCCATCGGCCATTTCGAAGCGGCCGATCCGGTCGGTCTTGGCGTCGGTGAAGGCGCCCTTCACATGCCCGAAGAGTTCACTCTCGAACACCCCCTCGGAGAGTCCTCCGGCGTTCACTATCACCAGGGGTTTCTCGGCGCGGCCGCTCGTGGCGTGGAGCCAGCGGGCCACCACCTCCTTCCCGGTCCCATGCTCCCCGGTGATGAGCACATTGGCGTCACTCGGCGCCACCTGCTTCATGATCTCCACCACCGGACGCATGGCGCCCGACTCGGCGACCAGATCGGGAAGGCCCTCCTGCCGCAGCATCCGGTTCTCGGAGGCCAGGCGCTGGCCGAGCCGGAGGGCGCGGGAGAGTTCGACCTGGGTGCGCACGGTGGCGAGGAGACGGGCGTTGTCCCACGGCTTCTCGACGAAGTCGCGGGCGCCGAGTTGCATGGCCTGCACCGCCTTGTCCACGCTGCCCCACGCGGTCATGACGATGACGGGAAGAGTCGCATCGGCGGCCTGAATCCGCGACAGAAGATCGAGCCCCTCCCGGCCCGAGGTGGTGTCCCGGGTGTAGTTGAGATCGATCAGGGCCGCGTCCACCTGCTCCCGTTCGAGGAGGGCCAGGACCCCCTCGGGCACATGCGCCGTGACGGTTCGATACCCTTCCGACTTGAGGAGGAGCCGGAGGGCCTCGAGGACGTCGGGCTGATCCTCAGCAATCAAGATCGTGGGGAGCATAGGAATAGGCGGTTGGCGGTAGGCGGTCGGCGATAGAGAAGGTGGTAGGCGGTGGGCCATAGAGGACGCGAGAGGCGACGGGGGTCAACCACAGGATAGCCTGATCATCCACGGGTGTCGGGAGTTGATCGTGGACTTTTGAGCGCCCGATACAGTCCTGTCAGCATCCTGCCCGTTTCGTCAGTGATGGCCAGAATCCGATCGACATCCTCCGCGAATCGCGAGTCATGTCTCCGCAGCAACAGCAACTGAGTTTCCATTTCCTTCAGCGAGCCGCTGGCAATGGCAACATGATGAATATACTCCTTCCGGTGCCGCCTGCCGTGCCCCTCGGCAATATTGCTCACGACCGAGATCGCCGCCCGGCGCATCTGGTCCCCGAGACTATCCCGGAGCTCCCGTGGGAGGATCCGGGCGAGCCGGAGCACCTCCACCGATGCATCCATGGCACGCTGCCACACCAACAGGTCCCGGAAGGACGTCGCCTGATTCCCCATCAGGGAATGCTATCACCACCGGCCCTTCGTGGAAGGACCACAATCGCGCGACCACCATCCTCTTGTCGCAGCCCCTGTGCCTCCCACCCGTCACCTACCGCCTACGTTCCCCTACCGCCCACCGCCTATCGCCTACCGCCTACGCCACCACCCATCCATCCTTCAATTGGATCACCCGGGTGCCGTACCGGGCGTTTTCCTCGCTGTGGGTTACCTGCACGATCGTGGTGCCGCCCTGGTTCAGTTCCCGGAAGAGTTCCATGATCTCCCGGGCCTGGGTGGAGTGCAGGTTTCCGGTCGGTTCGTCGGCCAGGATGATCTTGGGCTCGGCCATGACGGCCCGGGCCACCCCCACGAGCTGTTGCTGCCCGCCGGAGAGCTGCGAGGGAAAGAGGTCCTTCTTTCCGACGATCCGGAAGCGGTCGAGCACGTCCGCCACGCGGGACTGGCGCTCGGCCCGGCTGTAATTGCGGTAGGAGAGGGGAGTCTCGAGGTTTTCGTAGACGGTGAGGCTGTCGAGGAGGTGGTATTGCTGGAAGACGAATCCGATCATCGCCTTGTTCAGTTCGGCCCGCTGACGCTGCTTCATCGCGTGGACGGGGTGGTCGTCCAGGTGGTACTCCCCGCTCCACTCGGCGTCGAGCATCCCGAGGATGCCGAGCAGGGTGGACTTGCCGGCACCCGAGGGACCCATGATGGTGACGAACTCCCCCGCGGCGATCTCGATCGAGACCTGCCGGAGCACCCAGGTCCGGGAGGGTCCGGTGGGATAGGACTTTTCGATGTTGATCAGGCGGATCATGGTGTGTGTTTCCGTTGGAGGCCCCGGGGGACACCGTCGGGCCCTTTGCGGCACCGGCGGCGTCCCAGGGGAGGAATCTACTGCGCCCGCAGGGCCTCCACCGGATCGATCGATGCCGCGCGCCGGGCGGGGAGGGCGCTGGCCGCGACCGCGACCACCCCGAAGATCGCGATCATCACCCCGAAGGTCACCGGATCGAGCGGGCTCACGCCGAAGATCAGGCTTCGGAGAAGGACTCCCGCGCCGGCCCCCAGGATGCCCCCCATCACCAGCCCCATCGAGGTCAGCCTCATTGCCTGCCCCACGACCATCCGGAGCAGGACTCGGCGATTGGCGCCCAGGGCCACTCGCACTCCGATCTCCCGGGTCCGCTGCGTCACCGATTGCGCCATCACGGCATAGATGCCGATCCCGGCGAGCAGCAGGGCGAGAAACCCGAAGACGCCGAGCATGCGCGACCCGATCCGCTGTCCAATGGTGGCCGGCTCGATCTGCTCCGCCATGGTCCGCAGGTCGAGGAAGGGGAGGTCGGGGGTGACCTGGGCCAGTTCCCGGCGCAGGGGCTCAGCAAGGGCCATCGCGTTGTCGGCCGTGCCGCGCACATGCAGGGTGGCCTGACCGTCCGGTGACTGCGCCAGGGCCCGGTAGAGGAAGGGGAGTGGTGCCTCCGTCAGGGATCCGACCTTGACGTCCTCCACAACCCCGACGATGCGCAGGTCCGGACCGCCCTGGTTGAAGACCTGCCCCAGCGCCTGCCCGTCGAAGAACCGCCGGGCAAAGGTCTCGTTCACCACCACCACCGGTTCGACCCCCAAGCGATCCTCGCTGCCGAGCACTCTTCCCTCACGCAGTGTCATCCCCATCGTCTCCATGTAGCCGTCGGAGACGATGGCGTACTGGATCGACATGTTTTCCCCCGGGGCCGCTTCATAGCCGGCGACCTCGATCGTGCTGGAACTGGAGCCGCCGAACCCGAGCGGCGTGAAGGTGGACCAGGCGGCGGACACCACGCCGGGCACCTGCCGCACCCGTTCCAGTGCCTGCGTCATGGTGATCAGGGCCATCGAGTCGTTCATCCCCGCGAGCGAGAGATCGGTGGAGACCAGAAGCACCCGATCGGGATCGGTGAACCCGAGGTTCACCTCGCTGGCCCGGGAGAGCCCCCGCAGAAAGAGACCCGCGGCGACCAGGGTCACCGAGGCCAGCGCCACCTGACCGATCACCATGGCATTGCGGAGCCGGGACCGTCCGAGCGGGCCTCCCATCTCATCCTTCAGCACCGGAACCAGATCGGGGCGCGACGCCCGCAGGGCGGGCACCAGACCAAAGAGCAGGATCGTGGCCCCGGTGACTACCGAGGCGAAGGCGAGAATGGGACCGTCCACCCGCACGTCGAGATTGAGGGGGAAGGGACCCGCCGGGATCAGTGCCGCGAGCAGGTCCCGTCCCCAGGCCACCAGCAGCAGGGCCACTCCTCCGCCCACGACGGCGAGGACCGTGCTCTCGGCCAGAAGTTGCCGAATGATGCGCCCTCGTCCCGCGCCGATGGCGAGACGAATCCCGATCTCCCTCTGCCGGGACGAGGCGCGGGCCAGGAGGAGATTGGCCACATTGGCACAGGCGATGAGCAGCACCAGCGCGGTGACGCCGAACAGGGCGAGGAACACCGGCTTGAGCGTGGCAGCGGCACCGACGGCATCGAGCGATCGCACCATGGCCCCTTCATCCACCCGTCCGTTGGCCTCCGCGATCCGCCGGGCCACGGCGTCGAGGTTCGCGTTGGCCTGCTCGGTCGTCACGCCGGGCGTGAGCCGCGCGATGCCGGAGAGCCACTGGCTGCCCCGCCGTTCGAAGATCGCGGGATTCCCGAACCGGGCCCGTAGCGTGGCGGGCACGTAGAGATCGAACCCCAGGCCGACCTCCGGCCCGCCGAAGCGCGGCGCGGCGACCCCGATGACCGACACATCGATCCCGTTCAGCTCGACATGCTGGCCGAGGACAGCGGGATCGGCGTGGAAATGGCGTTGCCAGAACGCGTGGGAGATGACGGCCACCGGCGCGCCGTGGTCCTCCTCATCCTGGTGGAACCCCCGGCCCATGCGCATGGAGACGCGCAGCACGTCGAAAAAATTGCCCGAGACATAGTTTCCCCACACCCGTTCAATCCCGGTGCCGGTGCGCAGGCCGAATTGTGTTGCGTCATACACGGCCAGTTCGTCGAGCCCCGTGTTCTCGGTTCGCCAGTCCCGATAGGCGGGCCAGGAAATCGACCAGACCACCCCACCGGTACCCCGGGTGTTGACCCGCACGAGACGGTCGGCGTCGGGCACGCCGGGCAGCGGCCGGAGCACCAGCGCGTCCATCCAGGTGAACACCAGGGTGTTGGCTCCAATGCCGAGCCCCACCGAGAGGACGATGACCAGGGCGAGGCCGGGGGAACGTCCGAGGTTCCTCACGGCATGTCGCAGATCAGTGGCCCACGAACCCAGCATGGTGTCCTCCGCGTTTCAGGGAAACTCTGATCACTTGACGAGATCAGCAACGTCCGTCATTCCCGCGTAAGCGGGAATCCATTCTCCTCCCCACGCCCTCATGGAAATGGATCCCCGCGTGCGCGGGGATGACGATTGACCTCCCGGGGGCGTTCAGTGCGCGAGAACCTCCACCAGGTGATCCTCCTCCACCACCTTGCCGTCGAAGAGGTGGACCTCACGGTCGGCGTGGCGGGCATAGCGGGGATCGTGGGTCACCATGCAGATAGTGGCTCCGCCGCGGTGCAGTTCGCGCAGCAGCTCCATGACCGCCTCGCCGTTCTGGGAGTCGAGGTTTCCGGTCGGCTCGTCGGCGAGGAGGATGGCCGGATCCCCCGCCACGGCCCGGGCCACGGCCACGCGTTGCTGCTGGCCGCCGCTCAACTGGGAGGGATAGTGCTTCATCCGGTGGGCCATTCCCACCCTCTCCAGCGCGCTCTGCACCCGCTGGGCGCGTTCCGCCGAGGGCATTCCGCGGTAGGTGAGCGGCAGCTCCACGTTTTCATACACGGTGAGATCACCGATCAGGTTGAACGCCTGAAAGATGAACCCGATCTGCCGGTTCCGGACCCGGGCCCGCTCGCTCGGCGTGAGACTCGACACCGGCTGGCCCGCAAGCATGTACGTCCCGCTGGTCGGGGTGTCGAGCAGGCCGAGAATGGAGAGCAGGGTGGTCTTGCCGCACCCCGAGGGCCCGCTGATCGCGATGTACTCCCCCTTGCGGATTTCCAAATGGATGTCCGCGAGGGCATGCGTTTCCAGTTCGTCGGTGTAGAACACCTTCTTCATGCTCTCGAGTCGGATCAGGGTGTCCGGGGTGGTCATGGGGAGCTCCAAGGTAGGCGATAGGGAGTAGGCGATAGGGAGTAGGGAACTACTTGAGGCGGACCCGGTCCACGGCATCCCACCGGGACATGTCGGAGAGGATCACCTTGTCGCCCACGGACAATCCGCTCTGGATCTCGACATGATTGACCGAGGTCCGGCCGAGCTGCACGGGGACGCGCACGGCGTGGGATCCATCGGGTTCGATGCGGAAGATCCCCACGGTGGCGTTGGCCTGTCCGTACGCGGGACGTCCGGTGTACAACACATCGCTCAGGCGCTCGATTTCGATGACGCCGTCGACGCTCAGATCGGGACGGGCGCCGCTCGGGGGTTCCCCGTCGAGCGCCACGTCGACCGTGACCGTTCCATTGATCACCGAGGGGTCCACCCGGGTCACATGGCCCGGCGCCATTCCGTTCCGGGTGTCGATGGTGGCGCTCTGGCCGATCTGGATGTCCTTGGCCTGGACTTCGGGAATGCGCAGCACCGCCTTGAGCCGCTGGGGCACCGGGACGATCCGCGCCAGGACCGCCCCTGGGTTGGCCCACTGTCCCACTTGCAAGGGGACCTCCTGCAGCACGCCCGAGGCCCCTGCCCGCACCACCATCGACACCACCTGCTGCTGCTGGAAGCGCGTGATCGCCTTGAGTCGCTCCACCTGTTCCTGCTGCACACTCAGCTGGCTGTCGATCGTGGAGGAGAGGAGTTCCAGTCGCTCCTTCTCGATGCGCAGCCGACTCTCCAGTGCCTCCGCCTTGTCCTGGGCCTGCATCTGGTCCAGGGGAATGATCAAACCCTTCTTCAACAACTCCGCCCCCGCCTCCGCCCGGCGCTTCGCATCGGCCGCCTGCTGCTTCAGGTCCGCCACCAGGGAGGCCTGGCTGAGTCGCCCATTCTCCAGATTGGTTCGGAGCGTCACCACCGCCGCCTGGGCGTCGGTGAGCTGGCGCTCCGCATTGAGGGCCTGGATCTGGACATCCGGATTGCTGAGTTCCATCAGCACGGTGTTCTCCTCCACCTCCGCGCCCGGGAGGAGCTGGATCCGTTCCACCCGTCCGGCGGTGACCGCCGAGATGAAGCGGAGATTTTCGGGGACGAGAGTGCCGGGGCCGCGCACCTCGCGCACCATCTCCCCCCGCATGACGGAATCGACGAAGAGGATGCCACGGTCGACGGAGGGCGCGGCCGGTTCCAGGCGGGCGAGTGCCACCGTCCCGATCACCACCACCCCGAGGACGGCACCCAGATAGACCCAGCGTTTGGTCTTTTTCGGCGGGTCGCGCTGTATGTCCAAGGCTCACTCCTCGATGGTTCAGACTCTCCGTGCCACCGGACCCATAGAGGAAGTTGCGTGCCGCACCATTCACGCCGTCGCAAACTGTTGTCAATGAACAGGTTGGGATGAACAGTGTGCCTCGGGTCACCCGGACGGCTTGTCCGCATCCGGGATTCCCCGTCCCACAATCGGACAGTGGTTTGACTGCCGGATCGTCGGTTTAGTTGCATGAAGCGGGGCACCCCACTGGGATGCCCCGCTCGCCCACGCTCCGGGAACCGCAGAACTACATCAAGGGAATGGACATGAGGGAGACGACCCCCTACTCCCTATTCCCTACTCCCTCCTCCCTGCTCCCTGCTCCTCCCATCAGCGGGTGGATTCGGCGAAGGACCGCGCCGGCTTCTGGCAGGCGGGCCATGTCCCGGGGGCCCCCGAACGGGTGGGTGGCACCACGCGCTGGACCCGGGAGGTCTCCCCCGGCTCCTCGCTCGCCATGTAGACAAGCATTGCGGTCAGAGTGGCATTCGATTTCAATTCATCCAGGATCACCTTGTCGTAGGTGTCGCGATTGGTGTGCCAGGTGTAAGTTCCATAGTCCCAGCCCAGCGCACCGAGCGAAAACCCAGGGGCACCGTGGCAGACGAACGCCGCGTGGTCCGATCCCCCTCCCGCAGGCCCGCCGGGCAGGGACAGATTGATCTGCTGCGAGAGTTCTGTGGGCAGTCGGCTGACCCACCCGGCGATCCGGGGCGCGGCGCCGGCAAAACCGGACGCAGACATGTTGACGACCCGTCCGGTCCCGTTGTCCTGATTGAAGAGCGCCTGGAGTCCGCGCACCACCTCGGGGTGGTCCTCGGCGAAGGCTCGTGAGCCGTTGAGCCCCTGCTCTTCTCCACTCCAGTGCCCGACCAGAATGGTCCGTCGGGGCGCTGGGTAGACCTCTCGGAGGATCCGCATCGCTTCGAGCATCGTCACCGTGCCGGTTCCGTTGTCCGTGGCGCCACTGGAGCCATCCCACGAATCGAAGTGGGCCGAGAGCATGACATACTCGTCGGGACGCTCGGAACCGCGGATCTCCCCGATGACGTTGTAGACGGGGACGTCCCCCAGAAACTCGGCATCGGCGGTGACCCGGATCGTGGGGGACTGGCCCCGCTCGGCGAGTCGCGTCACCAGGCCGTAGTCCTCACAACTGAGCTCCACGGTGGGAACCCGGGTGGTCCGGGCCTGGAAGATGCGCGTGGTACCCCATCCTCCGGACCAGAGCGACGTGATCACCCCCGCCGCGCCGGCGGTTTCCAGGTGAACCGGGAGGGTGCGTGCGTTGAATCCGGTGCGGGTGGCGCGGCCGGTCCAGTCGTTCCGGATGCGGGTCCGCTGGTCGAGGAGAGCCGTCACCGTTTCCGGTCGCCCGAACTCCCGGAGATTTCCCTCGGGGCGGCAGGTGGGCTCGGGAGCACTGAGGGCCACGAACTTGCCGCGAACCGTCGGGAGCCACGCGGCGTAGGCCGCCGAGTCGGGAAGATCAGGGAGGAGCACCACCGCCCCCTGAACCGGACGGCCCCCGGTGCCGGCGCTCCAGGCGAGCATCATGCCCTCCAGGGAGCGGACCCGGGGAGCGATCAGGTCCACATGGGTCGTGCCGCGCCGCCAGCCCAGCCAGGTGCCATACTGCTCGGCCCGGGCGGGGATGCCCCACTGGCGGTACATGGCCTGGAGCCAGGCCTGGCCGCGTTCCATCCCCGGCGTGCCGGTGAGCCGGGGACCGATCGAATCGGTGAGGGTCTGGATCAGGGGGTCGACCTGGGAGGATTGCATTCCCACCTCCCAGATCCGGCGCAGGACCGGACTCTCGACCGGGAGAGTCTGGGCCACGGCGGGGACGGGTAAGAGGCCGACCACGAGGGCACAGAGCGGAACCAGAGAGCGCATCAAAACATCCTCCACGGTACGGGATGGGAACCGGGCGCACTGCGCGCCCCATCGTGAAACAACGGAGAAAGGAAGTCTGTCGGTGACCACTCAAGAAGGCAATGCGGTCCAGGGATGGCTGGCGTTCGGGTCGCGGGGAAATAGTGGCGATGGTGTGTTGCGGACCCGGGAAGCGGGGTATCTCCCGACTCCCTCCGACCCGGTCATTCCGGGTGCCTTGATTCGGCGCCTCGGACTCCGGGCCGGCGACGAAGTGACCGGGAGGATCGGGGGGCCGCCTTCCCCATCCGAACCGGGTGGTGCGGACGGCAACGGCCGGGCGGGTCGGGGACGGAGGAACCGCGGGCGGGGGAGACAGGGTCGGGGTCGTCCCAACGGTGGCGGCAATGGGGGGGGGGGGAGCGGGAGACAGGGGACGGTCGTGACCGAGGTGCTGACCGTGAACGGGCGGGACCCCTCCTCCATCGAGAGGCGCCCCGACTTCACCAAGCTTCGCGCCGTGGCCCCGCGGGAACGGATGCGTCTGGACCATGAGTCGCTCCCCAAGCCCTTCCGGATGATCAATCGCGCCATCGATCTCTTTGCGCCGGTGGGCTGGGGCCAGCGCACCCTCATCGTGGCGCCGGCCAAGGCGGGAAAGACCACCATCCTCCAGTCGATCGCCTCCGGCGTGGCGGCCAACTATCCCGATACCCGTTTGTTCATCCTCCTGGTGGACGAACGCCCGGAGGAAGTCACCGACATGGAGACGGTCGGCGTGGGCGAGGTCGTCGCGTCGAGCTTCGATTCCCCCCCCGAGCAGCACACGTTGCTGGCGGAAATGACCTTGGAGCGGGCACGGCGCGAGGTCGAATGCGGGGGGAACGTGGTGCTGGTGCTCGACTCCCTCACCCGGCTGGCCCGGGCCTACAACACCACGGAACGGGGATCGGGCCGGACCCTGTCGGGCGGTCTCGACGCCGAGGCCATGGAGGCGCCGAAGCGGTTCTTCGGAAGCGCCCGGGCAGTGGACCCGCAGACCGGCGGCGGCTCGCTGACGATCATCGCCACCGCCCTGATCGACACCGGTTCCCGGCTCGACCAGGTCATCTTCGAGGAGTTCAAGGGGACAGGCAACAGCGAGGTGGTGCTCAATCGCGGGCTCGCGGAGCGCCGGATCTACCCCGCGATCGACCTGGCGGCCAGCGGGACTCGGCGCGAGGAACTCCTCCTCACCCCCGAAGAGTTGGAGCGTGCGGCGACCTTACGCAAGGATCTTGCGCACGTGCCGGTGATGCAGTCGACACCGGCCCTGCTGGAAGAGGTGGCGCGGGGACTCAGGTAGGGAGTAGGGAGTAGGGAGTAGGGAGTAGGGAGTAGGGGCGACGCATGCGTCGCCCGAGCTCCAGGTGGAGGTGGCAGTCTGTGACTGGATGCCGGCATTGTAGAAGGCGCAGGAGATTGCCACGGGCCCTGCAGGCCCTCGCAACAGGGCCGACGGCGCAATCTCGTGAGCCCGTGCCCGCTCGGCACCACGGCAGACAGGCCTTCATGCCGACGCTCGACAGGACGGGGATCCGGTCGGAAGGCCAGCCATCCCGAAACACAGCGAGCGGTCGCTCACGAGATCGCCACGGACCCCTGCGGGGTCCTCGCGATGACGGCTCGGCGCGCTCCGCGCGACTGGCCCCGAAGAGCAGCCCGACACATTGTGAAATATTTCACAAGCGCAAGAGAACAAAACCTGTCCAAGCAGATGACCCCAGGCAGACACCAGTTCCCTTCGAACTTCAAACTTCGAACTTCAAACTTCTCAAGATCCCCGGAGACCAGCCGACACTGACGGTATCACCCATTCCGCCCTCCCCCGGGAGGGCCAGGCACCGAGGTTGTCGATGAAGGCTCTCTCTCCACGCCCCACCGTCCGGTGGCTCATCCGAGCCGGCATCGTCGGCATGGTTGTTGTCATCGGGCTCCTCGCGGGTGGCCTCGCCATTCTCTCGGCCAACCGGAATACCATTGTCCAGACGCGCAGTGAGATGGCTGCTGCCCTGCGGGTGTCGGATCATCTCTTCCACGTATCGGAGGAACTGACCCGGTTGACCCGGGCCTGGATCCGGACGGAGGATTCGCGCTGGAGCGCTGAATTCGACACGGTGGTCGCGGGTTTTCTCTCCGGAAGCGGCCGGGATCTCGGAGGCCGGCGGGCCCTGGTCGATGCACTCCCTCTCGAGGAGCGCCAGGTGCTGGTGGACGCGTGGGCCACCGCCACCGAGTTGGCCCGCACGGAAACCGAAGCAGTGCGGGCCGCCCAGGGTCTCTTTCCCGACAGCACGGGCGCCTTCACCCGCACCGGCCCTCCCGACAGGGACCGTGCCGTCAGCCTCGTGGCAGACGACGATTTCACCCTCCTCAAGTCGCGGCTCAACGACCGGTTGACCCGTTTCGAAGACCTGGTGACACGGCGAGGGGAAGCCGCCATCGACCGGAGCATGACGCTGGTCCGCTGGTGCTTCCTCCTCCTCGCGACGGTTGTGGGGCCTCTCCTTGTGATGTTGGTCTGGGTCTTTGCCCGTCTGGCTCGCCGCCTGCGGGAATCCCTCTTTGATCTGATGCCCACGGCCCAGCGGATCGCGCGGGGAGAGTGGGATCTGCGCCTTCCGGTGACCGGCACCGACGAACTGGCTCGTCTCGCCACGGTCATGAACGTGGCCCTGGACACGATGCACGAGGAGATCGGCGAGCGCCGCCGCGCGGAACTTGCGGTGCAGCGGAGCGAGGAACGGCTCCTCACCATCCAGGAGGCGCTTCCCCTCGGGATCTTCGTCGCGGACGCCTCCGGCGATTGCCGGTACACCAACGCCGAGTGGAGCCGGATGACCGGACTCTCGGCGGACGAGGCGCGCGGGTCGGGCTGGCAGCGCGCGGTCCATCCCGCCGATGCGAACGACGTCCTGCACGCATGGTCCCGATTCACCGCAGGACAGCAGGGGGACTTCGACGAAACCTTCCGATTGGTCCTTCCCGCCGGTGACGTCATGCAGGTGCGCGTGCGGGCCCGGCCGCTCGCCGGACCTGGGTTCCCGCCGAGCTTCATCGGCAACATGGAGGATGTCACCGCCCATGTGGCCCTGGAAACGGAGCGACAGAAGCATCTCCACACTCTCGAATCCTCGAAGGCCGCCCTGGAAAAATCGGCGCAGGAACTTGAACGCGCCTCGGCCGAGGCGGCGGAGGCCCGGGAGCGGGCCGAGGGAGCCGCCCGCAGCAAGAGCGAGTTCCTGGCCAACATGAGCCACGAAATCCGCACTCCGATGAACGGGGTTCTCGGCATGGCCGGCCTCCTCATGGACACGGGTCTGACGCCGGTCCAGCGGGAGTATGTCGGCACGATCAAGCAATCGGCGGAGAGTCTGCTCACCATCCTCAACGACATCCTCGACTTTTCCAAGATGGAGGCGGGGAAGCTCTCCTTCGAGGTGCTGCCGTTCGATCTGCGGTCGGCCGCCGAGGATGTGGTCGATCTGCTGGCGGTGCAGGCCCATGAAAAGGGGCTCGCCTGCACCCTGCGCTACGCCCCGGGCACCCCACAGTACGTGGTGGGGGACCCGGGACGGATCCGCCAGATCCTGACCAATCTCCTCTCCAATGCGATCAAGTTCACCGCCTCGGGGCATGTTCTGGTGGATGTCGAGGAGCTGGAGCACGATTCCCGGGGTTCCCTGATCCGGCTGGCCGTGCGGGACACGGGGATCGGGATTGCCCCGGAAGGGCAGGCTCTCCTGTTCACCCATTTCACCCAGGCCGACTCCTCCACCACCCGCCGGTTCGGTGGCACCGGCCTCGGCCTCGCCATCAGTCGCAACCTCACGCACTTGATGGGGGGGGACATGGGAGTGGAGAGCGTGGTGGGCGAGGGCTCGACCTTCTGGGCCACCTTCCGCCTGCCCGTTCAGCAGGACGCCCCCCCGGTGAGCACCCCCGACGCTCTGGCGGGAACCCGGGTGCTCATCGTCGAACACCGGGCCATCTATCGCGATGTGCTGGCAGAGCAGCTCGAGTCGTGGGGCCTTCAGGTCGACACCGTGGCCACTGGGACGGCCGCTCTCGACCGGCTCGCGATGGCCTGTCGCAGTCCCTCGCCGTTCCAGATCGCCTTCCTCTCCGCCTCGCTTCCCGATCTGGACGCACGGGGGCTGGCGCGCACCATCGGCACCGACCCCCGTTTCGGGAGCCCCTCTCTCGTGGTGCTGGCCCAGAGTGGTCGGCGCGGGGATGCCGCCATGTTCCATGCGGCGGGGTTCGCCGCGTACCTCAGCCGTCCGATCCGGACCTCCACCCTCGTCGATGCGCTACTGGAAATCCGCCTGCGGCGCCGGACCGGACGGACGGGAGATCTCATCACCCGTCACAGCCTGGCGGAAACCCCTCCCGACGAATCGGGGATCCCGTCCTCCCCCGCTTCCCTGGTTCCCGCGGAGCCGGTTTCTCCCGGGGCCCGGGTGCTGGTGGTGGAGGACAACATCGTCAACCAGCGGGTGGCGGTCCGCATGTTCCAGAAGCTGGGATGCCATACCGACGTGGCCGCCAACGGGGTCGAGGCCGTCTCCATGGTGCGGGGATTCCCCTATGACCTCGTGGTGATGGACTGCCAGATGCCGGAGATGGATGGCTATGAGGCGACCGGCTTGATCCGGCAGCAGGAGGAGGGAGAAGACTCCCGCATCCCGATCATCGCCATGACGGCCAACGCGATGACAGGAGACCGGGAGAAATGCCTGGAGGCGGGCATGGACGATTATGTCTCCAAACCGATCCGGCTGGACGATCTGCGACGCCTGCTCGACCGGTGGGCACCTCCCGGTTCCCTCCGTGCCGCGGCTCCCGCGGTGGTCGAGGTGTCCTACTCCGGGTAGAAGCGGGTGTTGGTTCGGGCCATGTCCCGGAGCGAATCGCTCGGCGTGAACCGGGGGCCGTGCGCCTCGGCGAGACGGTCGAGTGCCTCCACGATGCGTGCCGCGCCCAGCATGTCGATGAGCCGGAGAGGACCGCCCCGGAAGGGCGGGAACCCGATGCCGAAGATCGCTCCGATGTCTCCATCGCGGGGGGACCGGACCACTCCCTCGGCGCAGGCGAGGGCCGCTTCGTTGAGCATCAGGTAGAGCAGGCGCTCCTCCACCCGCCGCGGGTCCGCCGACGCCTGCGGAGAGACACCCAGCACCCGATAGGCCGAATCGTCCACCCCGGCCTTCCTCCCCCGGGAATAGCGATACAGACCCCGGCCATTCTTCCGCCCCATTCTCCCGTCGGCCACCAGCCGCTCCAGAATCGGAGACGGAGCCAGGCGCGCCCCGAACGCGTCGTGCATCACGGCTCCCGCTTTCAGCCCCACGTCGAATCCCACCTCGTCCAGCAGCGTCATCGGCCCGACCGGGAACCCCCACGCGGTCATCACCCGGTCCATCTGCTCGATGCGCACTCCCTCGGCGAGCAGGTGCCCCGCTTCGTTGAGGTAGGGCGACAGGATCCGGTTGACCCAGAACCCGGGGTGGTCGGCCACGACGATCACGGTCTTCCCCATCCGGCGTCCGAACCGCACCGCGGTGACGATCGCATCGGGTCCGGTGTCCGGTCCGGGAATCACCTCCAGCAGAGGCATCCGATCCACCGGCGAGAAAAAGTGCATCCCCAGGATCCGTTCGGGATGACGGGCTCCCTCGGCGATTCGACTGATCGGGATCGTGGACGTGTTGGTGGCGATCAGGGCCCCGGTCCCGAGCACCGCCTCGAGATCGGCGACCACACCCCGTTTGATCTCGAGATCCTCGAAGACCGCCTCGATCACCAGGTCCATGTTGGCGAAGCCGCCAAAGTCCGCCGCACCGCTGATGAGGGCGGTGAGTCGCATGTGCTCGTGACGGGTGATGCGGCGCCGCGCCATTCTCTTGTTGACCTGCTCCAGCGCGGCATGCATCCCCTTCCCCACCCGGGAGAGATCGGCATCCTTGAGGCGGACCTCCACGCCCGCCGTCGTTACCGCCGTCCCGGCGATCCCCGCCCCCATGAACCCGGCACCCACCACGCCGAGACGGGTGACCGTGCGGGGTGTTCCGGTGCCCCGGGGGACCCCGTCGTCCTTCTTGAGTGACGTGGTGGCGAAGAAGATCCGTACCAGTTCGCGGGAGACCTCCGACACGGCCAGTCGTCCGAACTCCCGTGCCTCGACCCGGAGCCCGTCGCGCATGCCCCGTTCCATCCCGGTTCGGATCGCGGTGATCGCCGCGAGTGGCGCGGGGTAGTGGCCGCCGGTCCTGCGCCGCACCTGCCGTTCCGCCTGCCGGTAGACGATCCACCGGCCCACGCGAGTCCGGTCGAGAAACCAGCCGACCACGCCCCCTCGTCCCCCCCGCCGGACGGGACCCGAGCGGGCCAGGCGGTCGGCGGCGCGGAGGGCCAGGTCACGAAGCTGGGCCGGGTGGACCAGCTCGTCCACGAGACCGATCCGAAATGCCTTGGCGGCGCGTTCGCTCTTCCCGGCGAGGATCATGTCGAGGGCGGCGCGCACCCCGATCAGCCGGGGCAGTCGCTGGCATCCACCGGCCCCCGGCAGAAGGCCGATCTGGACCTCGGGAAGACCGAGGACGGTTTTCGGGTGATCGGTGGCGAGACGCCAGGTACAGGCGAGCGAGAGTTCGAGACCGGCGCCGAGGCAGGGGCCGTGGATCGCGACCACGACCGGCTTGGGACAGGCCGCCACCCGATCGATCATCGCCTGACCCTCGCGGCTCATGGCCTCCGCCTCGGCCGCGGTGCGCAACAGGGTGAACTCCTCGATGTCCGCCCCGGCCACGAAGGTGTCCTCCTTGCCGGAGCGGAGCACGATCGCGCGGACGGCGGGATCGGCGGCCAACGCCTCCAGGTGTCCGGCAAACTCGGCGGCCGTGGCCCGGCCCAGGGTGTTGACCGGGGAGCCGGGGAGATCGAGGGTGAGCACGGCGATGCCGTCCTCGATCGCGAGGTGAAACACCGGTGAGGGGGCGCCGGTCATGTCACCCGCCTCCGACCTGTTCGAGCACCATCGCGAATCCCATTCCGCCCTGAGCACAGATGGAGATGAGCCCGAACTGCTGGTTGCGGCGAACCAACTCGTTCGAGAGGGTGGTGACCAGTCTCGCTCCCGTGGCGCCGAACGGGTGCCCGATGGCGATCGATCCGCCCAGCACATTGGTCCGATCCCAGTCGACCTCCCCGATCGGCTGCGACCGCCCGAGTCGCTCCGCCCAGGCGCGGGAGGCCCACGCCTCGGTGTTGGAGAGGACCTGGGACGCGAAGGCCTCATGGATCTCCACCAGCCCCAGATCGCTCCAGGCCAGACCGGCCCGGTCAAGGGCCTGGGCCACGGCATACACCGGCCCCATCAGGAGCTGCCACCCCGGATCCACGGCGGCCACCGCGTAGCTGCGAATGGTGGTCAGGGGACGGTATCCGAGCGCCCGGGCCTTGCCGAGGGACATGACGAGGGTCACGGCCGCCCCGTCGGTGAGGGGCGACGAGTTGCCGGCGGTGACCGAGCCGTAGCGGCGATCGAAGACGGGGCGCAGCGCGGCAAGCGCCTCGAGCGAGGTATCCGACCGGATGCCGTTGTCGCTCGTCACGACCTCGTCCAGGGCCGGTCCGGCGAACCAGGGAGCGATCTCCTCGCTGAGCCGGCCACTGGCGGTGGCGGCGGCGGCTCGTTGGTGGCTCATCAGGGCGATCCGATCCTGGGCCTCGCGGCTGATGGCATTCTCCTTCGCCATCTTCTCCGCCGACTGTCCCATGGTCTCCCCGGTCGAGGGCTCGGCGATGGCGGGGGAGACGGGGACCAGATCCCGGGGCCGGATCGAGGCGATGAGCCGGAGTCGCTCCCCCAGGCTGCGGGCCCGGCTCAGGGCGACCAGGGTGCGGCTCATGCGGCGGGTGTGGAGGATGGGCACGTCGGACAGCAGTTCGACCCCACCGGCGAGGATCACATCGGCATGGCCGAAGCGAATCTGGTCGGCCGCGTTGGCGATGGCCTGGGCGGCGGAGGCACAGGCCCGGTTCAGGGAGTACGCGGGAATCGTGCGGGGGAGCTGCGGGAGCAGACTCACCTCGCGTGCCACATTGGGCACCAGGGGCGACGGAACCACCTGACCGAAGATCACCTCATCCACTTCGCCGGGAGGGATCTCGGTCCGATAGATCAGCTCCCGGGTGACTGTCCGTGCGAGGTCGTACCCGTTGGCGTCCCGGAACAGTGTTCCCGCCTTGGCGAAGGGAGTCCGGAGTCCCGCCACCACCACGGGGGTTCGATCGGACAGGGGAGCAGCGGATGGCATCGGGGTCACAGCCGCCGGGCGACGATGCTGCTGACCGCTCGCCACCGTTCTCCCGGAAGGGGCTCCAGAACCTCGCGCCCGTAGACCGGAACCAGGGGACTTACCAGCCGAACCAGTTCCCCCGACGCCAGGAGGTGCTCGGGATTCTCCGGTCCCCATCCGAGGCGACGCTGGGCCTCGAGAAAGGTTTCCATGATCAGGAGGCCGCCGGGAGCGAGAAGTTCGAGAACCCCCGGCAGGCGGGCCCGGTCGAGATAATTGAAGCAGAGGATCAGATCGAAGGGTCCGGTCACGGGGAGAGGGTGTTCCAGATTATGCTCCACCCAGGTAATGTCGAGCTGTCGGCGCGCGGCCTCCTGTTTTCCGGTGTGGAGCCGGGCGGGATCCCGATCGATGGCGGTCACGCGGGCGCCAAGCTCGGCCGCGGCCAAGCCGTGACGGCCGGTGCCGCACGCCAGATCGAGCACCCGTGCCCCCGACGGAATGAGGGTCGCGTGCCAGGAGAACCACGTACTCGGGCGATCGATGGTCGCCCCAACGGAAGCGTGCTCGTGCGACAGACTCAGATGGCCTCGCTCTCTGCTTCGTTGCCGGAACTGACCGGCTCCCGTCCGGACCTGCTGGTCGTCGGGGCGGGGATCACCGGCGCCGGAGTTGCCCGGGATGCCGCGATGCGCGGAATGACGGTGGTCGTGGTGGACCGGGGGGATTGTGCCGCCGGCACCAGTTCCCGCTCGAGCCGTCTCATCCATGGTGGCCTGCGCTACCTCGAACAATACCACTTCGGGCTCGTTTTCGAAGCCCTGGCGGAGCGGCGGGTTCTTCTGAAAATAGCGCCCCACCTCGTGCGCCCCCTCGCCTTCGCCTTTCCGAACCACCGTACCGACCGGGTACCGCTCTGGAAACTGGGCGCCGGCCTGCTGCTGTACGATCTGCTGGCGCTGGGAGGCAATGTGGGGCGTCATCGGCTGTTCGGCAAGCGGGGTTTTTTGCGCCAGGAGCCGGCGATCCGGTCCGACGGGCTCCGGGGAGGCGCTCTGTACTGGGATGCGCAGTGCGACGATGCGCGGCTGGTGACGGCCACCTTGCGGTCCGCCGTGGCGCACGGCGCCCGGGTGGCGCCGTACGTGGCCGTTCAGGAGCTGATCCGGGGCCCCGGTGGCCAGATCACGGGCGCGCGTTGCGCCGACCAGATCACCGGGGCGCGAGCCGATCTCACCGCCCGGGCGGTGGTGAACGCCACCGGCCCCTGGTCCGACCGGCTCCGCCGCATGGAGGATCCCGAGGCGACCCCGATCCTCCGGCCGACCAAGGGGGTCCACATCGTGGTTCCCCGGGATCGGATCGGGCATCGTCACGCCATCACGTTCACCAGCCCGATCGACGGGCGGGTGATGTTCATCATCCCCGCCCGGCGATTCTCCTATGTGGGAACCACCGACACCGACGTTCGGGACGTCGACGCCCCGCTCAGCACCACGACGGAGGATGTGCACTACCTCCTGCGATCGGTGAATGCCCTCTTCCCCTCCGCGCACCTGGCCGAGGAGGACGTCCGGTCGACCTGGGCGGGACTCCGCCCGTTGATTGCCGGAGAACCCGGGGCCGCGGCGTCCTCGGTGTCCCGCGAGCACAGGATCCTCCGCGGTCCGGGTGGAATGGTGACCGTGGCAGGCGGGAAGCTCACCACCTATCGCCGGATGGCCGCAGAGGTGGTCGACACCGTGGTTCGCCCCTGGTCTGAGCGGGCGTGGCGGAAGCACCCGCCGACCGACCGGGAGCCCCTGCCTGGGGGTGAGAGCCCCGCCCTGGGGCTTTTCCAGGATGAGGTCGTGGCCCTCGGCCAGGACCCCGCCACCGCCGCCCATCTGGTGGAGCTATACGGAAGCGAGGCGGTGGCCATCGCGCGGATGGCCCATGGAGACCGGTCCCTGGCGGCCCGGGTTCACCCCGATCACCCGACGCTCGCCGCGGAGGTTCCCTTTCTGGCTCAGCGAGAGATGGTCCGCCGTCTGGATGATGTGCTGGTTCGCCGCATGGATCTCTTTTTTGACACCGCAGACCGCGGTGCGGCCGCCGCGGAGCCGGTGGCGGCCCTGCTGGGGACGGCACTGGGCTGGAGTGACACGAGACGCCGGGAGGAGGTCGAGCGGTACTATCGGCTGATCGGATCATCCGACGCGCCCTGACAAGAAGTTTGAAGTTCGAATGGACGGGGAACTCTGAAGGAGGAATGCGGGAAGGACGAACAGCCCCGAGTCCACATCGGAGCGTCACCCCGGCGAATGCCGGGGTCCATTCCCACCCGGACATGGATTCCGGCGTTCGCCGGAATGACGGACCATGGGCACTCGCCGTTCCGCCCTCTCGGGGAGTGATCCTGCAGGGTGACCGCTCGAGGGAAGTTCCCGGGGGGATCGCGGGCCTCACAGGTCCGGTTCCGGTTATCTTTCGTGATTGGAGCGGTGACCGGTCTCCCGCACCCACCGGGACCGGCGAAATCGAGGAGCACGCGTGGATCCGAATGTGTTTGAGACCGCCAACGCCGGCTTTGCCCAGGCGGTGTACGAATCCTGGATTGAGAACCCGGAGTCGGTGGCCCCGGAATGGCGTCGGCTCTTCGAGCGCGGCATCATTGGTGAGGAGCCGCCACCCAAGCCGGCTCCGGCCTCCTCGGGATCGAACGGCTCCACGACCCTTCCCGGGACCGAGATCAAGGGCCCCGCGGCCCGGCTCGCAGCCAACATGGAGGAGAGTCTCTCGGTTCCCACCGCCACCACATTCCGGGTGGTCCCGGTGCGCGTCCTGGAACAGCGGCGCGCGGCGCTGAATGCGGCCCTGAAGGAAAGTGGTTCCGACCGAAAGCTTTCCTTTACCCACCTGATCGGGTGGGCCCTGGTGCGAGCCGCCCATTGGCACCCGGCCATGGGAGTCACCTTCGTGCGCCGTGACGGGACGCCGGTCCGGATCGAACCCGACGGCACCCATCTCGGGCTTGCCGTGGATGTGGAGCGGAAGGATGGCAGCCGTGGGTTGGTCGTCCCGGTGTTGCGGAACGCCCACCAGATGGACTTCCCCTCTTTTCTGGCCACCTATGAATCGCTGGTGGACCGGGCGCGTCACCATCGCTTGATGCCCGACGACTTCGTCGGTGCCACCATCACCCTCACGAACCCCGGCGGTCTCGGCACCAGTGCATCCGTCCCCCGGCTCATGGCCGGTCAGGCCTGCATCGTGGCGGTCGGCGCGATTGCCCATCCTCCGGAGTATCACGACGTCCCCGCCGACCGGGTGGCCGGTCTCGGCATTTCCAAGGTGATGACCATCACCAGCACCTATGACCATCGGGTCATCCAGGGCGCGGAATCGGGCGAGTTCCTCCGGACGATGGACCGCCTGCTGCAGGGGGAGGAGACGTTTTACGAGGACGTGGCGGAACAACTCGGGGTTTCCCTTCTGCCCCAGGTGGAACCACCCATCCCGGCCGCTCCCTCCCCGGTCAGATCCGTGGCCGCGCCCGGCGGTGCGCCCGATCTCCAGTGTGTCGCGGCGGCGATGGGTCTGATCAGCTCCTACCGGACCCACGGCCACCTCGCGGCCCATCTGGACCCCCTCGGCACCGAGCCCGTCGGCGACCCTGCCCTCGATCCCGAGTGTCTGGGCCTGTCACCCGAGGTCATGGCTTCCATCCCTTCGGCGATTCTCCGGATCGCCGTTCCCGGGGACACGCTGGCCGAGGCGTTCCCCGAATTTCGGAGCCGGTATTGCGGAACACTGGCCTACGAAATCGAGCATGTTTCCAATCATGAGGAACGGGTCTGGCTGCGGGAGACGATCGAGTCGGGCGCCCATCGGGTGTCGCTCGATGCGGCGTCCCAGGTGGCTCTCCTCGACCACCTCACGCGGGTCGACGCGCTCGAGAAGTTCCTCCACAAGGCCTACCTCGGACAGAAGCGGTTCTCGATCGAGGGCGTTGACATGCTGGTGCCGATGCTGGAGGCGACCCTCCAGTCCGCCGCGCGCGAGGGCGCCCACGAGGTGGTGATCGGGATGGCGCACCGGGGTCGCCTGAATGTCCTGGCTCATATCATCGGGCGGCCCTATGTGGCCATCTTCGCGGAGTTCGAGGGAACCCCGCATCCCGGCTCCGAACGCGAGGAGGAGATGGGCACGGGAGACGTGAAATACCACCACGGCGCCGAGGGTGCCTTCCCCACGGAGTCGGGTCGGGCGATCACGGTCACGCTGGCGCACAACCCGAGTCACCTCGAGTTCGTCGGACCGGTTGTGGATGGACGGGCCCGGGCCGAGCAGACTCAGCGGCGGGGACACGAGATCTACCACGATCCCCGGGTGGCGCTCCCGGTCATCATCCACGGCGACGCGGCCTTCGCGGGCCAAGGGGTGGTGGCGGAGACCTTGAACCTCGGCGGCCTGGCCGGCTATCGGACCGGAGGGAGCCTCCACATCATCACCAACAACCAGGTCGGCTTCACCACCGATGTCCGGGACGCCCGGTCGACCATGCACGCGAGCGACCTGGCCAAGGGCTTCGACATCCCGATCATCCACGTCAACGCGGACGATCCGGAGGCCTGCCTCTCCGCCACGCGTCTCGCGATGATGTATCGCGAGAAGTTCTCGCAGGATGTGCTCATCGATCTGGTGGGCTACCGGCGGCACGGCCACAACGAGGGCGACGAGCCGGCCTATACCCAGCCCCGCATGTCGGCGATGATTCGAAGTCACCCCACCGTGCGTGAGATCTATGCCAAAGGGCTGGTGACGACTGGCGTGGTGACGCAGGAGGAGGTGGAGGCGCGCTACGACGCGGCCTACGCGCATCTGGTCGAGGTGCAGCAGGGATTCAAGGCGACCTCACCCAAGGCCACGATCTCCCTCTCCCGGCCCAAGGCGATCGCCCCCTCCGACATCCACACCGCCGTCCCGGCCGACAGCCTGGAGCTCCTCAACTCCCAGCTGCTCCAGTGGCCGGAGGGGTTCACCGTCCACCCCAAGCTGGCCAAGCAGCTGGAGCGGAGGCGCGAGGCCTTCGCTCCCGGTGGCACCCTCGACTGGGGCCATGCGGAGGCGCTGGCGCTCGCCTCGCTCCTGGCCGATGGAGTCCCCCTCCGGATGACCGGGCAGGACACCGAACGGGGCACCTTCAGCCATCGCCACCTGGTGCTGCACGACGTGAAGACCAACGACCGGTACGCGCCGATCCAGCACCTGCCCGGGGCGCTGGCCCCCTTCGAGCTTCACAACAGTCCCTTGTCGGAACTCGCCACTCTGGGGTTCGAGTACGGCTACAGCGCCGCCGCCCCCGAAGTGCTGGTGCTGTGGGAGGCCCAGTTCGGCGACTTCATCAACGGGGCCCAGGTGATCGTGGACCAGTTCCTGGTGTCGGGACTGTCGAAGTGGGGAATGACCACTCGGCTCACCCTGCTGCTGCCCCATGGATACGAGGGACAGGGGCCCGAGCATTCCAGCGCCCGGATGGAGCGCTTCCTCCAAATGGCAGCCGAGAACAACATCCGGGTGGCCAACTGCACCACCCCGGCCCAGTACTTCCATCTTCTCCGCCGCCAGGCGCTCCGCAACCGGCAGCGGCCCTTGATCGTGTTCACTCCGAAGAGCCTGCTGAGACATCCTCGCGCGGTGTCGTCGGTCCCGGAACTTGCCAACGGTACTTTTCAGCGCGTTCTGAATGATCCGTGGGCGGCGCAACGTCCCGAGTCGATCTCCCGTCTCGTGCTGTGCACCGGGAAGGTGTACTACGATCTGCTGCAGGAAGCCGAGACGCTTCAAGTGGGGCGGCCCGCCCTGGCGCGGGTGGAGCAGCTCTACTCCTTCCCCGATATCGAGCTGCGGACCCTGATCGGGAGCTACCCCGGTCTGGAAGAGGTTGTCTGGGTGCAGGAGGAGCCGGAGAACATGGGAGCGTGGACCTATATCCGCGACCGGCTCGGTCCGCTGATGCCGGAGGAGACCATGCTTCGCTATGCCGGCCGGCCGGAACGGGCGAGCCCCGCCGAGGGATATCCGAGCACCCACCAGGCCGAGCAGGCGCGTCTCGTGGCCGACGCGCTGGCGCCGACGGGCTGACTCTGCGGGGGGCTCCTTCCGGTCAGTCGGCCGGGAGGAGCGGACGCTCCGATGCCTGCCGCGCCAGTTCCTTGAGCGGCTCCGACAGATGATCTCCGTAGTGCAGCAGGAACACCCCCCGGGACCGGCGAGCCAGGAGAAACGCCAGCAGGGGCATGTCCGCCTTGGCCGCATTGCAGGGACCACACGCCAGGACCAGGTTGTCGGGGCGGTCGTAGGCCGACTGTCCCCGGCGGGGGCGCACGTGATCCAGGGTGATCAGGTCGGGCGGCGTCGTCTGGCCGCAGTACGCACAGACCGATCCATGGTGCTCCAGGAGCCACTCCCGGTGGGCATGATACGAGCGACCGGGGGAGCGCCGCAGGGCGGATGAGCGTCCGGTCCCCCCGGAGGCGGGTGGTGATGACGATGACGAGGAAGTTGACGAACGACTGCGGAAACGACGTGCCACGGCACCTCTCGACCCTGAATGTCCATGATCGTGCACACCGGGGCGTCCCGTTGACGTCCCCGGAGCCGACGGAAGCAAAATAGCCCCTCCTCGGGGTTGGGGGCAGGGTGGGGGACGTAGGGAGCAGGGAATGGGGAGTAGGGAATGCAGGGAATAGGGTTTCGCCTTCCCCTACTCCCTATTCCTTCTCGCTATTCCCTGGAGGGGGGGAGGGAGAGGGGGGTTGGGGTTAAGTTTCGTCCAGAACAGGCCCGATCCCGACCCACGCACAAGGAGCAGCACCCTGACCTCCACCGCCCCGGCCGCACATCCCGTGACCATCCCTTCGCTCGATGATCCCCGTATCTGGGCCGCCATCAACAGCATCCGTGTCCTGGCCATGGATGCGGTGGAACAGGCCTCCAGCGGCCACCCCGGCACACCCATGGCCTTGGCACCGGCGGCGACCGTCCTCTGGACCCGGCACCTCACGCACGATCCCGCAGCGCCGGACTGGCCCGACCGGGACCGGTTTGTGCTGTCCTGCGGCCATGCGTCGATGCTCCTGTACAGTCTGCTGCACCTCACCGGATACGATCTCTCCCTCGAGGACATCCGGGCCTTTCGCCAGTGGGGGTCGCGGACCCCGGGGCACCCGGAACGAGGGCACACCCCGGGGGTCGAGACCACCACCGGGCCTCTGGGACAGGGCATCGCCAATGCCGTGGGCATGGCGATGGCGGAAAGGATCCTGGCCCGTCGGTACAACCGCCCAGAGCATGAGGTGATCGATCATCGTACCTGGGTCCTGGCCAGCGACGGGGACCTGATGGAGGGGGTGTCGGCCGAAGCCGCCTCCCTGGCAGGGCATCTGCAACTCGATCGGCTGACCGTGATCTACGACGACAACCGGATCACGATCGACGGATCGACCGATCTCGCCTTTTCCGAGGACGTCGGAGCCCGGTTCGCCGGGTACGGGTGGCATGTTCTCCGGGTGGAGGACGGGACCGACCTGGAGGCGATCGACGCGGCCTGTGCTCAGGCCCGTGCCGAAACCGGGCGCCCCACGCTGATCGTGCTGCGAACGGTGATCGGCGACCCGGCCCCCACCAAGCGCAACACCTCCGCAGCCCACGGTGCCCCTTTGGGTTCCGACGAGGTGGCCCGCACCAAGGCCATCCTGGGGTGGCCCGAGGCTCCCTTCTCCGTGCCCGACGAGGCGCGGGATTTCCTGGAGTCGTGCCGGGTGACGGGCGCGGCCCGCCGCGAGGCCTGGACGGAGCGATGGAACGCCTGGCAAACGGCTGCTCCCACAGAGGCCGCCGCCCTGACCGCCGCCCTCTCCGGTCAGCTCCCCACCGGGTGGGATCAGGGGCTCCCGGCGTTCGAGGATGGCAGCCTGGCCACCCGACAGGCATCGGCCAGGACGCTGGACGCCCTGATGAAGGCGGTTCCCACTCTCATGGGCGGATCGGCGGATCTCGCGGGATCCACAGGCACCGACCTGTGCGCCGACGAATCCTACGGGCCGGGAGCGCCGGGCCGGGTGATCCATTGGGGCATCCGGGAGCACGCCATGGGGGCCTGCTGCAACGGCATCCTGGCCCACGGGGGGCTTCGTCCCTGGTGCAGTACGTTCTTCGTGTTTGCCGACTACATGAAGCCGGCCATCCGTCTGGCCGCCCTGATGGGTCTCCCCGTCATCTACATCTTCACCCACGATTCGATCGGTGTCGGCGAGGATGGCCCGACGCATCAGCCGATCGATCAGCTCGTCATGCTCCGCGCCATCCCGAACCTGGTCACCATCCGCCCGGCCGATGCGAATGAGACGGCAGCTGCCTGGCGCACCGCCCTCGCCCGCCTTGATGGCCCCACCGCCCTGATCCTGACCCGCCAGAAGCTCCCCACCCTGCCGAGCATCCGGGAAGCGGGGGCGGCGGTGGAACGCGGTGCGTACACGATTCACGACCCCGGTGTCCCGCCCGCGGCGATCATCCTGGCCTCCGGGTCGGAGGTGTCGACCGCCCTCGAGGCCGGAGTCCAGCTCACCGGCGACGGGATCCCGACGCGCGTGGTCTCGTTCGCGTCGTGGGAGCTCTTTGCGGCCCAACCGTCCTCCTACCGCGAGGAGGTCCTCCCGCCGGGTTGCAGAATCCGGGTGGCGATCGAGGCGGGATCCTCCCTCGGATGGGACCGGTGGACCACGGACGAGGGCGCCATCATTGCCCTCGATCATTTCGGCGCCTCGGCCCCCGGGGATCGCCTCTTCACCGAATTCGGCCTGACGGCGGAGAGGGTGGTTGCCGCCGTCCACCGCTGCCGGGAAGGAGTCTCGTCATGAACCCCCTGGTCCGGCTCGGCGCCCTCGGTCAGAGCCCCTGGTACGATTACATCACACGGGACCTGCTCGATTCGGGTGGCCTGGCCCGGCTGATTGCCAAGGACGGTCTCCTGGGCATGACCAGCAACCCGACCATCTTCGAGAAGGCGGTCGCGGGGAGCGCCCTGTACGATGCCGACATCCGCGCCGCATCCGGGGAGGGTCTCACACCGGCTGCCATCACCGAACGCCTCATGGTGGCGGATGTCCGGACCGCCTGTGACCAGTTCCGCGCGGTGTACGACCGCACCGAGGGACGCGACGGCTTCGTGTCGCTCGAGGTCTCCCCCGACCTGGCCCATCAGACAGAGGAGACCCTCGCCGAGGCACAGCGCCTCTGGGCCGCCGTCGACCGGCCCAATGCGATGATCAAGATCCCCGGCACCGCGGCCGGTCTCGGTGCCATCGAAGCGGCGCTGGCCCGCGGGATCAACATCAACGTCACCCTGCTCTTTTCGGTGACCCGGTACCAATCGGTGCTGGAGGCCTGGCTCGCAGGGTTGGAACGGCGCCTGGCACTGGGGGAACCGGTGGACCGGATCGCATCGGTCGCCAGTTTCTTCGTGAGCCGGGTGGACACCGCGGTGGATGCGCAGATCGCAGCCGGAGGTCTCCCCGACGAGTTGCGGGGAACGGCGGCGATCGCCAATGCGGCACGCGCCTACGCGTCCTTTGAGCGGATGGTGGCCTCGCCCCGGTGGCAGAGTCTGGCAGCCGCCGGTGCCCGGGTGCAGCGCCCCCTGTGGGCCTCCACCAGCACCAAGGACCCGGCCTACCCCGACATCTACTACGTCGAGGCGCTGATCGGGCGGGACACGGTCAACACGCTGCCTCCCGCCACCTTCGACGCCTACCGGGATCATGGGAATCCCGCCCTCCGGCTGCCCGGAGCGGTGCGGCGCGCGCCCGAGCAGCTCGCGGTGCTCTCCTCGCACGGCATCGACCTGGAGCGGGTGGCGGCCGCACTGGAGGAGGCGGGAGTCGAGAGCTTCGCCACCTCGTATCGTTCCTTGGTGACCGGAGTGGAAACCAAGGCCTCCACGCTCGTCTCCTGATCTCCCCGGACGCGCCCGCCCCGGCGGGTGCGTCTCCGATAACCTCTTCCGGGAGGGCGCATGCCCTGGTATCGCAAGCTTCACTGGCAGATCATTCTCGGCCTGGTGGCCGGCCTGGCGTACGGGGTGCTGGCGGCGTCCCAGGGGTGGGGTGACTTCACCGACGACTGGATCACGCCCTGGGGCACGATCTTCGTCAACGCCCTCAAGCTGATCGCCGTTCCGCTGGTGCTCGCCTCGCTGGTCACGGGAGTGGCGAGTCTGAGCGATCTCAAGAAGTTGTCGCGGATCGGCGGGAAGACCATCGGCATCTACGTCGCGACGACGGCGGTGGCGGTCACGCTGGGGCTGGTGGTGGTCAACGTGCTCAAGCCGGGGCATCAGGTGCCCGAGTCGATGCGGACCCAGCTTCAGGAAACCTACGCCGCCGACGCGGCGGGCAGCGAGGCCGCGGCCGAGCTGGCCCGGGACCGGGGGCCGCTCCAGATGTTCGTGGACATCGTGTCCGACAACGCGGTCGTTTCCTTCGGCGACAACCGCCGGATGCTCCAGGTGGTGTTCATCGCGCTGTTCCTGGGAATCGGACTGATCCAGCTCCCCGCCGAGAAGGCCCGGCCCCTGCTTGGGGTGATGGAAAGCCTGAACGACGTGGTCATCCGGCTGGTGGATCTCATCATGCTGGCGGCCCCGTATGGAGTCTTCGCGCTCATTGCCGGCACGATCACGTCGGTGGCGGGGGACAACCTGACCCAGATCCTGGAGCTGATCGGGGCCCTGGGCTACTACGCCCTCGCGGTGGTGATCGGGCTCCTCATCCAGACTTTCATCACCTATCCGCTTCTGCTCCGAGTGTTCTCCCCCATGCCGGTGGTGACGTTCTTCAAGGGGATCTTTCCCGCCCAGTTGCTGGCCTTCAGCAGCAGTTCGAGCGCCGCCACGCTCCCCGTCACCATGGAGCGGTGCGAGGAGAAGCTCGGCATCCACGAGGAGATCAGCAGCTTTGTGCTTCCTCTCGGCGCCACCATCAACATGGACGGCACGGCGCTCTATCAGGCTGTGGCGGCGGTGTTCATCGCCCAGACCCTGGGACTCTCCCTGGGAATCGGGGCCCAGCTGACGATCATCCTCACCGCGGTGCTCGCCTCGATCGGGACCGCGGCGGTGCCGGGGGCCGGGATCATCATGCTGGTCATCATCCTCGAGGCGATCAATGTCCCCACCCAGGGGATCGCTCTGATTCTGGGCGTGGACCGGATCCTCGACATGATGCGCACCGCCACCAATGTGACGGGTGACGCGACCGTGGCCACCCTCGTGGCCGGGTCGGAGGGAATGCTCGGAACGCCCAATCTCGACGAGAGTGGGGACCGGATCCGTAGCCACCCCGCAGTCCCACTCCCCGGGAGTAGGGAGTAGGGAGTAGGGAGTAGGGAGTGGGGAGTAGGGTGAATCGTTGGTTATTGCCCGTTGTCCAATGTCCATCGTCCCTCGTCGGCGGTGGGGCCGAAGGGGAGCCCTTCCGACTTCGTGATCAGCAGCGAGGTCAGCAGGTCTCCCGTGACGTTGGGCACCGTCCGGGCCATGTCGAGAATCCGATCGACCCCCAGCACCAGCGCGATCCCCTCCCCCGGCACGCCGACCATGCCGAGCACCATCACCAGGAGGGGAATCGACCCGCTCGGCACCCCGGCCACTCCCACCGCGGTGATCACGGCCATCACCACCACGATCACCTGGGTGAGGAGATCGAGGTGCACCCCGAACACCTGGGCCAGGAACAGCACCGTCATCCCCTCGAAAAGGGCGGTGCCATTCATGTTCATGGTGGCGCCCAGGGGGAGCACGAAGCCGGCCACCTCGCGCGGGACACCGAACTCGTCGGTGGCGGTCCGGATCGTGGTGGGCAACGTCGCGTTGGAGCTGGAGGTCGAGATCGCCGTGACCATCAGGGCCCGCACTCGCCGGAAGAAGGTGGCCGGGCTGATCCCCACCAGGCTGCGGGCCAGCAGCGGGATGACGAGGAATTGATGGACCGCGAGGCCGAGAAGGACGGTCACGACGTACCAGAGGAGGGATTGCAGCACGTCGAATCCGAACTTGGCCGTCACCGAAAAGAGCAACCCGGCCACACCCAGGGGTGCCAGGCGCATCGCGAAATCGATGATCACCATCACCGCCTGACTGATCCCCTCCAGCACCTTCACCACCGGTTCCGACGCCGTGATCGGGATCATCGTGAGGGCGATGCCGAAGATGAGGGTGAAGAAGATGAGACCGAGCATATCGCCGCCGGCCGCCGCGGTCACCGGGTTGCGTGGCACGATGTTCACGAAGGTGCTGATGCCGAATCGGTTGGTTTCGGCCGCGGTCACCTTTTCGCCCGCCTGCGACGAATACTCCTCCATCAGCGCGGTACGGACCTCGGGGTCGATCGAGCCGCCGGGCTTGATCGCGTTCACGAGCACGAGGCCGATGACGGCCGCGACGGCGGTGGTGCCCAGAAAGGTGAGGAGGGTCTTGGTGCCGATCCGCCCGATGCGTCGCACGTCTCCCAGGGAGGCCACGCCGAGGGCCACGGAGGTGAACACCAGCGGGACCACCACCATGAAGAGCATCCGCAGGAAGATCTGGCCCACCGTGTTGGCCACGTTGTCGACGAACCATCCGAGGGCCGGAGAACCATGCCAGAGGATGTTGGAAACGATGCCCCCCACGGCGCCCACGAGGAGACCGAGCAGGATGCGCGTATGCAGGGGGAGGCGAGGCCTCCCTGTGGCGGACGCCGACATGACGGGGTGCTCCTTCGGATGGGATCTCCCGCCGGCACCGCGGCCGCGGCGGGCAGGTCACTCGGAAGCGGGAAAGGTGGGGAGCCGGGGACAAAAAAACCAGCCCCCCGCGGGACACGGGAGGCTGGAGGCTGAAGTCGAGGTTCCGGGAGGGAAGGTCAGTACAACGGGTTCCGCCGCGTCTCGGGGTCCTGCCGGGCGCGTTCCCGCTCACTCGGTTTCTCTCCGACCTTGGTCCAGATCGCCACGGCACCGCAGCGCGAATTCCGTCCCTCCATCTCGGGCGGCACCTGGCTCGACCCCGAGTAGACCTCCACGCCCGCGAGGTCGGTGGGGCGGGTGAGATAGAGAACCGAGGGATCGGTGGCGGGAATGCCATCGACCCAATACCCGGGGCCGCACCCGCGAGGCGAGCGGTTGAATCGCATCGAACAGACATTGTTGTTGTTTCTGCAATCCACGACCACGCCTGGGACCATGCGGAGGAGGTCCTGGAGGGTGGGGGCGTTCCGCTTGGCAATCTCCTCGGGTCCGAAGTAGCGTCCATTCCCTTCCTGCCGGCGGCGCTCGAACTCCGGACGCCCGCTCGATATCGGGGTTCCCCTGGGCCAGTTGGGAACTGCCTCCACGACCTCGAGTTCGGGGAGCACCACGGCGGGAGGAACGCCGACCAGAAACTCCATGTCGAAGCGGTCCCGGGGTCCGAGGGTCACGGGAGCTTCCTGGGAGGTGAGCCCGTCGGCCTCGATCTGGACCTTGTAGTCCCCGGCCGGGAGATCCTTGAGGACGAACCGGCCCTCGGCGTCACTCAGGATCTCCAGGGGACGGTCGAGGATGAAGATCCGGACCCGGGCCCCCTCGATCGGCTGGCGGTCGCTGGCGGCGAGGATGAGACCGCTGATCCGGGCCTTCCCCTTTTGCTGGGCGGGGGAATCGGCGGGCAGGGCCAGAGCAGCCGAGAGCGTCAGGGTGGCGACAATGAGGGTGCGGCGCATGGGGAACCTCCGGAAACCGGCGTCTCTTGACAATGTCACGAGAGCCGGGATTTCACAAGAGCCATTTGCGTGCATTCGGGCTGCGTTCCGGGGAGCAGCCCCTGCATGGGGTGGATGCTGTACCTGGAGACGGGTGAGGATGAGTGGCCGGAGGCACGGTGCCCCGCCCAAGGACGGAGACGATCGACCCAACCGGAGCCACACACCACACCCGGAGAAAGGCACCTTCCCCTCAGATATGTCATTGAGCGTCAATGAATTGATGTTCAGCTCAAGGTTCTTCGCCATCAAGGATCGTCGCCGAATTGACTGGTGGTTCCGCACCCGGCCCGAACGATCCCGGGCCGGTCACGGGAGCACTTTCCCTACCCCCTCATGCGGCACGCCCCCAAGGGCCCACAGGGACGAACGGACGGGAGAGAGGCGCCGGTCGGAATCGGTCCGGAGCGCCGGCAGGCGCGGAGGAGAGCGAGGCCCGCAGGGCCCGGGCTCCACCGACGAGCGACGCACCGGGACCCCACATGGAGGGACGGACGGGAGAGAGGCGCCGGTCGGAATCGATCCGGAGCGCCCACGGCGCGGAGGAGAGCGAGGCCCGCAGGGCCGCAGCTCCACCGACGAGCGACGCACTTGGGCCAATCAAGGAGTGTTGGGATGGGAAGAGGCGCCGGTGAGAATCGAACTCACGAATAGAGGTTTTGCAGACCTCTGCCTTACCACTTGGCTACGGCGCCAGAACCCGGAAGATGGCATGGTGCAAGGGGTTGCGTCAAGGGCATGAGCCCAGAACCTGCATCAGAATCTCCCCGACCGCCTCGCGGGAGATCTTGGCTCCCGGTCCCTCCCGTTCCACCACCTCCAGCGTGGCCACGGCCAGCTCGATCGGGAGGGCGTTGAACGCGATCACCCCACTCGGAGCACCCCCGGCCCGAAGCGCGTCGGTGTACTCCCGGGCCACGCCCAGGTCGGCATGGGCCAGGGCAAAGAGCTCGGCCCGGTTGGCCCGGGCGGGGACGTAGCTCCGTCCCTCCAAGCCGTCCGCCGAGGCGTCGCGGAGGATGTTGACGAGCTGCAGCGCCTCGCCGAAGAGGGGAGCCCAGCGACGGAGGTCAGCGGCGCGCGTTTCGAGTCCCGGGCACTCCAACAGGTAGAGGTCGGTGAGCATCTCCCCCACGATTCCCGCCACCGCATAGCAGTACTCCCGAAGCTCCCCCACGGAACCGAGACGGAGCTGGCCATCGGTTCCGGTCTGCCGAACGAAGAACGCCATCCGGTCGGCGGTCCGGCAGGTGTGATGGACGATTCGTTCCCGGACCGGCTCCGGCAGCTCGGCGAGGGCCTCGAGAACCTGGCCCGTCCGTTCGAGGAGTTCGAGATATCCGGCGTGATGCACCGGAGAGCGCGTGGCCCAGTCGCGCCCCAGGAGGTTCGCTTTGTCGATATCAATGTGGCGCAAGAGATCTGCGAACTCGCTGAGGGCGATGATCCGCTCGTCGGGGGACCAGGAGTCGCTGTCCTCGAAGGTGTCGGCGATGCGGAACAGCAGATAGGCCACCGTGACCGACCGCCGCAGCTCTCCGGGGAGGAGCGGGATGGCGAGCGCGAACGTGCGGCTCGTGTCCCGGAGCAGCCGGTCGAGTTCCTCCATCCCTCGGGTCGGTTCACTCTCTGCCATCATCCACCATTCTCCTTGACATCCATGCCCACGGTCAGGGCGACGGCCTCGGCGAGCACCCCGGCGCAGCGCCGCACCCGGCGGGCAAGCCGAAGGAGCGACCGGATGGTGCCCGGGTGCCGCAGGGCATGCCGCGCCACGCGCCCCCGGATGATGGCACCTCCCTCATCCCGGCATCCTTCCAGAAACGCGGGAAGGGGCTCATGTGCCGCGTCGCTCACGACGCGCAGTACCGTCCACGGCACCCCGCGACGTTCCGCCTCCTCGAGGTACCAGGCGGTCTCCAGATCCACCACCGTCGGGACGTCATCCACCCTCGACCACTCGTCGTGGATCTGGCGCTTGTGAGCCACGGAGGCGGCCAACGTCTCCCGGGTGAGCACCCGACCCGGCGCAGCACCCGTCTCCCGAACCACCTCAGCGACCATCGCCTCGTCCGCCCGGCGTGCGACACCTCCCTCCCGGACCACTTCGCGCGCCACCACCAGATCGTGCGCCCGGAGAGCGGGATCGGCTCCGCCCGCCACGCCGGCGACGATGAGATGCCGGCATCGAGCACCCTCTCCCAACAGCCCGTCGAAGGCGAGTCGTGCTCCGGATCGGGCCCGGTCGGCTCCGTCTCCCGTGACCACCACCTGCACGCGGCAGGGTCCCAACTTTCCTTCCCAGCGGCGCAACGCCCCCGGTCCCTTCGACAACCCTCGACCGTCGGTGAAACGCCGTCGGAGTACGACAACTTCCTCCGGAAGTGCGGCCATGACCATCACGATTCCGGCCGATTCAGGCGGGGACATGACCGTGCTGCCGGAACCACTCCACGGCCCGGCCCAGCGCGTCCTCGATCGGACTCTGGGGCAGCCCAAGCTCCCGCACGGCCCGGGCCGGCGTGAAGGACATTGGTTTCAGGGCCATGCGCACCCCTTCCACCGGAATGCCGGGATCCCTCCCCAGGCTCCACGACCAGGCGGTGTTCACGACGGCGGCGCTCATCGCCACCCAGGCGGGGATCCGAAGGCGGGGCGCGGGCCGGCCCGAGAGCCGCGCGAGCATCTCCAGGATTTCGCGAAGGGTGAAGTCGCGCCCGCCGAGAATGTAACGCTCTCCCACGACACCTCGCTCCGCCGCCAGGAGATGCCCCGCGGCCACGTCCTGCACGTCGACCAGATTGAGGCCGGCGTCCATGTAGGCCGGCATCTTTCCGCGCAGAAAGTCGACGATCAGCCGACCGGTGGGCGTGGGTTTTCGGTCCAGCTCGCCGATCGGCGCGGAGGGGCTCACCACCACGACCGGGAGTCCCTCCTTCACGAACGAGAGAGCCACCTGCTCGGCGAGGAACTTGCTACGCTTGTAGTGCCCGATCAGCGCCTGTCCGTTCGGCGGAAAATGGCTCTCGTCGGCCGGGCCTCCCGCCGGGTTGGGAACCAGGGCCCCCACCGTGCTGGTGTAGACGATGCGGGACACCCCGGCGTCCCCCGCGGCCTGCAGAAGGTTCCGGGTTCCCTCCACGTTGCTCCGATACAGCGAGGCGGGATTGCGGGCCCCCAGCCGATACTC
This sequence comes from Gemmatimonadales bacterium, assembly GCA_041741375.1. Lineage (GTDB taxonomy): Bacteria > Gemmatimonadota > Gemmatimonadetes > Gemmatimonadales > GWC2-71-9 > OFTM291. The sequence continues at coordinate 24,938 of JBGSKF010000151.1, read as the reverse complement.
GGCGGCCACGTGGTAGACCATCTCACACCCCGCCATCGCCGCGTGGAGAGACCGGGGGTCGTCGAGGACTCCCTGCACCAGTTCCACCGGAAGCCCTTCGAGGTTGGCCCGGTCGCTGGAGGGCCGGACCAGACATCGCACTCCCTCTCCCCGAGCCACCAGGGCGCGCACCACATGGGCTCCGACGAAGCCGGTTCCGCCGGTGACCAGGTGCATCTACTGTCCGTTCGACGCGACGGCCACCGTCTCCCGTTCCGGTGCCTTGCGGCGTCCGTTGCCGAGAAAGTTCCACTTCATCACGCGCATGAGGTCACCCGGATTGCGGGCCAGCTCCCGGACCACCGAGGCCTCGAACCCCGAGTGCATCTTGCAGTTCTGGCAGAGGCGGTCCTGCCGGGATTCCCAGTAGGCCCAATCGGTTCCGGTCCAGAACTCGTTCCAGTCGAAGGTGAACTTCTTTCCGATCAGGTAGCAGGGCCCCTTCCACCCCTTCGGCGTGAAGGTCACGGTGCTCCAGGGCGAGCACGGGTACTCGCGGAGTCCCGCCGCAAACTCCAGGAACGGCGGGGTGGACATGAGGGGGAACCGGTCGGCGAACCGGAGGACGCGCTTGAATTTCTCCTCGATGTCTTCCCGGGTGAGGAAGATGTCGTGCTCGATGTGTTCGTAGTGATATCCCGGGGAGATCAGCATGCCGTCCACGCCGAGTTGCGTCATGTACTCACAGAGTTCCTCCACCTCGTCGATGTCGGTCTCCTTGAACACCGTGGTGTTGGTGATCACGTGATAGCCGCGGGCCTTGGCCTCGCGGATCATCGCGATCGCCTTGTCGAACACTCCCTCCCGTGCGGTCACGTAGTCGTGGGTCTTTCGCATCCCGTCGAGGTGAACGTTGATGGTCAACCGCTTGTGGGGCGGAATCCGGCCGAACACCTTGGTGTCGAGCAACAGGGCGTTGGTGCAGAGGTAGATGTGCCGCTTCCGCGCGATGATCCCCGCCACCAGCTCGGGGAGCTCGGGGTACACGGTCGGTTCGCCACCGCAGATCGACACGGAGGGCGCGCCGCAGTCATCCACCGCCTTGAGGCACGCCTCCAGGGGAAGCCGGTCCGCCAGCTTGCCGGTGTGGCGCTCGGGCAGGCATCCGATGCAGGCCAGGTTGCAGGTGTAGAGCGGTTCCAGCATCAGGACGAACGGATATCGCTTGTTGCCGGCGATCGCGTTCCGCACCTGGTGGTTCACGGTGTCGAGCGTGATGTGCAGCGGAAATCTCATGCGGTCACCTTCTCCCGGTACGTCCCCAGAGCGAGGAGCGGAAAGTATGTGGCATACAAGTGATACTTCAGATAGAACACGCGCGGGAACCCGGTTCCGGTCCAGGCCTCGTCGTACCAGGACCCGTCGGCCCGCTGGGTTTCCAGCAGATAGGTGATGCCCCGCACCAGACTCGCGGAGGTGTGGTCCCCCGCGGCGAGCAGGGTCAGCACCGCCCAGGCGGTCTGTGCGGCTGTGCTCGGGCCGTCGCCCTTGGTGGAGGGATCGTCGTAGGACCGGGGGAGTTCTCCCCATCCCCCATCCGCATTCTGGCGGGCGCGGACCCACGCCACAGCCCGCTGGATCCGGGCGTCGGCGGGGGGAAGGAGTTCCCGGGTGAGCCCATGCACGGCGAGCCAGGTTCCGTAGAGGTAGTTGCATCCCCACCGCCCATACCAGGTCCCGTCCGCCTCCTGGCGCCGCAGCAGGAACTGCCCGGCGCGCTGTACCTCCGCATCCCCGCCCGACGGCCGGAGGAGACTGAACGTTTCCAGCGCGCGGCCGGTGATGTCCTCGCAGCTCGGGTCGATCATGGCGTTGTGATCGGCGAAGGGCACATGGGTGAGGAACTCGGAATCGCACCCCCGGTCGAAGGCGGCCCACCCGCCGTCGGCGTTCTGCATGGCCCGCATCCAATCCAGCCCTCGCCGCATCGCCTCGGTTCGGCGGCGGTCCTCCGCCGGATCGGGGAATCGGATCCGTCCGAGGACCGTGAGCACCTGGGTGGTGTCGTCGAGGTCGGGGTAGAACTCGTTGGCGTACTCGAAGTACCACCCTCCGGGCGCCACCGGTTCGCAGGTCATGGCCCAATCCCCCGTCTCCCGCACCTCCTTCTCGAGCAGCCAGCGGGCGCCGGACAGGAGCCGAGGGTCCTCCCCGCTGATTCCGGATCCGAGCAGGGCATTCATCGTGAGTGCCGTGTCCCAGACCGGCGAGAGGCAGGGCTGGATCCGGAGATCCCTTTCGTCCTCCAGCTCGAGCTTTTCGAGCTCCGCCACCTGGGACTGGATCACCGGGTGATCCACAGCATACCCGTGGCACCGGAGGGCCAGAATCGTGTTGATGATGGGTGGGAAGATCGCCCCCAGCCCGTCACTCTTCTCCAACCGCTTCAGGATCCATCGTTCGGCCTCCCGCAGGCCCCGTTCGCGGAGCGGCTTCACGGGAAGCTCCTCGATCCCCTTGAGGGCCACATCGAGACCGGTAAAGAGAAGCCGCCAGAACCGCGCCGCCGCCTGCAGATCCATGGTGGGTGCGCGCCCCGGGACGAAGAGTTCGGCGATCGAGGCGTCCTCCGGCACCGCAACACTCGGCCGATGCGCCCAGATCATGCTGAGGGGGACCACGATCGTGCGGGACCAGGCCGACATCCGGTAGATGTGCAGGGGGGACCATCGCGGAAGCAGCATCATCTCGGGCGGCACCGCGGGGCACCGGCTCCAGGGATACTGGCCAAAGATCGCCAGGTAGATCCGGGTGAAGGAGTTGCAGGCCTCGATCCCCCCCGCGCGCAGGATCATCTCACGGGCCCGCACCATGTGCGGGGCCTCGGGCCGGTCGCCCATGAGCTTGAGGACGAAGTACGCCTTCACCGACGCGCTGACCTCGGCCGGGCCCCCGTGATAGTGGGCCCAGCCCCCCGTCTCCATCTGGGTGCGACGGAGGTAATCGGCGGCCTTGCGCACTTTGGGCTCTCCCGCCCGTCCCAGGAAGTGCATCAGCAGGACATATTCCGACTCCAGGATGGAATCGCCTTCCAGCCGCGCGCGCCAATGGCCGTCGGGCTGCTGAATGCCGAAAAGGTATTCCTGGGCGGCGTGCATCACCCGTTCCAGATGCCCGATCCGGACAGACTCCGGTCCCCGGGCAGATTCCTCGAGAATCGACGCGTCCCCGAGCGGTTCGCTCGTCGCACGGAATCGGTTCATCAAGTCCTCGATCCTCCCTCGTGACTGGGCATAGGCTACTGATACTTCAAACGTTCCGTTTCGATCTCCTGGATCCACCGGGGTGCGTCCGGGTCTCGTGCCCCCAGTCGGCGGCGGGCCGCCACAAGCCCCCGATCAAGATAGGTGATCGCCCGGCTCCTGTCTCCCGCAGCCCGCAGGGCCTCGGCAGCGACAAGGTAGTTCGGGGGGTGCTCCGGCGCGAGCTCGATGGCGCGGAAGGCATGCTCAAGGGCCCGGTCGGGGTCCCCCTGACCGGCGGGCCACGCCGGGGCCCGGGCATACAGGCTTGCCAGCGCCCGATCGGGACCCCCGTCGGCCACCCGGGGTGCCTCGGCTGCCGCCCGTGTGAACAGTGATTCCATGCGATCGAGGGCATCGAGCGCCGTGCTGCGGTTTTCCCGCGCCTGCACCCCCAGGGCTGCTCCCAACCAGTAGGCACACTCCGGATTTCCCGGAGCCCGAATGTCGCACCATTGCGCAGTCCGAACGGCGTCCACAGCCTCCCTGCTCCGATCCCCGGGGATCTCGAGGGTTTCCGACAACCAGATCCGTGCCCGAACTGCCGCAGTCAATGGTTCGAAGTCACCAGGCCGTCGGACCGCGATCCGGGTCCAGATCTCGGCGGCCTCCCGCACCGCGGCCACGGTCCGTTCCGCAAACCGGTCCTCGGCCCTTCTCGCCAACTCGTCGACCGGAAGGGACTCCCACTCTGCCTGCTCGGGAACAATGCTGTTCAGGTCCCGCGGGGGAGGGAGGGCCGAGGCACATGCGGTGGCAGTGAGCGCGAGGACCAGGTGTCCCGGAAACGCCGTCATCCACCGTGCCCTTCTCATCGAGGGCGCGGAGTCGAGGAAGAACCGGGCCACCGCTCGAGCTGCGCCTGGTCTCGCGGGCTCAGACGTTCGAAGCGCTCGATCCGCATCTCCTTCAGAACTGCGGCTCCCCCGGGGGATCGGTGGAGCCTCAGCAGGGGTTCCACGAGGTCCCGGTCCCAGCTCGCTTCCGCGTCACCCACACCATTCCGATCGACCACGGCAAGAACCGAGAGGGGAAGCGAATCGGAACGGAACACCTCCTCCAACCGACTGGCGAAGGGGAGCGCCTTCAGGGCAGCCGCCTCCTCACCGTCGAGCAGAACCGCCACCGGGTCGCCGGCCGCGGACCGGCGCAGTGCCGACAACGACCGGGGTATGAAGGTGACCCCGACCCCCGCCGGGAGACGCCCCCACGCAGTGGCCACCAGGGCCTCCACCACACTCGGGGCGTACCCTGCCCTGCTGGACACCGTCCATCCAACCAGGTCCGCGGGACGGCGCACACGACCCTGACCTGCCACGAGAACCCACGGAGCCCGAGCCCCCACGGAGGTGACCGGAACCGCCACGGCTCGGAGGCCCAACTCCCCTGCATGGGCCAGATAGAAGGGCAGGGAGACGAGTGCGGCCGCCACGGTCGACGCTCTCACCTGACGCACTCCTTCCTCCGCGCTTTCACAGAAGGTTGTCCGGACCGTGTCACCGGACCAGGCACCCACGGCGGCAAGGGCTCGCGCCAATGCCCGGAGCGTGGGTTCGGCCTGCAGAGCGGTGCCCGGATGTCCCGGTGCACACACGACGAGTGTGCGCGGGCCGGCGGTTTGCGCCGCTCCGACAGTCCATGGGAGGCAGAGCATCGCCCCGAGAACCCCACATCTCATCAGCATCACTTCCCCACCCCCTCCATCATGTCCAGGACCACACCGGGCCCGGCCGTCTCCCCGGAGCGGCGCCACCCGCGGGTCAGCACCAGCAGGTTGGGCAGAACAACGATCGAGGCCACCAGACAGGCCAGGACACCGATGACGAGGAGGGTGCCGAGGCTGGCCATCCCCCGATGGGCAGAGAAGATGAGGCTTCCGAATCCCGCCACCGTGGCCAGGGAGGTGATGAGAATGGCCCGGCCGGAACTCAGCAGGGCGGCATGGACGGTCATCATACCGGGAAGACGAGCGCGATGCACCAGATGGACTCCATCATCGATGCCGACCCCGATCACCAGGGGGATCGCCACCAGATTGGCGAAGTTGAACGGGATGTCGAGCCACCCCTGGACACCGAGGGTCCAGAGGATGCCCAGCATGAGCGGCATGCCCGCCAGGAGGGAGGCGGACACGCTTCGAAAATGGGCCAACAGGATCACCATCACCAGCAGACCACCGACCGCAACGGCTTCATAGAAACCCTCGGTGATTCGTGCCGTCATCCGTTGGAAAACAATCGGAAACCCGGTGGCATCGGGGGACACGCCGAGTGCCGCCTCGGCAAACCGAGGCCCCTGATCCGCGCTGAAGGTGCCGGTCCCCTCCTCATGCCGTGGATGGAGATAGGCCAGCAGACGATCCTTTCCGATGACATAGCGTGCCCGCAGTTCGGGGGGGAGTCCGGCGAGCGTGGGGGCACCGTTCTCCGCCGCGGCGCGCACACTTGCCAGCGCACTCCCGATCCACCGGTGCAGCGTGTCCCACTCCGTCTCCAGGACACCGTCCTCGGAATGTCGCCCGTTCTGCATCTCGGTCCCCGCAGCGGCCGCCGCCTCGCGAGCCTCCTCCAGCACGGCAGCCAGCTCGGCCCTGCCGGTCCCGAATGCATCCTCGGCCGCGCGATCGAGTGCTCCTTCGAGCCGTTCCAGCGAGCGGAGGAGCGCCTCCCTGTCCAGGGATGGCGCGGAGGGATTGGCCCGAACCGTCCCGAGCGCGTCCCGAAGAGTTGTCATCGTGGCGGCGGCGGCCAAGGTGTCCGCGGGGATCACATCGAGGATCGACTCGAATCGTCCGATGGCCGGATCCTCGTCGGCCCGGGTCCTCAGGGTGCGCAATTCCGTCAGGGAATCCGCCTCGACCACGGCAAAGAAGGGGGAGAGATCCGAGGTCCGTGCGATCAGCTCCTGGTACCTCACGGCTTCCGCCTCCCGGGGCAGCAGCCCCATCAGGTCGGGATCGAACCGCACACGGAGCACTCCCCATGCCAGCACTGCGGTGACACCCCCGGCCATCAGCACCACGAGGCGCGGGTAGCGCGACACCGCTGCGGCGGCACCCCGAGACCAGACCCGATCGAAGGGTGCCGTGGGCGCAGGCGGGGACCCGGCGAGACGGGTTGCCCGGGAACGAGTCCGTCGGCCATGGGCGATCATGAGTGAGGGAAGCACCGTGAACGCGGCCAGGAGGCAGAGCAGCACGCCGAGACCCGCCACGAGCCCCAGTTCCGCAAACCCGCGGAACGGGATCAGCAGGATGGCGAAGAAAGCCGCGGCCGTGGTGAGGGCGGACACGGTCACCGGAATCAGGGTCGCACGGAAGGCACTCTGCAGAGCCTGTTCTGATCCAGTGTCGCTCCCGGGATCCAGTTCATACTCCGAGACGGGATGAATTCCGAAGGCCACGCCCACGCCCAGGAGCGTGGGAATCACGGCAGTGGTGATCAGGTTGAGGTACCCCGGGGCAAACCACACGACTCCGAAGGTCCAGATCAGACCCGCCAGCAGCGCGGTGAAGGCCAGCACGGCATGCGTGCGCCATCGGAAGGCCACGAGGATCAGGAGGGCCACCCCGACGGCGGCCAGAATCGATGACCGCGTCGCGTCGCGTTGGACCAGGGCCATCTCGTCCACGGAGAGCGCGGCCTGACCGGTAAAGGCCACCCGGAACCCGGGATTCTCCGCCATCACCCGATCAGCCCGAGCCCGCATGGCACCGACAAAGCGCATCAACACGGGGAGGTCATCCGCCGAGGATGCCGGAGTGATGGTGAGGAACATCCGGGTGCCGTCGCGGCTGCCGACATAGCCCGGGGGAAGCCCGCCCGCGTCGCCTTGCGCCACCGCGCTGACCAGGGAGAGGAGAGGCGCGTCCGAGTCCATCCTCCGGGTGACCGATTCGGGGTCGGTCAGGAAGCGCTGTTCAAACCTCAGAATCTGCACCACGGTGCCCAGCGACCGAGCCGCGTCGTCGTCGGGGGCCTCGGCGTGGCGCGCCCCAGAGCCGAGGGCATCGGCCAGGCCCTCGTTGAGCGCGACGAGTCCCCCTCCCTCGACCAGGCGCCGGAGCATGCCCTCCTCCCCGAGTGCCGAGACGATCTCGGTGATCGCGGCGGGAGGAGCGGCGTGGAGCGCGTGACGCTCGAACCAGGCGAGGTCGGTGCGGTGGAAGACGCTCCCGGCCAGGGAGTCCTCGGCGAAGGACAAGGCCAGCTGATCCGTGACCCGCCGAAGGTGTGAGGCGGAGAAGGGCGTTCCCGGCACCGTTTCCACGACCGCCACCAGCACATTGGCGATCGGCTTCTCGGCCAGAAATCTCTGCCACCGTTGTTCGGCGGGTTCATCCGGCGGGGCCAGATCCTGTCGGCTGGTGCGGAGTTCGACTTGGGAGCCGAAGCCGAGGGCCACGGCGGTGACCACCGCGGCCCCCCGGAGCGTGCGGCCGGGCCAGCGCATCGCGGCATCGAGTCCCCGCCGCAGTGGCCGGGAGATCATCCGGAGCCCTTCCCGAGACCGGGCAGGATCCGTTCCGTTGGATGCCACACGCTCGTGCGACGGATCACCTGGCCATCCCTCCTCATGCGCGGGTTCCTTCCTCCCCTTCGCGGGGGTCGCAAATTACACCGCGGTTCAATCCGGCGTCCAGACCGCGCCCGCAGGTCGCGTCACGACATCCGCCGGTCCTACCCCGTGTGTCTGCTGCTTAACTTACGCCCCTTTCGCCCTCACCCGGAGAGCGATATGCTCCGATCCATGGGGACCACCTACTTCCGCCGGGGCTTCGGCCTGAAGGGAACCATTCAGGACCAGTTGGCCGCCGACTACCACAGCGCTGTCATTGATGCGTTGCGAGCGAACGAGTACACCCTCTCCGTGGATCACCTGACCTTCCACCTCGCCCGGGAATTCGGGTTCTGCTACGGTGTGGATCGCGCCGTGGACTACGCGTACGAGACCCGCACCAAGTTTCCGGACCGCCGCCTCTTTCTGGTGGGGGAGATCATCCACAACCCTCATGTCAATCGGAGGTTGGCGGCGATGGGAATCCATTTCCTGCATCGTCCGGAGGGCGCGGATTTCGATTTTGGCCCCGTCACGGCGGAGGATGTCGTCATTCTGCCCGCCTTCGGCGTGACGATGCGGGACTTTCAGCGGCTGCAATCGATCGGGTGCGTTCTGGTGGACACCACCTGCGGTTCGGTTCTCAATGTCTGGAAGCGGGTGGATGCCTATGCCCGGGACGGCTTCACCTCGGTCATCCATGGCAAGCACTGGCACGAGGAGACCAAGGCCACCGCGAGCCAGGTCGAAAAGTACCCTGAGGGCCGCTATCTCGTGGTTCTGGACATGGCCGAGGCCCGCCAGGTGATGGAGTTCATGGAATTCAGGGGCGATCCGGCGCCCCTGCAGGAGTACTTTGCCCAAGCCACTTCCGCCGGTTTCGATTTTGCCCACGACCTCCAGCACATCGGGCTGGCCAACCAGACCACGATGCTGTCCGGCGAATCCCTCGCCATCGCCGACGCGTTCCGGGGCACCATGCGGCGGATTTACGGGCCGGAGGAACTCGGCACCCGGGTCCGCACCTTCGACACCATCTGCTCCGCGACCCAGGAGCGTCAGGACGCCATGGAGGCGTTGCTGCGGGAGCCGCTCGACCTGATGATCGTGGTGGGGGGGTACAACAGTTCCAACACAAGCCACCTCGCCGAGCTCGCGGAGTTGCGCGGGGTGCGCACCTACCATATCGACGACGCCGAATGTGTCGACCTGGACACGGGACGGATCGAGTTTCAGCCCGTGGGGGACACCCGGACCCGCGACGCCACCGGGTGGCTCGGGGGAGTGCACCGCATCGGCGTCACCGCCGGGGCCTCCACCCCCAACAACAAGATCGGGGAAACGATCGCCCGCATCTGTACCCTGGCCGGCGTGGACCTGGACCGCGCCATCCGCTAGGACATCCAACCGGGGGCTGCCGTCGTTACCGAGATGGCAGGTGTACCGACAACCCGGAAGGACTGTGCCGCCGATGAGACCTGCGAGGCCACGCCGCCCGGACATCCTCCCCTTCCCGACGAGGGTGCGATGAGCACCCGCCCCCTCGACGCGCGGTTGGCCCACTGGCTGGTGCGGCCGCTCCAACACACGCCGGTCACGCCCAGTCACCTCACCACCCTCCGCCTGGTGGTCGGGCTCGCCTCCGCCGTGGCCTTCGCCGCCGGAGGCCACTGGGTCGTGACCGGCGGGTGGCTCTTCTTTCTCTCCAACCTGCTCGACCACACGGACGGGGAACTGGCCCGGATGACCGGGCGGATCACACGATTCGGCCATGTCTACGATCTGGCCTCCGATGCGGCGGTCCACGGCCTGGTCTTCCTGGGAATCGGGATCGGCCTCCGCTCCGGGTGGCTGCACCAATGGGCGGCCCCGCTCGGACTCCTGGCCGGGCTCTCGGTCTCGGCCATCTTCTGGCTCCGCATCGAGATCGAACGCCGGATCGGAGCCGCGCGGGCCGCCCTCCCCCACACCGGCTGGTTCGAGATCGAGGACGTCCTCTATCTGCTCCCCCTCGTGGTTCTCGGGGGAGCCCTCCAGCCCTTCCTCCTGGCCGCGGTGGTCGGGGCTCCGCTCTTCGCGGCGTGGCTCGTCTTCCGGTATCTCGGCCTCCGGCCTCACCCGGAATCCCCCTCCACTTTGAGCACCACTTCCACCCCGGCGAGAGATCCATGACAGCGACCGCGACCTCCCCCGTGCCTGCGCTCGATTCCGACCTGCGGGCCGCTCTCGCTGCCCTGGATCACGAAGCCCTCCGTCTCCAGTTCGCCGAGCAGGGCGAGTTTCTCCTGGTGGAGGACTTCCTCCCCCCTGCGGTTCTCACTCGCCTGCTGGAGCGGCTTCCGGATCTGGATCCCCTGGTCCACCGCAATTTCGTCCCCCGGGTCAAGAAGGGCGGAAGCGTGGGGCGTCATGTGCTGGACCGGGCCTTCCCCCTGATCCCGGAGCTGTACCGGTCGCCCGCCCTGCGCGCCTTTCTCCAGGAGCTGACCGGCGACACGCTGCTCGACTGCCCCGCATCGGACCCCCACACCTACGCCCTGTACTACTACACCGAACCGGGCGACTACATCACCTGGCACTACGACACCTCCTACTACCGCGGCCGGCGGTACACCCTGCTCTTCGGTCTGGTCAACGACTCCGCCGCGACCCTCGACTGCCAGCTTCATCGCACCCGCACCGACCGGGACACCATTGACCTCTCGGTTCCCCTTCGCCCGGGCACCCTGGTCTTTTTCAACGGCGACACGGTCTGGCATCAGGTGACCCCGCTGGGACCGGATGAACGACGGGTCTCCCTCACCATGGAGTTCGTCACCGACCCACGAATGACGCCCTGGCACCGGTTCGTGTCGCACATGAAGGACAGCATCGCGTATTTCGGATTCCGGCAGGTGTTCCACGGGAGGAAGCAGACCGCATGAGGAAAGCAGCCCTCGCCACCGGACTCCTGGGCCTCGCCCTCTTCACGGGGATCCTGGCGTGGCAGGGAACCACCGTCGTGCTCACCGCGCTGGGCGCTGCCGGCTGGGGCCTCCTCCTGGTGATTGTGCTGCATGGGGTGATCGTCGTGCTCGACGCCATCGCCTGGCGCCCCCTCTTCCCGCAACCCCATCCTCCGCTTCGAACCCTGGTGTGGACCCGCTGGATCGGAGAATCGGTGAACGGGCTCCTACCCGTGGCGCAGATCGGGGGCGATGTGGCCAAGGCGCGTCTCGTGACCCGCACGGGCACCCCGGGACCGGTGGCCGCGGCCACAGTGATCGCGGACATGACCGTCGCCGCCGGCACCCAGATGTTCTTCGGGCTCCTGGGCCTCGGGATCCTCCTCACGCGGATCGGACCGACCGGGGCTCTGCCGGTTCTTCTCGCGGGGCTCGGGCTCGTGGCGTTCGTCATCGGCCTCTTCTGGCATGTCCAGCGACGAGGTCTCTTCGGCTTCCTGGCGCGGCACCTCGCTCCGGTCACCGGGCGGGCGTGGACCAGCCTTCTGGGGGGGGCCGAGTCGCTCGACCGCGAGCTCCGGGCCGTCTACGGCCGGGGCCGGGGAGTCCTCGTGTCGAGCGTGTGGCACTTCGGGGCGTGGATTTTCGGAGCGGGAGAGGTCTGGCTCGTGATGTGGCTGGTGGGAGCCCCCGTTTCCCTCACCGAGGCGCTGGTGCTCGAGAGCCTCGGGCAGGCGGTGCGCGGCGCGGCCTTCGCCGTGCCCGGGGCCCTGGGCATCCAGGAGGGCGCCTACATCTTTCTCGGCTCCCTCCTCGGCATCGACCCCGGAGTGGCCCTCGCCCTCTCGCTTGCCAAGCGGGTCCGCGAGCTTGCCCTCGGAGTCCCGGGCCTCGTGGTGTGGCAGTTCACGGAGGCCCGCGCCCTGACGCGTGCTCCCATCGCTCCGATGGCCCGACCGTGCACCGTCACACCCGGCGAACCGGGAGTCCCGTCGTGAGGGCGGTGATCCTCGCCGCGGGCATCGGGCGCCGGCTCTCCTCCGGCGGCGACGAAGCGGACCGACTCCCCAAGTGTCTGCTCCCCTTCGGGGGCCACACCCTGCTCGAACGGCAGCTCCGGATGCTGCACGATGCGGGTATCTTCCGGATAGGCATCGTGACCGGGTGGCACGATCATGCCATTGAGGAGGTGCTGGACCATCTCGACATCATCCCCCGACCCGAGACCCGGTGGAACCCCCGCTTCCGCGAGGGAAGCGTGGTGAGCCTGGACACCGCGGCTCCCTGGCTCACCGCGGGCGAGGAGACGATCCTCCTGGATGCCGACGTCCTCTGCGACGGTCGCATCCTCGCGCCCCTGCTCACACCGGGCCCCCCGCAACGCCTCCTGTTCGACCGGTCGTCCGCCGAGGGGGAGGAGCCGGTCAAGGTCTGCCAGAGAAAGGGGCAGGTCGTCGAGTTCCGCAAACAGGTCGCATCGGACCTGCGCTACGACACCGTGGGAGAGTCGGTGGGATTTTTCCGATTGTCCGCCGCGGGAGCGCGCCGGATGGCGGAGGGAGCCCGCCGATACCTCAACCAGGGCCGACAAGAAGCGCCGCATGAGGAGGTACTCCGCGACCTGATCCTCGAGAGTCCCTCGGGCGAATTCGGCGCGGAGGACATCACCGGTCTTCCCTGGATCGAGATCGATTTCCCGGAGGATGTCTCCCGCGCCCGGACCGCCATTCTCCCCCTCCTTGATTCGCTTCCCGGAACCCCTGGGCCATCCCGGGAGATCGTGCCCCTCACGCTGGAGCGTTCCCCATGATCAGCAGCCTGCCTCGCCTTCCCGTGGCCCCGCGGTGCCAGGCCCCCGGCAAGGCGGCCGCTCTGCGCCGCCTGCTGACCTCCCCCGATCTGGACTTCCTGATGGAGGCCCACAACGGACTCAGCGCCCGGATCGCCGAGGAGGCGGGCTTTGCCGGCCTCTGGGGCAGCGGGCTCTCGATCTCGGCCCAGCTCGGTGTGCGGGACAGCAACGAGGCGAGCTGGACCCAGGTGGTGGATGTCCTGGAATTCATGGCCGACACCACCACCATCCCCATCCTGCTCGATGGCGACACCGGGTATGGAAACTTCAACAACCTCCGGCGGCTCGTGGGCAAGCTGGAACAGCGCGGCATCGCCGGTGTCTGTATCGAGGACAAGCAGTTCCCCAAGACCAACAGCTTCATCCGGGGGGAGCGACAACCGCTCGCCGATGTGGACGAGTTCTGCGGCAAGATCAAGGCGGGAAAGGACAGCCAGTGCACCGCGGACTTCTGCCTGGTGGCGCGCGTGGAGGCCCTGATCGCCGGGTGGGGCCTGTCGGAGGCGCTGCGCCGGGCCGAGGCCTACCGCCAGGCGGGCGCCGATGCGATCCTCATCCACAGCAAGAGCTCGCGACCCGACGAGATCCTCGACTTTGCCCGGAAATGGGCGGGTCGCGCTCCCCTCGTCATCGTGCCCACCAAGTACTACTCCACCCCCACCGACGTGTTCCGCCGGGCCGGCATCAACGTGGTCATCTGGGCCAACCATCTGCTGCGTTCCTCCATCCGGGCCATGCAGGAGACCGCGCGGGAAATCCACGCCCGGGAGACACTGGTGACGGTGGAGGACCGCATCGCCCCGGTGGACGAGGTGTTCCGGCTGCAAGGCGCCGACGAGTTGCTCGAGGCCGAGCGACGGTATGCGGACACCGGACACGGACACACCCGGGCCATCATCCTGGGAGCCACCCGCGGCGCGGGACTGGAGGCGGTGACGGAGGACCGCCCCAAGGTGATGCTCCCCGTGGCGGGTGTCCCGCTTCTTCGCCGGATGGTGGACACCCTGAAGGGCCAGGGAATGCACGACCTCACCGTGGTGGGGGGGTGGCGCGCCGAGGCCATCGACATTCCGGGCGTCACCGTCCTCCTCAATCCCGACCATGACACCACGGGCGAACTCGCCTCCCTGGCCCGCACCTTGGAGATCATGGAGGGAGACGTGCTCCTGCTCTATGGCGACATCCTCTTCCGGAGCTACATCCTCGATCGTCTCTTCCAGACCGAGGGAGACGTGGTCACCGTCGTCGATTCCTCCGTGCGCCCGGGAGACCGCCACCTCGACCGCGATCTGGCCCACTGCAGCGCCGCGGACGATCGAGGGATCTTCGACCAACGGGTCTCCCTGCTCCGGGTCTCCGCGACCCCGGGATCCAACGGCGTCTCCGCCCATGGCCGGTGGGTCGGAATGGTCCGCTCGCGCAGTGAGGGCACGCAGCGCCTCCGGCGGGCTCTGACGGAGCTTCAGTCCCGCCCCGATTTCCCCCGGCTCGATCTCCCGTTCCTCCTCACACACCTCGCGGCCACCGGCACCCCGCCCGCGGTCTGTTATATCAGCGGGCACTGGCTCGACGTCAACGACCTGGAGGACCTCCACCAGGCGGGAGCGTTCGCGTGATCGAGGCCTCGGAGTTCGTCACCCCGGCTCGCGACCTCGGCCTTGCCCGGTACGCCGGGGTGCCCTGCTCCTTTCTCACCCCGTTCCTCGACCACGTGATCGACGATGCCGGGCTTCCCTGTCTCACGGCCGCAAATGAAGGTGAGGCCGTGGCCGCCATGGCCGGCGCCGCCCTCGGCGGGCACCCCGGCATCGCGATGATGCAGAACTCCGGCCTCGGCAACGCGGTGAGCCCCCTCACCTCGCTCGCCTGGGTCTTCCGGCTCCCGGTTCTCCTGATCGTCACCTGGCGCGGGGCACCGGACCTGAAGGACGAGCCCCAGCATGAGCTGATGGGGCGGATCACCGGATCCCTGCTGGACACGATGCAGGTGCCATGGGAGTACTTCCCGAACGAATCCGCGACCGTGGCCTCCGTTCTCCAGCGCGCACTCCAGCACCTGCGCACCGGCCACCGCCCCTTCGCGCTGCTGATGCGCAAGGGAACCATCGCCCCGCGTCCCCCGCGAATCGTGCGGAGTGTTCCCCCCTCGAGGCCGGTCAGCCCCACGCCGGAAGAGGAGGTGAGTGACCCCGCGCAGTGGCCCACCCGTGCCGAGGCCCTCGGCCGGCTTCTCGAGCACACACGGCCCGATGGCGCCACCGTGGTGATCGCCACGACGGGGTACACCGGTCGGGAGCTCTATGCCCGAGAGGACCGGCCCAATCACTTCTACATGGTCGGCTCCATGGGGTGCGCCACCGCCGTGGGCCTCGGGCTCTCCCAGGCCCGGCCCGACCTCCGGGTCGTGGTGGTTGATGGAGACGGTGCCGCCCTGATGCGGATGGGCACCTTCGCCACCATCGGGGCACAGGCGGGAGGCAACCTGATCCACCTCCTCCTGGACAATCAGATGCACGAGTCCACCGGGGGACAACCGACCGTCTCTTCCAGGGTCCATTTTGCCGGCATCGCGGCAGCCTGCGGCTACCATCAGGCATTCGCGTCCCACCGGCTCGACGCCATCGACGCTCTCCTCACCAGCCCGGAACCCCGCCCCGGTCCCCGCTTCCTCCACCTTCGCATCCGGCCCGGCATCGCCGGCCGTCTCCCTCGTCCCCACCTCACTCCGGTTCAGGTCACAGAGCGCCTCATGTCCCATATCGGAGCCACCCTGTGGCGCGCGCCATGAATCCCGACCCCATCAACGCAGCCGATCGGACCCTTTTGCTCAACCCGGGTCCCGTCACCCTCTCGGCCCGGGTGCGTGCCGCGCTGAACGGGCCTGATCTCTGCCACCGGGAAACGGAGTACGCCGACCTGCAGGACGAAGTGCGCCGCCGTCTCCTCGAGGTGTACAACCTGGACCCGGCGACATGGGCCGCGGTTCTCCTCGGAGGATCCGGCACCACGGCGATGGAAGCGATGGTGAGCAGCCTCGTGCCCGCCACCGGATCCCTGGCCGTGGTGGAGAACGGGGTCTACGGCGAGCGCCTCTCCCGGATCGCCACGATCCACGGCATCACCCACACCCGCCTGACCCTCCCGTGGGGCGCCGGCATTCCCCTCGACGCGGTCACCGGCCTCCTCGACCACAGCCCCTGCCCGACTCATCTCGCGGTGGTCCACCACGAGACCACCACCGGTCGGCTCAACCCGATCGCCCGGATTGGCGCCGCCTGCCGGGACCGGGGCGCGGGTATCCTCCTCGACGCCGTCAGCAGCTTCGGAGCGGAACCGATCGACTTCGAAGCCTGGGGAATCACCGCCTGCGCCGGCACCGCCAACAAGTGTCTGCACGGTGTTCCGGGGGTGGCCTTCGTGATCGTCCGTCGGAACGCGCTCCTCCCACCCTCCGTCACGCCCCGCACCCTCTCCCTCGATCTCGGCACCTGGTGCCGCGCGCAGGACCTGCGGGGAACACCCTTCACGCCGCCGGTCACCGCGATGCAGGCATGCGTCGAGGCGCTGCGGGAACATGCCGAACAAGGGGGAGTGGCGGCACGCCGGGCACGCTACGAGACGAGGGCTCGCATTGTGGCCCGGGGGTTCGACGCGATGGGAATGGCACCGCTTCTCCGGACGGAGGAGTCCTCGGTGGCGTTGCGCTCCTGGCAGCTTCCGGCCGGTGTGTCGTATGACGCACTGCACGACGGGCTCAAGAAACGGGGGTTCGTGATCTATGCGGGGCAGGGTGCGCTGGCGCGGGCGGTGTTCCGGGTGGCGATGATGGGGGATCTGGGTGACGGAGACCTGGAGCGGCTCGTGCTCGCCGTGAGGGAGGTCGTGGCCGCCGAGCGAGCGCTCAGGGAGCCTGCGCCGTCTCCCACATCCGGAGTCCGCCGGTGAAGGCATCCTCGTTCGAGCCGATGCGCGTGCCCGGAGGCAGCTTGTCGATCCGCGAGGCGAGACGCTTTGCCTCGCCACCCCCAAGCAGCACCGAATCGGCCTGCATTGCGGTGGCGAGCCGGTGCACCACGTCGATCACCCGGCGGCGCCACTTCTTCTTCCCGAGGCGTTCCCGGCCCTCGCGGCCCACCTCCTCCTCGAAGGTTCTTCCCTTCCGGTAGGGGAGATGGGCCAGCTCCAGCGGCTGGAGCACGCCCTCCACCATCAGCGCCGAGCCGAGACCGGTGCCCACGCCGAGATAGAGCATCCGGCCCCCGGCATACCCGCCGAGGGCCTGCATCGCGGCATCGTTGACGAGGCGCACCGGCCGGCCGAACGCGGCGGCAAAGTCGAAGCCGACCCATCCGGGCCCCAGGTTCTGCGGCTCCGCCACCGGCGCTCCGTCCCGGACGATCCCGGGATAGCCGATCGCCACCACGTCATGGGTCCACCCGGTGATCTCCGCGGCGATCTGCTCCATCATGGTGTCCGGAGTCATGGTGGACCCGGAGGGGATCCGGATCGGCGCCTCCTGCCCGCTCCTCCGGACCTTCACGTTGGTCCCCCCGATGTCCACCACCAGGATCTCCATGGTCAGTTCCCGCGGGGCGGATCCCGCTCCAGGTCGAGTTCCGCGATGTTCACGTTCCCCCGCGTGTCGCCGAGCAGGTGGCGGACGAAGTACTCCGAGCGGAGCCAGAACCAGTAGTCGCTCATGTTGCCATAGCCGTGCCGCTGGCCCGGGAAGATGAAGAAGTCGAAGCGCTTGTTCGCCTTGATCAACGCCTCGGCCATGCGGAAGGTTCCGCCGGGATGGACGTTGTTGTCGATGTCCCCCGTGGTCAGCATCAGGTGACCCTTCAGGTTGCGGGCCAGTTCCGAGTTCTTCTCGATGGCGTACTCGAAGGTGATGCTGTCCCCCCGGGCCACTTCCTTCACTCCGTGGTGCTTTTCCGACCAGTTCTGATTGTAGATGTTGTTCTCGTGGTTCCCCGAGGAGGAGACCGCCACCTTGAAGAGATCGGGGTAGACCAGCATCGCGGCGGTGGACATGAATCCCCCGCCGGAGTGGCCATAGATCCCCACCCGGTCGGGGTCGATCCAGGAGTGCCGGTCGGCGAGCTGCTCCACCGTCACCTTCTTGTCGGCGAGGCCGTAGTCCCGCAGGTCGCCGTACCCCTGGTTGTGGTACCACTTGGAGCGGTCGGGGTGTCCGCCCCGATTCCCGATCGTCACGACGATGAAGCCGAACTGGGCGAGCCCCGTTTCCGGCGCGTTGGTGGAGAACGACTTGCTCACCGCCTCGGTCTGGGGACCGGGGTAGACGTACTCGATGAGCGGATACCGCCGTGTCGAGTCGAAGTCGAAGGGCTTGTAGATGACGCCATAGAGATCGGTGATGCCATCCGCGGCCTTCACCGTGTACGGCTCGGGGAAACGGTACCCCGATTCCATCAGTTTGGAGAAGTCGGCCTCCTCCAGGTCAAGAACCTTCCGCCCCGTGGTGACATCCACCAACGCGGCCGCGGGAGTGGTGTTCACGCGGGAGTAGTTGTTCACAGCGAAACGGCGGCTGGCGCCCAGATCGGAGCGGTGGTCGAAGTCGCCGCTGTTGAGGAGGGTGAGGCCCCGCCCGTCGAGCCCCACCCGGTAGAGGTGCTGATAGTAGGGATCCTCTCCCCTCTCCCGTCCGTTGGCCGTCAGATACACGAGACCACGCGCCTCATCGACTCCCTCGATCCCACCCACATGCCAGGGGCCCTCGGTCAACCGCGCCTTGAGGGTGCCATCCGGCCCGTACCGGTAGAGGTGGGCCCAGCCGTCCCGTTCCGACCACCAGAGGAGATCACCCGAGGCGAGGCGTTCCGGGGTCTGGTGCTCCACGTAGGTGTTGAGCCGCTCCTCGATCAACACCCGCACGTCGCCGGTGGCGGCGTTGGCCACGACCACGTCGACCCGGTGCTGGTCGCGGCTCCGGCGCCAGAAATGGAGCTCGTTGGAGTCGTCGGAGAGCCAGAGCTGGCGGCGGGGCTCGTCGCTGTCGGGATAGAGGAACTGCCGGGCGTTGAAGATGCCGATCCGCTGGTCCTTGAAGGCCTCGGCCTTCACCGTCACCATGCCCCGCTGCGTCAGGTCGTAGATCAGGAGGTGGGACTGGGTGACGTCCTTCTCCCCCGGCATGTCGTACTTGTAGGTCTCGAGCTGCGGGCGGGTGTTGCCGGTCGAGTGGATGACCCAGAGATCCCCCACCTTCCGCTGGTCCTGCCGCACCAGGGCAAACCGCCGGGAGTCCTTCGACCAGGAGATGACGGTCCGCTTGCGCCGGTCGGCGCTCTTGTCCCGGTCCTCGTCCTTCTCCCCGAAGTCCCGCCCCGCGTAGCTGAAGTGTTCCTCGCCGTCGGTGGTGAGCTGCACCTCCGCCACCTCCACCTTCCAGTCCGCGCTGTCCGCGGCGGCGCCTTCCTTTCCGCGGCGCGCCTCGAGCACCTGGCGGTAGGCGGCGCTGTCCATCAGGAAGAGGTTGTGCTTCCGGGCAAAGATGATCGTGGCCCCGTCGGGCGACACACTGGCCCACGACGGATGGTTGTCCGGGGCCTGGCGGTCGGTCAGCTCGCGCAGGGCGCCGGTCTGCACATCGTACTCGAAGTGGAACACCTTCTTCTTCGGGCGGGGTCGGCGCGCGGCGCCCTGACGCTGGTCCTGCTGCTGTCCGCGCGCCGAATCGGCGTCGGCGCGTTCCTCGTCCTGGGAGGACTCCACCTCGAACTGGAGCGTGTTGGCGTCGAGGAACTTGATCTTCCGGATCGGGAGATGCTGTCCGTCCCACGGATCCCTGGTGATGCGGGTGATTTCGGCGGCGAGGCGATCGTTGTCAATGAACTGACGCTTGGTTCCCGCCACCGGGTCCACCAGCATGAACCGCTTCCCGGCGGAGGTTTCCCACTCGTACCAGAAGCGCTCGCTCCCCTCGATCCAACGGGGGGTCACGGAGGTGCTGTAGACGAGTTTGCGGATCTTGTACGGTGCAAAGCGCGCCGCGAGCCTCCAGTTGGCCTCCGGAGCCTGCTTCAGGGCGGCAGAGCCGGGCTCCTGCGCCAGGATGGGAGCGGGAGCGGGAGCGAGAGCCACGAGCAGGAGCGCAAGGAGCCCAAGCCGGCGGAGGAGCCCGAGCCGGGC
This sequence comes from Gemmatimonadales bacterium, assembly GCA_041741375.1. Classification (GTDB taxonomy): domain Bacteria; phylum Gemmatimonadota; class Gemmatimonadetes; order Gemmatimonadales; family GWC2-71-9; genus OFTM291. The sequence continues at coordinate 5,142 of JBGSKF010000151.1, read as the reverse complement.
ACCGGGAAGTCGTGTCATCGGGAGATGTCTCCGTGGGGGAAGCGGCGGATCGCGGACAAGGGAAATTGGCGCCGAATCGACCGCACGGCAAGGCGAGGGCCGGGGACCCACGGACCCTTCCCCCCTGCAGCCCCGGAGTCCGATCGGGCTATTCATTCTCCCCGGTTCATGGTTCATTGTTCATTGTTCATTGCTCATTGTCCATTGTCCCGGAGCCTCCATGACCCGCATTCGACTCATCGGTGTCCCCCTCGATCTCGGCGCCAGCCGCCGCGGCGTCGACATGGGGCCTTCCGCGCTCCGCATCGCTCAGCTCGGCCGTTGTCTCCGGCAGATCGGGCACGACGTCGAGGACATCGGCAACATCCCGATCCCCGACCGCGACGCCATTCCTGCGGGCCCCGAGGGCCTCGACCTCCTTCCCGTCATCGTCGAGGCGTGCCGGCTCCTCGCCGAGGCCACCGCCGCCGCCATCCGCGACGGGTGCTCGCCCCTGGTGCTCGGCGGGGACCACTCAATCGGCGCCGGCTCCGTGGCCGGCGTCGCCACCGCCCTCGCCGAGCGGGACCAGCGGCTCGGCCTCATCTGGCTCGATGCCCACGGCGACCTCAACACGCCGGAGAGCTCCCTGAGCGGCAACATCCACGGCATGCCCGTGGCCCATCTGCTCGGTCATGGAGACCCGCGCATGGCCCGCCTCGCCTCGGTCTACCCGGCCGTCCGCTCCGAGAATGTGGCGCTGGTCGGGGTCCGCGATCTCGATCCCGCGGAGAGGAGGCACATCCAGGAATTCGGCGCCCGCACCTTCACCATGCGCGAGATCGACGAACGGGGGCTCAAGGCGGTGATGACCGACGCCATCGCGATCGCCGGTCGCGACACGGGAGGGATCCATGTGTCCTGCGATGCCGACTGGATCGACCCGGGGGAGGCGCCCGGCGTCGGAACCCCGGTTCGCGGAGGAGCCACGTACCGTGAGGGTCACCTGGCGATGGAGTTGATCGCCGATTCCCAGAAACTGGTGTCGATGGACATCGTGGAGATCAACCCGGTGCTCGATGCCCACAACCGGACGGCGGAGCTCGCCGTCGGCCTGGTGACCAGCGCGTTTGGCCTGCGGATCCTCTGAAGCAGGGAGTAGGGTGTCAGGAATATGGAATAGGGAATAGGGAATAGGGAATAGGGAATAGGGAATAGGGAATAGGGAACAGGGAATAGGGAATCGTAGGGCGAATTACATTCGCCCTCCGGATGACTGCCGCATGAGCTTCCTTCTGGACCCGCGTTCACTGTTCATTGTTCATTGTTCATTGTTCACTGTTCATTGTTCACGTTCATTGTTCACTGTTCACTGTTTTCCGGCTCTCCAGGGAGGCGGCCAGGCTCTCCAGTCCCCCCTTCCGCGCCAGCATGGCGGGGGTGATCCCGTCATCGGAAACCGGCGCGGGGCTCGCCCCGGCCTCCAGCAGAGCGGCCACAACGTCCCGCAGCCCGCGTTGCGCCGCCGCGTGCAGCGCCGTCCACCCCCCCTGCTGCTTCGCGTCGGGGTCCGCCCCGTGCGCCAGCAGCTGGCGCACATTCGCGAGTGCGTGATCGGGCTCGGCCACGGCCACCGCACTGTGCAGCGGAGTCACATGCATCGAATTCGCCGACGGAATCGTCGGGTCCGCCCCGTTGTCCAGCAGGAGGGCCACCATCTCGACATGTCCGAAAAAGGAGGCGAGGCCGAGCGGCGTGTGTCCGTCCGGCGCGGGCATCCGGGCATGCTCCTTGTTCGCGGCGATGATGGACCGGGCCTCATCGAGCCGGCCGAGGGCGCACGCTTCGGGCATCGAGAGCCGGGTGCGCCGGGAAACCAGTGCCTCCGCCACGGCGGGATGCCGATGATAGAGGGCGAGGAGAATGACGGAGACACCATGGTCATCCGTGGCGCGAACCAGATCCCGCTCCCGGGCCAGAAGCAGCTCCACCTTTCCGAGGTCACCCCGCTTGACCGCGTCAACAAATTGTGCGATATCCGTCATGTGATAACTCCCGCTCCCAGGGTGGCCTTCCCCCCCCGGATCGTCGCGGGGGCCATCCAAGCTATGACAACACGCCGACTTCCGGCAACCTCGTCCGCCACCTGGTGACCCCATGAGATCGCACCCCGCCCTGTTGCCGCTCCTCCTGGCCCTGATCCTGGCGCCGTCCCTCGCCGCCCAATCGGGAACCCGCCGCCCCCTGACCCAGAACGATTTTGATCACTGGAAGTCGATCGCCGCCCCGGCCCTTTCGCCGGACGGGCAGTGGACCGCCTGGACCCTGGCGCCGCAGGTGGGCAATGGGGACCTGGTCATCCGGGCCACAACCGGTACCACGGAGCACCGATTCTCCCGGGGGTACGTGGGGCGTCCGGAGCTCCGTCCCTCCGCCGATTCGGGCTTCCGGGTTCCTCCCGCGGTCTGGAGCGCGAACAGCCGCACCCTCGCCTTCACCATCTTCCCCCCGCGGGACTCGGTCGAGGGTCTCCCCGCCCGGGGGCGCGGACGAGCCAATGCCCCGCGGAACCGGCTCGGCATCTGGCAGGTCCGGACGGGGGAACTGGAGACGGTGGACCGGGTCCGGTCCTTCCGCATGGCCCGGGAATCGGGGCGCTACCTCGCCTGGCTGCTGGAGGCCGACAGCGCCTCGCGAGCCCCCGCAGATAGCAATGGCACGGCCCCCGTACGGCGGCGGGGACCCGAGCCCGGCACCACGCTGGTGCTTCGGGACCTCGACACCGGCGCGGAGATCCGCATTCCCGATGTCCGCAGCTTTGCCCTGGAGGACAGCGCCCGTTACCTGGCCTACAGCGTCAGCAGTCGCAGCGCCGACAGCAACGGGGTGTACCTTCGCGCCCTCCCCTCCGGAACCATCGCCCCGCTCCTCGTGGGGCCAGGAACCTATGGCCAGGCGGTGTTTGCCCGTTCCGGGACCCAGGTTGCTTTCGTGTCCGACCGAGGGGATACCACGGCGTCTCCCCGCATGAGTCTCTACGTCACCACCCTCACCCCGCGGGGAGCCACCACCCAGGTGGTGGCCACCCCGGACAGTGCGGGGAGGGGGATGACGGTGGCGGAGCGAGGGCGGCTCGAGTTCGTGCGCGATGGCTCGGCCCTGGTGTTCTCCCTCGCCCCCATCCTCCCCGATTCGGTCCCGCTCGACAGCCTGCGGGACAAGGCCGTCGTGGACCTCTGGCACTATCGCGACGCCCGGCTTCAACCGCAGCAGCAGGTAGAGGCTCGGCGCGACCGGAACGCCACCTACGCCGCCGTGTGGCAGCCCCGGCTCCGGAGAGTGATCCCGCTCGGAAGCCCCGATCTTCCCCAGGTGACGGTGGCGAACGACGGCCGGACCGCTCTCGGCGTCACGGGCGAGCCCTACCGGATCGAGGCGATGTGGGGTGAGGGAGGGAACGACATCCATGTGATCAACACAGAAACCGGCGACCACCGTCAGGTGGCCACCCGCGCCCGCTTCGGGGGCACCCTGAGCCCCGGGGGCCGCTACGCCCTCTGGTTCGACAAGGGAACCTGGTTCAGCCACGATGTGCGTCGCGGCACCACGGCACCGCTCAACGCCGCCCTCCCCGACGTCCGATTTGACCGGGAAACCTGGGACACGCCGAGCGAGCCGGCTCCCTGGGGCGTGGCCGGATGGACCCGGAACGACGGGAGCGTCCTCCTGTACGACCGGTACGACATCTGGGAGTTCGATCCCTCGGGGTCCCGGCCCCCTCGGGTGGTCACCGACTCGGCGGGCCGCACCGGACAGATCACCTTTCGGCTCGTCGACCTCGACCGCGACGACCCGTGGATCGCCGAGGACGAGGACCTGCTCCTGAGCGCCTTCCAGGAGATCTCGAAGCAGAGCGGCTTCTGGACCGACCGGATCGACCGGCGCGCGTCCCCTCCCTCCCCGATCGTCATGTCCGACCATGCCTGGGGCGCGCCGTCCCGCGCGCGGAAGGGCACGATGATGACCGTCACCCGCTCCACCTTCCGCGAGTTCCCCGATCTCTGGGCCGGCGAGCGCCTGGACCGCCTCACCCGGATCAGCGACGCGAACCCCCAGCAGGCGGGAATCCGCTGGGGCGACGTGGAGCTCGTGTCCTGGAACAGCGACGATGGGGTTCCGCTGCAGGGGATGCTCTTCAAGCCCGATGATTTCGATCCCTCGAAGCAGTACCCGATGGTGGTGTACTTCTACGAGAAGCTGAGCGACAACCTCCACAGCTACGTCATGACCCACCCGCGGAACACCGTCCAACCGACCTGGTACGTGTCGAACGGGTATCTGGTGTTCATGCCCGACATCGCCTATACCACCGGATACCCCGGTCCCGATGCCGAGAAGGCCATCGTCCCCGGGGTCCAGTCGCTCCTGGCGCGCGGTTTCGTCAAGCCCGATGGGATCGGGATCGCGGGGCAGTCGTGGGGGGGATACCAGACTGCCTTCCTCATCACGCGGTCCACTCTCTTCTCGGCAGCGATGGCGGGTGCCCCGGTGGCCAACATGACGAGCGCCTACGGCGGGATCCGGTGGCAGTCGGGACTGGCGCGCTCGTTCCAGTACGAGAAGACCCAGAGTCGCATCGGGGGATCACTCTGGGAGTACCCGCTCCGGTACCTGGAGAACTCACCCCTCTTTGCAGCCGACCGGGTCCGGACCCCGCTCCTCATGATGCACAACGACGCCGACGGAGCGGTGCCCTGGTATCAGGGCATCGAGATGTTCGTGGCCCTCCGCCGCCTGCAACGCGAGGTCTATCTCTTCAATTACAATGGAGACGCCCACAACCCCACCAAGCGGGCCAACCAGGCCGACATCGCGCGGCGGACGATGGAGTTCTTCGATCACCACCTGCGCGGGATGCCCGCCCCGGCGTGGATGACCGATGGGATTCCGTACCTGGAAAAGGGCCGGGATCAGGTGAGGGAGCCCGATCCCCTGACGCCCTGAAGAATCTCTGATCACCCGTCACGGTAGAGTAGGCGCCAGGTTGCCCTGGCGCCCCTCGTCAAACCGGACGGGCGGGTTTCCCGCATCCGGCTTCCCCGACAGATTCACCGGTCGGGCTCTCGGGGAGTCGCGCGACTACAGCAGTTCCAGACCCAGACG
>JBGSKF010000150.1:0-16560 GCA_041741375.1 Gemmatimonadales bacterium | reverse complement strand
AGATCGGTGAGGCTTCGCGCCACACCCGGGGGAACGGCATTGTCGGTACCCTTAGAGCGGAGCTCTACGCGCGAAACCACGGGAGAGGAGGCAAACGAGGCCAGGGACTTGACGTGGCGCCTCATAGAAGCCGGGGTCCATGGTCGCCCGAGCATGGATTCCGGCGCGTGCCGGAATGACTGCCCTTGGGGAATCCGGAGTCCCGTTCCCGGTCGGAGACCCGTGCGCCGCAAGCCGCGCACCCACGAGGCCTCACTGATACCCGTGGTACTGCCGCCCCGGCCCCGTCGAGGGCGCTACCGGTGGAGCCCATCGGCCCGATTCGTAGTCGAACCAGATGCGTGTCAGGGTGTCGCCATAGGCACCCATGATCGATGGTCCCGCAGCATGGCCCCGCACCACGCGGGGCAGGAGAGTGGCGTAGTTGCGAGTGGCCACGCCGACCAGCCGGATCAGCACGTCGTAGGCATGGCGCATCGAATCGGCCGGGAAGGTGAACACGCTGTCGGCGTAGGCGACTCCGGGAATCCCGTCCAGCATCGCCAGGCTTGCGGGTGGCACCGCCTTGAGGCCGGCGGTGAGGGGGAGCGCAACGCGCATGGCCCGGGCTCGTCCCTCCCGCAGGTTCTCCACCGCGCGCTGTGCCTGCGCCGTGAGATCGGCCCTCGCCTCGTCGACCGGTCGTGGCTCGGCGCTGTCGGCCGCCGTGGCGGTCTTCACCGTCACGAACTCGATCCACGGCATGGTGGCGAGATCGCCGGCGAGGCGGTCATCGCCGGAACCGAAGATCACCGGGATCCCCTGTCGTCCCCACGAGAGGCCCACCAGTTCCGTCTCCGTGATCTCCTGTCCGTTGATGAGGAGACCGATGCCGAGCGTGAAGGTGTGGGAGGCGAACCCACCGCTCCCGGTCCTGGCGTGCATGCCGACCACGGCCACCGCGTCGTAGGCGCCGGGCACCACCAGGTCGAAATACGCGTCGAACGTTGAATCACGGAGCACCTGGGTGGCACGGGGGTCGAGCAGATCGCGACGCACGTCGGGGTCGGGGTTGCCGCTCCCGTGGCCATCCACCACATGAACCTCCGTGGCTCCGCCGTTGTAAAGACCGGCAATGACGGCGTTCAGATCCGCGGCGAGAAGCTCCTGGCCCATCGGGTACTCCGCCGTGCCGAAGTCGAAGCTCCGGGGGTCGCTCTGGCCGGAGAGGCCCTCCATGTCATGCAGGACCAGGATCCGGATCCCGTCGCTGGTGTTGGGGGCCACTGCCTCGGTGGTCCACGGTTCGGCGGGCGTCGCGGGCCCGGAGGTGGAGGGGGTCGCGCCGGGCTGACAGGCGACGAGGAGGAGCGCGAGAAGGATCCAGGGGCGGCGCATCATGCTCTCCTGGCGGAGGAAGTGTTAAGGTGGAAGTTTGAAGTTCGAAGGGGGAAAAGGGAAGTTCGAAGTTGGAAGTTTGAAGTTCGAAGGAAGGAGAAGTCCCGAACACACATCGGAGCGTCACCCCGGCGAATGCCGGGGTCCAGTCCGACGCGGGCATGGATTCCGGCGTGCGCCGGAATGACGGTCCCAGGGAATCCGGAGTCCCTTTCCCGCTCGGGGGCCCCTGTACCGAAAGCGACGCGCCCACTGAGGTAAGGGCGCCCGCAGTCGTACCCCAACACCAGGGCGACCACGAGGGTCGCCCCTGCGGCTGAAATCAGGCCGTTCGGCCATTGTGCACCGCAGGCGGCGCACCCGCTCAGGGATCGCGCACCCGCGCGGGTGTCATGCGCCCCAGCGTCGTACCGTCACCCAGTTGACCGTTGTCGTTCAATCCCCAGCACCAGGCGCTCCCATCGAAGGCGATCCCGCAGGTATGGCCTCGACCCGTGCTCACCGACTGGAACCGGATTCCCCCCGACACCATCACCGGCGTCCGCGCACAGGGGAAATCCGTGAGGCCGAAGGTGCAGAAATCGCTGGAGGGCGCCCCCAGCTGTCCTTCGTCATTCAGACCCCAACAGTAGGCCTCATCCGATATGGTGAGCCCACAGGTCGAGGGGAGGATACTGTTCCCGACATTCGCATCAATCGACCTGAACGTCAGCCCTCCCACCACTTCGACCGGCACGGGTGAATCAAGGACGGAACCATTTCCCAGTCCGCCCGAAAGATTGTTACCCCAACAGAATGCCCGACCGCTGGCCTCGAGGCCGCACCCGTAGAGAGCACCCTGGCTCTGGACAGTGAGCATCCGGCCCTTGGCAGCCACGGTCGGCTGTAGCGCGTTCCCCGTTGTCTTGCCGTTTCCGATCGACTTCTCGGCACCCCAGCAGAGGAATTCTCCGGTGGACCCGAACCCGCACGCATGCGCGAAGCCGGTGCTCACATCGTGCAATCCCAGGGCGCTGCTGTTCAGTACCGCGGAGGGGGCGTCCACCCCAAGGGGGTTCACCGTGCCGTCTCCCACCTGGCCAACGTCGTTCGCACCCCAACAGTAGGTGAGCCCGTCGGTGGCGAGACCACAGGTGCTCAACAGGCCGGCGCTGACCTGCGTGAACCGATGGCCGTCAGCCACCTGGATCGGGACGGCGAAGGAGGAGGTCTCGGACCCCAGGCGGGCGCCGAGGGCCCCCCGTCTATTGTCTCCCCAACAGTATGCTGTTCCGTCCTGGACGAGACCACAGGTGTGGGAGCCGCCAACAGCCAGGGATGTGAACCGCAATCCTCCCGATACCAGCACGCGCACCGAGCTCGCCGCTCGGGTGCCGTTGCCCAATTGTCCCAGATCGTTGAGGCCCCAGCAATAGACATCCCCAGTGCTCCGCAGCCCACACGTGGTACGACTCCCCGTCCCAATGGTCGACCAGACACTCGGAGGCGGCGGCGGAGGGGGAGGGGGAGGGGGAGGGGGTGGAGCCGGCGGAGGGGGTACCGGCAACGCCGTGGGCGAGTCGGACGACGAGCAGCCCGCCACAAGCAGGAGCGACAGAACGAGTAGCTGAATGGGCGTACGTGTCATCCCTTCTCCTTCGTATGCATCTCCAGCCGTCACCAAGGCTGATGGACCGAACCAGTTGCCGAAGCAGAACGCCGCGAGGGTCAGTTGAACGCCAGGGGCATCGAAAGGTTATGGTCCGGCCAAACCGATGTCAAGGAAAGCAAGACGCACTGCACCTCCGTGCCCCTCCCAAGCTTGTCCCCCGCCCGGTTCCGCAGTAAGCTCCCCTGTCCCCTTTCCGGATCCGATCTCGATGCCCTTCGCTCTCCCGCGCGCCGCGACCGCGCTCGCCGCGTTCCTCGTTCTGACATTGTCACCCGTCTCCCTCCTTCCCGCCCAGGGGCAGGAAATCCCCACCTTTGCCCAGGTGAGCGGTCACGCCTTCGGCGAGCGGATCACCCAGCATCACGAGATGGTCCGCTATCTCGATGCCCTCGCCGCCGCCTCGAACCGGGTGCAGGTGGTCCGGCAGGGCACCAGTTGGGAGGGCCGCGAGTTGATGCTCGCCATCGTCTCCGCTCCCGAGAACCTGGCCCGCCTCGACGCCATCCGGGCCAACAGCCTGGCCCTGGCGGACGCCCGGCGCACCGATCCCGCCGCCGCCGAGTCGATCATCGCGACCCAGCCCGCCATCGTCTGGTTCGGCGGGTCGATCCACGGGTTCGAACTCTCCGGGAGCGAGGGGGCACTCAAACTTCTGGAGCACCTCACCACCCGGTCCGATGCCGCCACGCTGGAAGTGTTGCGGGAGACGGTGATCCTCATCGATCCGATGCTCAACCCCGACGGTCGCGACGCCTTTGCCCATCTCAACCACGAGAACATCGGGCGGCTCCCGGCCTCAAACCCCGACGACTGGTCCAACGATTTCACCGGATGGCAGTCACTCAAGTTCCGCACCGGCCACTACTACTTCGACACCAACCGCGACTGGTTTGCCCAGACTCAGCGGGAAACCCGCGACCGGATGCCGCACCTGCACGCCTGGCGTCCCCAGGTGGCCATTGACATGCACGAGCAGGGGAATGCCGCCGAGTTCTATTTCGACCCCCCGGGCGAGCCGGCCAACCCGCACTTCCCCGCCTTTGCCCACACCTGGTTCGCCACCTTCGGGGCGGCGTATGCCCGGGCCTTCGATTCCGCCGGGTTCGAGTACTTCAGCCGCGAGCGCTACAACTACTTCTATCCGGGGTATACCTCCAACCGCGGCTACCAGGGTGCCGTGGCGATGCTCTTCGAGCAGGGGTCCACCCGCGGTCTCGCCCGCGAACGGGGGGACGGCACCGTCCGGACCCTCACCGACGCCCTCACCCAGCAGTATACCGCCGCCTGGGCCGCGGTCCGGCTCGCGGCGACGAGACGCCAGGACCTCCTGCGGGACTATCACGCCTCCCAACGCGCCATTCTCTCTCCTCCCGCCGGAGCGGCACGCAAATATCTGATTGCCCACAGTGGCAACGCGCATCTGGCGCGGGAGCTCATCACCCTCCTCCGCCGGAACGATATCGAGATCGGTGTGCTCGAGCAGGAGACCCGGTTCACCGGCCTGCGGGACCGGGCCGGTGCCGCGGTGGCCGATCGCACCTTTCCGGCCGGCACCTGGGTCATCGATCCGGCCCAGCCTTCGGGCCGCCTGATCCGGGCGCTGCTCGACCCGTCGGTCCCGATCCCGGCCGACTTCCTGGAGCAGGCTCGGCGTTTCATCGATCGGGACGAGAATCCCAGGTTCTACGACATCACCGGGTGGAGTCTCCCCCTCCTGTTCAACGTGGAGGGGTGGAGTTCCACCGACGCCCGTGCCGTGTCCACCCGTCCCATCGCTGAACCCGCGGCAATGCCGGTCTCGCGCCGAGCGTCCTATGCGTACATCGTGGACGGGTCGGAGACGGCGAGTGCCGCAGCGCTCTCGCGGCTCAAGGAGGGGGGCCACCGGGCGGCCTATCTCTTCCGGGCCACCCGGATCGGGACCGAGACGATCCCGGCGGGGAGCATCATCGCGCGGGTGGGCCAGAACGACGCCACACTCCACGACGCGATGGCCACCATCGCGCGGGAACTCGGTGTCAGGGTCATCTCTCTCGACCAGGGGCTCGCGGCGCCCGGCGGTCCCGATCTCGGTTCGGGGGACTGGACCTTCCAGGCCCGGAGGTCGCGCATCGCGCCACCGACCGGCTGGTCGACCCGACCGCGGTATTGATGGTCGCCGAGGATCCGGTGCAGGGATATTCCTTCGGATGGGCGTGGTACACGCTCGACCGGCAGTACGGCATTCCGGTGACGGTGCTGCGGGCGGGGACTCTCGCCGACCGTCCCCTGGACGAGTATGACGTGCTGGTGCTGCCCGAGATGAACCCAGGCGCCTTCCGGAACCTCCTGGGCGAGGAGGGCCGGACCCGGATCGATCGCTGGGTGCGCGATGGCGGGACGCTCGTCACCATCGGGTCCGCCACCGAGTTTGCCCGGACTCAGCTCTCCCTTGGCCTCCGGTCCTGGTACGACACCGACGCCGCCAAGGGTGCCAAGCGGTTCAGCGTGCCCGGGGCGGTCTTTGCCACCCGGCTCGACAGCCGACACTGGATGACGGGCGGGTCGCCGGAGCTGGTGCCGATGCTGGTCAACTCCAACCGGCTCTATCTGCCGCCCGAGGGTCCGGTGACGAGCCAGCGACGGGTGATCGCGACCTACGCCGGCTCGGCGCCCATGTCGGGTCACGCCTGGCCGGAAACCCGGGAGCGGATCGACGGCAAGGTGTTCGTGTACGAGGAGATGGTGGGCCGAGGCCGGGTGATCGTGTTCGCGGAGGACCCGAACTTCCGGGCGTACCTGCGGGGGGCGAACCGATTGTTCCTGAACGCGGTGCTGCTGGGTCCGAGCGCGCCGTAGGGGTAGAATCGTCATCCCGGCGAACGCCGGGATCCATGCAAACGAGGGCTTGAGGAGGACCGGTCGATTCGATCAGAGGTCCCGGCTACTCAGGGTTCCCTGTGATTCGCCCGCTCGCCGTGCTCGGCCTTGACGGGGTGTTTCTCGGGGCTTTTGCCCCTTGCTCGGCGGCGGGAGGCCGTTGACACGGCCGCGTGTTCGTCTTGGCTGCCGGTGGCGTGGGGGGGTCGTTGGGAGACGGGTTGCGGGGCCCTGGCATCAGGGTTATTTGGGAGACGGTACGCTGTCTGTACGTCCTGCGGTATCGCGGCAGGCGCGGTGGCACAGGCTCCGCCCCCCGGGCATCTTCTCTGGACGACGGCTGTGAATCCCCATGGGACGACCCTCTCGGCCCCGCTCACCAGCCATGCCCTGCGACCTTGCGGTATTATGCCGCGAACCGTACAATGGCGAGAGTTGCGACCGCAGGCTGGCTCCGGCGTGCTGAAAAGCAATAAGGTCACTTTCTCCCTGGCTCCCCAACATGCCCCACCAATCGAGCCAATTCGTGACGACTGGTTTTGCCATCGAAGGGTGGAAGATCTTGGACCACCTTGGCGTTGTTGCCAGCCACGCCGTTGCTGGCACCGGGCTTGTCAGTGAATTCTTCGCTGGCTTCTCTGACATCTTTGGCGGACGCTCCAACGCATATCGCCGTCAACTGGACTTTCTGTATCGTGACACAGTTGCCGACCTGCATCGTCAAGCCCGATCACGCGGCGGGAACTGGCTTGTCGGGCTACGGATTGATCTGGACGAAGTGTCCGGCAAGGGAGCCCAGATGTTCATGATCACTGGGTTGGCCACGGCTGTGAGGGCGCGACGGCTACCTTCGTCTGCTCCAGAAATCAGTATCTCCGGGGAGTTCATCGAGTCCTCAGAGATCACGACCATGGCTCACCGTTTGGCGCTGCTCAAATCCCTGCAAGCCGACTCGTCCACTGTTTCCGATGCCGACTGGGCGTTCCTTGTCGAACACAGGGTCCAGGAGGCCTGCCTGCCCATCCTGGGTCGGTTGTCCAAGAGCTACAAGGAATCACCCGTAGACGCCCGGCCACTGAGGACAAAGATCGCTGCCGTATTCTCTGCGGTGCCTTCTGATTTTGCCACGAGCCTTCTGCATGACGCCCTTCATACGCCATCGCTCGCCCCTGCCGCAGTAGACATCATCTGTGACTGCGGTCTCGGAAGCTACCGATTAGTTGCTGCGGCCCTCGCCTCCCCCGACTTCGATTTCCGCCGATTCGCCCTTCAAACACTAAAGGCCGATCAACCATCCTACACCGCTGACTCACTTGCGGAGATCGATTCCCTTCGCAGCCTGATTCCCGACGCATTCCCTCCTCGCTCCATTCGGACCGAAAGAAAGGGCGTGCTCGGCGGGGCGAAGCAGATGTGGCAATGCATCTGTGGCCGGAGCAATGCCGTGGACGAGAGCCATTGCGGAGCATGCTTCCGTGACGAAATGGGCTTCCGGAGAGATGAAATAAGCCCGACAGCAGCCATTAGAAAACTCGACGTCACCCATGCCGCACTAAGCGCCGTTGTGGCTGAGCGAGGTGACATTCAGGATTGTTCGCTGGGGCCCAATGGGTGCTGATGCCGCGTGGGCGTGGGTAGCAGATGAACCAGGCCGTCTTCGCGTTCCGCCGGTATGAAGACGCGTCGCTCCGCTACACCGGCATCGAGAGCCACCCGGGCCTGACCCATTACGGGCTGTACGACACCGTGGTGGCGAGGGAAGTGTGAAATGCGGACCCGACGTCCTTCGCGACCTTCGCGGCTTCGCGTGAGCACTCTGTCTCTTCGGCGTCAAGCCCAAGCTTGGGGAACACAACCCTTTCAGGGTTGTCCACCTTCCCTGTTCATCCGAAGTCCCAGGGCGTTCGGACTTCACACTCCCCCCTTCCTTCTTGCGGCATCAGAGGGCACGTCGTACAATGCGTATTGCGACCGTCCTGGCACGGCTCCGGACTGGGATTCCAGGAATGCACCGCTGACTCATCGAAACGACCCGGTATTGGTGACGAATGACGACAAGAATTGAACGCCTCGAACGCGAGATCGAGAGTCTCTCACCGGTCGAGCGGGCGGCTTTTCGGGAGTGGTATGAGGCGTATGATGCCGCCGAGTGGGATCGGCAGCTGGAGGCCGATGCCGCAGCGGGGAAGTTGGATCGCGTCGCGGAGGCTGCGCTCGCCGACTATCGGGCAGGCCGGATACAACCCCTTTGACGCATCACACCACGCCGGGCTTCTGGCGGTGTTACGAGGCCTTGACTCCAATTGTTCGCACCCTGGCCGACACGCAGTTTGCGCTGCTCAAGTCCGACCTGTCGCACCCATCCCTGCATTTCAAGCGAGTGGGTCGCTACCGATCCGCCCGCATTGGCCGCCATCATCGCGCCCTTGCGGTAGAAGTGGATGACGGACTCTTGTGGTGGTGGATCGGAACCCACGCGGAGTATGATCGCCTCACCGGCTGACTTGACCGGGGAAGGCGGATCCGACACCCGTGCCGGTAGGCGCAACCCCTTCAGGGTTGTCCACCTTCTCTGCCAATCGAGATCCCAGGGCGTGGCCCTGGGCTGGGACAACGGAACCCCGTCAGGAAGTGCGAAGTTCGAATTGGACCCCGGCGGACGCCGGGGTGACGCTCCGATATGCGGCCGGGACCTCGACTTCCTTCGCGTCTTCGTGTCTTCGTGTGAATCATCCGGCCTGGAGCACACCCGATCGCGACACCGGGGATCACACACTACGTCCCGCTCTCCGACGAGGACGGCTGGTCAGAAACATTTGAGGCAAAGGCCGTCGCCATCCCCTCGATCAACAGTTGCGCCGCCATGTGCTGGGTCAATTCGGCGTGGTCGAGATAGGGATTCACCTCCACCAGATCGAGCCCCACCATCGTGCCCCGCGGAGCCAGCCCCTGCAGGATCCGCTTGATGTGCGTGTAGCTGAGCCCCTCCGCCTCGGGGCTCTCCGTCCCTGGCGCGATCGAAGGATCCAGCGCATCGATGTCGATGCTCACGTAGTAGTTGCCGAGCGACTCCGGAATGCGGTCAAGGATTCCCTGAGGGCCCACGTCGAACACTTCGTAGTTGGTGAACACGAGGTTTCCCCGTTTCCGGGTTGCCCGCAGCTCACGGTCGGTCGACTTCACTCCGCGCACCCCGATGGTGATGATCCGCTCGACGAACGGCAGCTCCTGAGCCCGCCGGAACGGACTGTTGTTGGTGAGCGTGAGACCATGCATCTCGTCCACGTAATCGAGATGGGCGTCAAAGAGGATGATGGTAAGCGGCCCGGTCCGATCGAGGGCGCGGATCACCGGATACGAGATCGAGTGATCTCCGCCGATCACGACCGGGAGCGCTCCCCGGTCCACGATGCCGCGGACGCTCGCCTCGATCGTCTCCACGTTGCGCTCGGCATCGTAATAGATCACGTCGGCGTCGCCGCAGTCGGCGATCCGGAAACCCGGGAGGAGGATCCGGTCCTGGTTGATGTCGAAATATCCCCGGGTCCCGGGGCGGCCAAGGAAGCCGAAGCGGGTGGAGGCATCCCGAATGGCGCGGGGAGCCTGCCGGCATCCGGGCCGCATCCCGGCCGCGGCATCGGTGGGGACGCCGAGGATGCCGATGTCGGCGTCGAGTGTCGCGAGGTCCTCCACGTAGGGTGCCTTGGCAAAGGTGGCGATGCCGGTATGAGGCATGGTGGCCCGTCGTTCGCTCATGGTGCCTCCGTCAGAGATTCAGGGTGGAGTGATGGCATGGGTTAAAGGGCGACGCGTCCAGAAACTCCCACGTGGCCCGGGCGGGAAGCGGAAGCTCCAGGGTTTCGGTGACGTGAAAGTCCCAGAAGCGGCCCGTTCCTCCCGTGGTCCCGTCCGGGTCCCCCAGATCCCACTGGATGGCCACCTCCCCCACGAGCTGGAGAGTGCGCTTCCCGGCGAAATCCGGGATGATGATTCCTCCCGCGGGGTGTGCCGCGAAGTTGCCGAGCGTATTGAACATGCTGTTGCCGGGGTAGTCGGGGATCCGGAGAGTGGAATCATCCAGAACCTGCACAAAACCCGGCGTGCCGCCCCGGTGCGAGGCGTCCGCCCCCTGCTCCGGGTGCAGACTGGCGACAAAGAGGGTGTCCGCCTCGGCGATCATCGCCTGCTGGTCACGGCTCAATGTCGTTCCGCGAAGGGGCTCGGGCAGATCCTCGCCCCGTGGGGACGGATGTTCCCGCAGGTGGCGGCGCTGGATGTACTTCGGGCAATTGGGGTACGCCCACTCCACGGCAAGATGGAGAGCATCCCCCTGGTGGGTGGCTTTCCCGTTGATCCGGAGCCGGCGCCGCGTGCCGAGATCGATGAGGAGCAGGCCGAACCGCGGATCGTTCCGGAGGTTCGCCCGGAAGGGGTCGGCATTGTGGGGCCAGGCGCGGGACAGATCCGCGGTGAGCCGGTCCGGTGAGTCGGCCTGGAGAAAGCCGGGAGTCCCGACGAGGAGTGACGCCCAGGGACGGTGCTGCACGTCGACTGTGCCGAGTACCGCCATCGGTTGCTGGCCGACAAACCCCAGTGCCCGCGAAGGAATGGTGGGCGCGATGACCCGCCCGTTCCGAACGGCGATGGCTGCCTCGCCGGCCCGTTCCTGGACCGCTCTCTCTCCCCCGTGATACGGAGTGTCCATGGCAATGCCTCCAGGGTAGGGGGGACCGGTGGTGGCGCTCTCCGTGAATGCGCCAGCCGACCCCGCCCCGGGACTGACAGCCGGAGGATCAGCACCTCCGGCGGTCCTGTCAGAAGGTGAGGACCGAGTACCCCTCGGACACCAGGTTCCTCAGGCTCGGCAGCCCGGGAGTACCCGGCAGGGGGTTGTCCTTGACGAGGTCGAACCCGTTCTTCTCGGCGTCGTCGGTGGCGCCGAACACGTCGGCGCAGCCGCACGACACCCCCGCGACCCGGTCCGAGACCGCGTTGAAGAGGTCGTGAAAGGGGTGCGCGGGATTCGAGAGTTGTCCGGCCCAGCGGGTACCCGCGCCCTGAAAGAGGACGGTGACCTCATCTCCCCGCTGCTTGAAATCGTGGGCCGCGGCGAGCGCGTTGAACACGCGGCCGAGCGACTCTTCCGACTGGCTGGCCGGATCCGACAGGACGACGATGGCGGCTTTCTGCATTGTGCTTCTCCTTGGTTTGGTGGGTACTGCTTTGTGGACCGAACGTCCGGTAAACGTCTCCTTCAACAAAAACACAGCATGGACTCACGTGCGCAGCAACTGCTCGGGCAGCTCGGCGAGGATCTGCCGAAACGGCGCCGGATTCTCCCGGACCCGCGCCATGACCAGGGCCCCCTGGATCAGGATGATCGCTCGCTCCGCCCGGTCCCGCGCTTCGCCGGGGCCGAGGCCGGCCGCCGTGAGGGCGGTGGCGAGTTCCCGGGTCCAGAGATCGAGCGCCCCCTTGGTGAGGCGGCAGAGGGAGCTCCCCGGCTCGCCAATCGACATGGCGTCGAGCAGGCACGATTTCTGGCCCGACTCGTAGAACGCGTCCAGATGCTTCGCCATCGCGCGCAGGCGGTCCCGGGGTGGCAGGGTTTCGTCCCGCAGGGGGGCCAGAGCCTCCTTCTCGAGCCAGACCTGGGCCCGTTTCATCACCGCTTCCGCCATTTCGGCCTTCCCCCCGGGAAACCGGTGGTAGAGACTCGCCCGGGCGAGCCCGGTGGCCTGGGCGATGATCTGGAGGCTCGCGCCCTGGTACCCGTGGGTCCGGAACACGTCGGTGAGGATCGCCACGATCTGCTCTTCTGAGAGGGTCATCCCGTCTCGTCCGCCTTTCCGGGCCAGGGGTTCTCGCCACGGCACCAAAATAGACCGATCGTTCGGTAATGTCAAGGGGTCTTCTCGAGGTACCAACCGGCGCCGACCGGACTCCGGCCGCTCCACTGGTGGTGTACCGGCTTGAACCCGATCATCGGTTCTTCGTTGCCGTCGCCCACCATCGACGTCGGCCGAGGTATTGGACCGGCAGGGTTCGCTGATCGGCAGCATGACAGTCAAATGCAGTTGGCGAGCGCGGAACCACCCGGTTGCGCCGCAAGCGACGCTCGCGACTGATTTGTAGACCGTTGGTCTGCACTGGTACCAGCTGACAGGAGAGCCCCGCGGTGGGCGATCACGAGCCATCGACCCTGTGGGCGGCCGATACCGGGGGCCCCAACGCCCCGCGCCTCGTCCCCCCAATGACTGGGAGAACGAGGCGCGGGTAAAGGACCTGCAATGACGAGTGAGAACCGGGCGGCCGTCAGCTCCCCGCCAACTCCCGTACCGCAGCCGCAAGCATCCGGACCTTCCCCTGGTCCGACGACCCCTTGACGTCTCCATCAACCTGCGTGGCCAGGCGGTTCAGCGCCGCGCTCCGGGCACTCCCGCTCATCCCCTCCGCCTGGGTGAGCGCCGTGCGGACCGCCGTAATCCTCGCCGTAGACAGCCCCTTCGACCGCTCGAGCTGATCCACGAACGACCGCGCCTTGGGGAAGCTCGCGGGCCACACCATCCGGGGCTGCTGCTGCGGATTCAACTCATCCCAGATGACGGTCTTGGCCGCGTCGATTTCGTTCTGCGAGATGTAGGGACTCGGTGCCAGCTCGAAGATGTCGAGCCCCCGGGCGATCTCGGAGTTCACGATCACGCCGTTGTACCAGTACACTGACCACGACCCGGCCGACGTCAACTCGCCATCCTTGAGCGGACCCCGGTCGTGGAACGCGATCTCGTGCGGGTTGGAGGGATCGGTCCAGTCGAAGATCGAGATGCCCCCCTGATACCACCCCTGCACCATCACCTCGCGCCCGGGAATCGGGATCGGCGAGCCGTTGTGGGCCACGCAGTTTTCCCACTCGGTCTGGACCGCGGGCATCTTGTAGTAGCTCTTGAAGTGCATCTTGCCGTTCTCGATCGTGAACAGCGCGTTCCCTCCCCACTCGTACCTGTCGGTGTCGCGGCAGCGCGGCGCCCGTCCCCCGCCCCACTCATCCGTGAACAGCACCGCCTTGCCGTCGTTGCTGAAGGTGGCCGAGTGCCAGAAGGAGAAGTTGGTGTCCGCCACGGCATCGAGGCGGCGCGGGTTGGCCGGATCGCTGATGTCGAGCAGCAAACCGTAGCCGCCACACGCCCCCCCGGCGAGTCCTACCTCCGGGTAGACGGTGATGTCGTGGCACTGGGTGGGACCGGTGCGCGGCCGCACCGGGCGGGCCGGACGGTCGGGTGTGGCGGGCTGCGGAGGCGTCGCCCGCTGCGGCGCGGGACCGAGATCGTTGAAGATCCGCGGTGAACTCACGATGGCAGCCTTGCTCGGATCGGCCAGCGGCACCCGGATCACTTCGATCCGGAACAGCGCCGAATTCGGGTCCTCATCGGGCGCCAGCGCCGAGCAGCCCGGCAACTCCTCGGGCGAGCGGACCCCGGCCGAGCCCGAGATGTAGACGTAGACATTGTCCGGATCCTTCTTGTCGGTCACGACCGTGTGGGTATGCGATCCGCGGCAGGTCTGCACATTGCCGATGTACTTCGGATTCATGATGTCGCTCATGTCGAAGATCCGAAGACCTCTCACCCGATGCTCGCTCACCGGCTCCGGCACACCCTGCGCACCACAGTCGAGCCGCCCCGTGAGCCCCTCGGCGGACACGAAGAGGAGGTTTCCGAACACCGAGACGTCACTCTGCGACGCCGGGCAGTGCGACCAGGTGGTGAGATGCGGCTTGGCCGGGTTGGCGATGTTCCATACCAGGAAGCCGTTGTAGTTGCCCTGGAAGACGTGGTTGCCCGAGAAGGCCATGTCCGAATTGGTCGCCGCCGCGAAGGGACCCGGCGTCGGCGTGGTGGAGAGCATGCGGAGGTTCCAGATCGCCTCGCCGGCGTCGTGCTTTCCCGCCGAGAGTCCCACCCGGGGATCGGGGTCGGGGGTGGTCTTGATCTTCTGCTGGGCCGTGGCGGCCGACGTGGCCGCGGCCAAAGCCAGGCCCGCCAAGGCGAGCGCCCAGCGGCGCGGAAAAAGGGGGGGAGCGGTCATCGGGACATCCTCTACGTGACGGGAACGGGTGGGTGGGGCTGGGGAGACGGCCGGGGCGAGGGTCACTTCCCGGGCGCGGGAAGGTCATCGAGCAGGATCTGGAGGAACTCGATCTCCGTGGTCTGATCGGCATAGACATCGGAGGCGAGGCGGAACACGAACTCATCCTGCGCGGCGCCATGGGAGGCGAAGAGTTCGTCCACCATGGTGATGGCCCCCTGGTGATGCCGGATCATGAACTGCAGGAAGAGCCGGTCGAATTCGGTGCCCCGGGCACGGTCGAGCCGAGCCATCTCCTCATCGGAGAGCATCCCGGGCATCAGCATCGGGTGGGACATCCCGTCACGCTCCATCATCATGTGCGTCGCATCGGCCGCGGGCACGGGCATGCCCTGAGCACCAAGCCAGGTCCGCATCATGGCGATCTCGTCCCGCTGGGCCACCACGATCCGCTCGGCGAAGCGCTGGAGTGCCGCGCTCGCCCCATGGGTCGGGACCCAACCGGCCATCCTCACCGCCTGCGCATGGTGCGGGATCATCCCGGTGACGAAGTGGACATCGGGCGCGGCGGGCCCCGGAGGCTGCGAGGCCTGTGCCGGGAGCCCCGGGACACCGAGTACGGCAGCGACGAGACCCAGTACCAAACCAGCCTTCATGGAACGTCCCTCCGCAGGGGATCGGATCGACCGGGAACCCTCCATATTAGCATGATTGTTCCCCCCTGACGAGCGTGTCCCTGATCCCCTTGCAGCCGACCGGGGAGACCCCGCCGTTGCGGGGAGCGGGTTGGGAGGTGACTCTCCCATGTGCGGGCATGACCCCCGGTTGGATCTCCGCGCTGCTCCGGGTCGTCCGGCGGGTGGGAAATGGCCACAAGCGGCACAGGTTTGCTTTGGGGGTGAGGGGAGGCCCTCCCGGTGAACATGACCCTGCCAAAACCTGAAGAGCCCGATCAGATTCCTTCCAGGAGGTCGATGTGATGAGGATACAACCGCGACATCTCCTGCCCTTTCTTCTCGTGGCCGCCGTCAGTGCCTGTGCCACCCTCCAGCAGATCGCAGCCCTCCGGCAGGTGGCCTTTTCGCTGGGAGGGGTCCGGGATGCCCGCCTGGCCGGGGTACCCCTTGACCGCATCGCCTCCTACCGGGACCTCACAGCCAGCGAGGTTGGACGCCTGGGCCTCGCCATTGCACGCAACAACGTGCCCCTCGAGTTCCAGGTGGATGTCCAGGCGGAGAATCCGGCGGAGAACCGCACAACGGCGACGATGGTGCGTCTCACCTGGGCTCTCCTCCTCGACGGGAAGGAGACCATCAACGGTGTCCTCGACTCGAGCCTCGTCTTCCCCCCGGGACAGCCTGTCGTCATCCCCCTTCTGATGCGGGTGAACCTCCGGGAGTTCTTCGGCGGACCCGCCGAGAGCCTCGTGAACCTCGCGGCCGGCCTCGCCGGTCTCAACGCCGACCCGACCAGGATCGCGCTTCGGGCGCTGCCCACCATCGACACCCCGGTTGGACCAATCGAGTATCCGTCACCCATCACCATCATCAGCAGGACGGTAGGCACGAGTCGGCCGTAGCCACACGGCGTGAGGGTATGGCGTGACTTTTGCCAGGGCCACAGGGGCGGCGGGCATTCACCGCACCGGGCAGGCCGACTCGATGACCACCTGACAGGGGGAAACCATGGCCGAGGAGCTTGAGTTCGAACGGGCGGAACCCGCCGATGGCGGGGTGACACCCACGTTGCAATGCACGGGGTGTGATCAGACCATCGGCACGGCCTACTACGAGGCCCGCGGAGTTCCGTGAATCTGCGGTTCCGCGAGCCGCAAGAAGGGCGAGACACACCCACGCATCTCTGGACGAGGTGATCCGCCTGTCGAGTCCACACCAGCCGGTTACGATGACCGACCAGACCAAACCAGGTGGGAACTCCGGCGGGAGCACTGCCTGCCAACAACCCAGGTCGACACGCCGAGAGGGCGGCTGCATGAGGGAGTCGATGACCCTCGTGTGACCCGGCGTTATGCGGAGCACTCGTTGCCGCGAACGGACAGCATCGTCATCAACACGACCAATGCTGATCGAGTCCTCGGGGACGACGATTCCCTGGCCACCCCAGAGAATCCCGGTGATCGATCCGAGCCGACGCTCCGGAAGTACTCTGCCGTCGAGCTTCCACTGTGGGAGCAGGCGGCGTCCCGACCGGCTGGTCCCGCCTCGAGCATGGCCTCTGCTGAGCGCCTCCACCTCCCCGGGCGATCACTTCTCGGGCATTCTGGCCACGACGTGACCGATCGAATCGAGAACTTCTATGGCAGGCGCACCCGCGGCGTCCACCTTCATCCGCAACCGGGGACGGCCCCGGGTGTCGGTGATGACGAGTTCCGCAACCTTGTCCCGACTACCGAGGAATACGCGAGGCGCTCCCAACGCCCCTTCCCGCCCCAGTGTTGTGAGCCGCCGCCTCGCCTGCTCTGCCTCTTCAGATTCCCCGGCACCCGCCTGCCGGGAAAGCTGGTACAGCTCTCCGATGGTCATCTCGGCCGAGCGATCCCACACGTGGAGGCCGGCAGAACGTGACTG
>JBGSKF010000149.1:0-8225 GCA_041741375.1 Gemmatimonadales bacterium | reverse complement strand
TTATTCTGCACGTCGCTCGCACCTTTCGCAAGATGACGCCGGAACAGTGTCGGACCCGGCCAACTGCGGTCAGTTTCAGCCCATCCGCCCGGACTCCGTCCTCCAGCCCACCGTGGTTGAGGGCAGCCCGTGCGCATGACGTCGTGGAAATGAGCTGCGGGCGCAAAGCGCCCGTCAGCTCCATTTCCTTGTTAGGCGCCAACCCCTATGAATGCTGGAAATGCTGTTCGCGGTACTTCGAGAAGTAGTACAGTACCGAACGTTCTGCGATGTCAATCATGACCTTCGCCATCTCGTCGACGGACCACTTCGCCTCGCGGAAATAGAAGCTGCCTCGGTTGAACTTCCCATCTTCTTCGTTGTGGAGGTGCGTGGTATTCAGTTTGCCGAACATCGCCATCGTTGATACGCGGTCCAGGATTGAAGAGCCTTCTTCGAAGTCGCATCCGTACCCGAAACAAACAAAGGGGAAGATGCTCTCACGGAGGAGCGCCGTTCGGAGGCCAATCAGGTTCTTGCCGAGCCGCTCAATCGCGTTGCCCTTCGCCTGCTTTGGCAATCCTTCACTTGCCCGGAGGTCGTTAGTGCCTTGGTTCTTGACTTCGGCGATAAGAATTGGATAGCTCAACTTGTCATCATCTGGGCCTTCGATGTAGAGGATGCCGCCGTCGGGTCGGATTGAGCTACTATCGAAATGGTGATGGAAGTCGACGTTGGGATACGTGCCGCGCAGCTCTGACACGATATCCCGAAGCAGCCACTGCCGTTCGTGGACGAGGCTAACCTTTGCCCCAAACGAAGTAGTCAGGTGATCAACAACGCGCAGGAGGGCCTTTGTGACGTCCGACTCTTGACTCTTAGACGTGGTGTTGATGACCGTGCCCGATCGCTGACCACGAAGCTGGTGCTTTCTCGCCATTCAGTGCTATCTCCGCTCCACAAGGAAGAGTTGCTCGGTAACGTGAATTGGCCTGTTGTTGAAGTTACGGCTACCTCGAAAAGCGTTGTACGCGGTTTCAAAGACCGTCACCGATCCGAGGCGTTCAAGCATTTCACGCATCTCAGGTGGGGAGATGAAGCCTTCGTTGTTAAAAGACACCAGGAGATACCGGGAGTCGACTGATTCGAGTAGATCGCGGAGGAGCTGCAAGGAGCGCGACCGGACGTTGTACCCGGAGCGCCGCCAGTTAGTCGGAATCCCAGAAACTTGACTGACCTCCGCGGGTCGCTCGTAGCGAACCAAGAAGTTCAGCATGAAGTAGTTCGAGCCGTAGGGGTGCTGGTTGTAAGGCGGATCTACGTAGGTGAGATCCACATTGTGAACCTGGCGCGCAGCCGCATTTGCATCTTCCTGAATGACTTCATAGTCGCACTCAAAACGGCTCAGGATCGGACGCTCAAGCACAATCTGTCCGGTGATCCGAGACAGTGCGTCCGACCCACTGCCACCGAACTGCCCCAGACCAGTGTGCTTGTTCTTGTAGAAGCCTTTGAACACACCTGCCGTGTTTGCGTGGATCGAGGCCCTGCTGATGAGTGGTCCGAGCAGCAACGGCTTCAAGTCCTCGGGTGCGTGCTCGATTAGACGGCGGTAGCTGTCGAGCCGCTGGGCGTTGGCGCGTGTGTAGAACACTCGGTCATCGGGGGTGATGGAATCGTCGTTCTTGGGAGCATACAGTTCTTCGATGAATCCGCGCTCAAGTCCCGAGTTGGAGACCTTGGCGTTTAGCTCCTTGACCCAATGGTCGAGGAGTTTCCAGTTGACGCTACTGCGATTGCTGAGGTAACACGTACTCGCGATCGTCGCGTAGTCTTCGATGTCGTTCGCCACCACGTGGGTGGAGTGCGCCTTGAGGAAGCGGGACACCACGCCAGAGCCACTGAATGCGTCGAAAGAGCGCAGCTTCTCGAGCCCAAGGCGGCGCTTCACCAATGCGACGGCTTGCCCGATCGGACCGAGCAGAGCCCGCTTGTTACCGATATAGGTAATCAGCTGGCGCTCGAGGAAATCCGGGTCCTCCGCGCTCGCGTGGTCCGGCCAGAGTGCGACCTGCTCCTTCACGACCATTGGGTGGCTGTCCATGAAGAGAATGTAATTCCTGTGTAGAGGTTTCGGTTGGCGCCTAACTTGTCGGTTTCAAGTATACTGCACCAGAATCGCGCCATCCGCAAGCTAATCCCAGAACACTGCGGGGGGACAGGAGCCGCCGGAACCCTCACACGACCCCCAGGGCGTCTGCGGGGCTTCGCACCCCCCGGCCCCCCCGGTTCAGCACGTGCGTGTAGATCATCGTGGTCCGGACATCCGAATGCCCCAGCAGTTCCTGAACCGTCCGAATGTCATACCCACTCTCCAGCAGGTGCGTCGCAAAACTGTGCCGCAAGGTATGA
This sequence comes from Gemmatimonadales bacterium, assembly GCA_041741375.1. Classification (GTDB taxonomy): domain Bacteria; phylum Gemmatimonadota; class Gemmatimonadetes; order Gemmatimonadales; family GWC2-71-9; genus OFTM291. The sequence goes on along the minus strand of JBGSKF010000149.1, from coordinate 5,834 downwards.
CAGGTGGCCCGCTTCGTGACCCCCGACCGCCGGACCGCGGCCGCCACCGCCCGCTGAATCACCGACGGGTCCAGATGGTGCCGCCGCCGAGCTCCCGTCAGGCGGTCCACGTACCGGCGTGTGGCCGGGAACACCCACTGCCACACCCAGCTCGTGGCCGCGCCGGGGTACTTTCGAGCCAGTGCATCCGGCAGCACGACAGCGCTTCCCCCGGCCTCCCGATCCCTCCCATGCAACACCCGCACCGCCTCGAGATGCCTGCGAAGCGGCTCCCGGACCGATTCCGCCAGAACCGTCACCCGATCCTTCCCGCCCTTCCCCCGCCGGATCCGGATCTCCCCTCGCTCCAGATCTACATCCTTGACCCGCAACGTCAGGCACTCCAGGAGACGCATGCCGCTGCCGTACAACAGCATCGCCACCAGCCGGGGCGTCCCCGCCAACCCGGCGAGGACCCGACCCACCTCCTCCTGCGTCAGAACGACCGGCAGGCGCGCCCGCGGCCGAGCCCAACGAACCCCATCCACCCACCCGACCTCAACCCCCAGAACTGCGCGATAGAGAAACAGCAGCGCCGAGAGTGCCTGCCGCTGGGTCGCCGCCGCCACGCCCCGCTCCACCGCCAGAAAGGTCAGAAACGCCGCGACCTCCCGCTCCCCCATTTCGGCTGGGTGGCGGAGCCCATGGTAGCGCACATAACGGCGGATCCACGCCAGGTAAACCCGCTCGCTCCGTGGGCTCATCCGCCGGAGCCGCATGGTTTGCCGGACTGCCTGCAACAGTCTGGGTTTCGCCTGCATGAATCCAGCATAACACTGGGTCGGGCCTGCTCACGGACCGGAAAAACGCGTCCTGGACCTCGTTGATGCACGCACCCAGGAGCCGGTGGGTGCTTCCCGCGTGGTGAGTCCTGCTCGACAAGGCTGCGTCATCGGGGGAAAAGTGGATTCCGGCGTTCGCCGGAATGACGGCTCCGTGCGACATCGGACCCCGGAAGTGTCCTGAGGTGAATCCGTGGCGTGGCGCGGCCTGGTCGCCAGGTGCCACGTTCTCTATGTCCTATGTCCTACGTCCTATGTCCTACGTCCTATGTCCTACGTCCTATGTCCTACGCCGTGCCCCCTCCTCCGCCAACGTCCGCACCACAGCCGCAATCGTCCGCGGGGCGCTTCCCTCCGCTCGGTTGTTGACCAGGATCCAGGCGGGGATGCGGAGATCCCTCGCCATCCGCGCCAGTCGGACCAGGTCGTGCCGGAGTGCCGGCTGGGGCTCCTGGATCGCGTCATAGGGTGCAAACGCGTCCACCGCCTCGTGGTAGGTGCGCCCGGGACGGAGCAGGGCCCGGGCAATAACGAAGCCCGCCGTGATCACGTCGGCCAGGTCGAGCTGTGCGCCGATCGAGGGCATGCGGGTCCAGGAATTGACCAGGTGGGCCACGCCATGCTCCCGGAGCACCGCGAAGTACGCCGGATGGAGAAACTCCGGATTGCGGATTTCCACTGCGTAGGCCACATCCCGAGGAATCCGGCTGAAGAAGTGGTCGAGCCGCCCGGCAAACCGCTCGGGGGTCATGTCGTCATCCGCGATCTGCTGGAACTCGAAGATGAACACCGCCTGATGCTCCCGGAAATGCTCCATCGCCGGGCCGTGAACTTCCTCCAGAAACCGCTCGACCGAGAGAAAGTCCGGATTGGGCTCCCCCTTCGGTTCGTGGCTCCCCCCCCGTTTGCCGCTCCAGGTGTGTACCGTGATCCGGTCCCACACCTTGCTGATGCAGGGGAACCCGGGAGGGAGGTGCTTCGCGTAGGAGGTGAAGGTCGCCGCCGAGGGGGGACGGTAGAAGGTCGAGTCGATACCGACTGCTGTGAAGAGGGGGAAGCGGGTGTACTCGTCGAGCAACAGGGCAGCGGCACTGCGCGTGGGATAGGGCCGGTGATAGACCAGGCCCTCCCATCCCGGGTAGGTCCAGGACGAAGTGCCGAAGTGGATGGAGTCTGGAATGGCCTTCCTCCAGGCGGCCAGTTCGGCGAGGTCGAGGGGCCCCCGGGCCAGGTCGGACTCGGTCACGGGGCTCTGGCCATTCGGAACAGCTGGCCGCTCCCTCCGCTCACCACCAGCAGATGCAGTTCTCCCGCGGCATCGAGACCAAAGCTGGTGAGGTTGCCGGGCACGTCGAGTTCGGGGCGGTCCCGAACCTCGGTCGTGCTGCCGCCCTGCAGGCGGAAACTCCGGACCTGGCCGGTGCAGAAGTCTCCATAGAAATAGACTCCGGCCTCCTCCGGGATTGCGCTCCCGCGGTATACATGCCCTCCGGTGACGGAACAGCCGCGGGAGTGGTCGTACTCCAGCACCGGCTCCACGAGCCCCGCCCGGTTGCAGTTGGTCGAGGGACTGAAACAGAGCGTCCCCTCCATCACATTCCAGCCGTAGTTGGCGCCCCGGCCCCCCCCATCCGCGGCTCGGGCCACGTTGATCTCTTCCCGCCGGTTCTGACCGACATCGGCGATGTAGAGATCGCCGGTGGCGCGATCGAAGCTGAACCGCCACGGATTGCGGAGGCCGATGGCCCAGATCTCGGGCCGGCTCCCGGCCTGCCCGGCGAAGGGATTGCCGGGTGCGGGTTGCATCATGCCGGTGGAGGGATCCACGGCGAGCCGGAGCAGGGCTCCCAGGAGGGTCGCGGGACGCTGGCCGTTGTTCTGCGGGTCACCCGCGCCGCCGCCATCACCCAGGCCGGCGTAGAGGAATCCATCGGGTCCGAAGGCGACGTCGCCCCCGTTGTGGTTGCTGAACGGTTGATCCACCGTGAGGCCGATCACCTCGGTGGCGGGATCGGCGCGGTCAGGGTCGGTGGTGGACACCCGCATGGTGGAAAGCACCGTCCGGCCCGTGGGATCGGTGGAGTTGAGAATGAAGAGCTTGTTGGTTGCAAACTCCGGATGGAAGGCGAGGCCGAGAAGTCCGCGCTCCCCCGTGGTGGACACCGACGCGCGGTGATCCAGAAACAGAGTGGGAAGGAGTGTACCGTTCCGAACGATGCGGATGCGCCCGTCCTTCTCGACCACGAAGAGGCGGGGATCGCCGGGAGGGCTCACCAGGCCGAGGGGAAAGTTCAGGCCTCCGGTGACAAGCTCGATCGTGAGACCGGGTGAGGGTCCCGGGGGTGGGCGCGGTGTCGGTCCTGGCTCAGCGGACCCGTCGCCACCTCCGCCGCATGCGACGGCAAGGATCAGGAAAGGGGAACCGAGTTTCGGGCGCACCGGACACCTCCTCTCGTGTCAGGGTTGGAGGGCTGCGAGCGCCTCGGCGTGCAGCTCCGTCGAGGCGGCCGCTATGGCGGAGGTCCCCCGCGCGGGATCCCGGCCCTGCCAGTCGGTGATGACGCCGCCCGCCCCGCGGATCACCGGAATGAGCGCCGCCAGGTCCCACCGGTTCATGACCGGATCGAGCATGAGGTCGGCGCCGCCGCTCGCCACCAGCGTGTAGCCGAAACAGTCGCCCCAGGTGCGCACCTGCCGCACCGAACGGAGCAGACGATCGAAGGCCGGTCCATCCTGGTGTTCCGCGGGGCTCAGGGTGTCGGTGCAGAGCAGGGTGGACTCGGCCAAGGATTCCGAGGGCCTGGTGCGGACGGGAGTCCCGTTGCAGGTGGTGACGGCGCCGTCGCCGAGGTAGAGGTCGCCCAGGGCAGGGAGGTGGATGGCGCCGAAGCGGGGCTCACCCCCCTGCAGAAGTCCGATGAGCGTTCCGAAGAGGGGACATCCCGCGGCGAATGCGCGGGTGCCGTCGATCGGGTCGAGCACCCAGACCCACTCGGCGTCGGGACGCTCCTCGCCGTATTCCTCGCCGATGATCCCGTGGTCCGGCCACCGGGTGCGGATCGCGTCGCGCATGAGCTCTTCGGCCCGGGTGTCGGCCCAGGTGACCGGAGACTGGTCTCCCTTCCACGACACCGCCAGGGCGGGCGAGCGATAGACCGACATGATCGTCGGGCCGGTCACGTCGACCAGGTTCGTGACGAAGCGGATGAAATCGTCGTGGTCCATGCCGAAAGGTAAGGGCAGGGACCGGAGTTTTCAGGGTTCAGTGGGTGCGCCGCTTGCGGCGCATCCGGAACGGGCTGGAACCACGAAATACACGAAAGGACACGAAAAGAGTCCCCCCCCTATCCCCGTTCGTGTCCTTTCCAGGTTGAATATTCTCCCCTCCGCGGCTCCGCGCCTCCGCGTGACCCGCTTTCCTCTCGTGGGCCACGCCAGGCCCGACCTACGCAAAACCCGGGAGAGCCGGATCCGGGTGAGCTGAAGGGGAAGGCAGTTGTTCGTGTTTTTTCGTGCCTTTTCGTGGTTCCGAAGGACCCGACCCTCGACCGCACACAGGACCCCATCCGGCCCCAGCTGGCACGGTCGAGCCATTTGCGGGTAGGTTCCGGTTCACCATGCGCGTCGTCTCCCTCGCCTGTTCGAACACCGAGATCGTCCACGCTCTCGGGTGTGCCCACCTCCTCGTGGGTGTGGATGACCACTCCGACTGGCCTCCCGAGGTCGTGGATCCGCTCCCTCGCGTCGGTCCCGATCTGCAGATCGACGTGGAGAAGGTGACGGCCTTGAAGCCCGACCTGGTCCTCGCCTCCCTCACGGTCCCGGGCCATGAGAAGGTCGTGGAGGGTCTCGAGGCCGCGGGGCTCCCCTGTCTGGTTCTGGAGCCGGTGAGCCTCGATGATGTCTACCGGGACATCCGGGAGATCGGGAAGCTGCTCGATGTCCCGGACCGGGCGGACGCGGTGGTGCTCTCGATGCGCGATGCTCTCGACGCGCCGCCACTGCCGCCGGATGCACCCACTCTCCTGGTGCAGTGGTGGCCCAAGCCGGTCATCACGCCGGGTCGGCTCTCCTGGGCCACCGACGTGCTCGCCGCCGCCGGTGCCCGGGCCACGCTCGCACACGAGGAGGTGAAGAGCCGACCGATGAGCGACGACGAGGTGGCCACGGCGGCACCCGACGCCGTGATCCTCTCCTGGTGCGGGGTTGATCCGGCGAAGTACCGCCCCGAGGTGGTGCTCCGGAATCCGGCGTGGCAGGCGCTGGGTTTCGTGCAACGCCGTCAGGTGCATTGCATCGGCGAGCCGTTTCTCGGTCGGCCGGGGCCCCGGCTGGTCGAGGGGGTGCGGGCGGTGCGTCGCGTGGTGGAGGGGCTGGGGGAAGTTTGAAGTGTGAAGTGTGAGGGTGAAGCCGGCTCGCTCCGCGCGGCCAACCCTGAGGGGCAGCTCATCGGAGCTGTCATTGCGAGGAGGCGCAGCCGACGACGCAATCCCGTGAGCCCATGCCCGCCCGACGCAACATCATGTCGGCCTTCCTGCCGACACCGGCAGACCTGGCTCCGGTCGGAAGGCCAGCCATCCAGGAGCACAGCGAACGGTCACGAGATTGCCACGGCGGATCCGCTGCCTCGCGATGTGGTGACGGGTGTCGAAGAGACGGGATCCCGCAGGCACAGATTCTGGTGTTCCCCCAGCCCTCCTGGGAGGGTCACCTGCCGGTGGTGGCCACCTGACGAAAAGTTGTGGCGGGTTGGTGGAAATGAACTCTTGACAGCCGCTCTTTTACTCGCTAGATTAGTGGTCTCCTCGCGGTAGTGGTCTCCTCGCGGTAACGGAGATCCATCAGGGAGCTATGGTGCGACGCCCCGTTCTCCTGGCACTCGTCCTCTGTGTCGCGACAGCCATTGTGGCGATCGTGGTCACCTCGGATGGGCGGATTGAACGCCTTCGCTTGGTGGATGGGTCGCGGTTCTCCGATATGGTCACAAGTAGCGATGTCACTGTCCTCGTGGTT